>NZ_PEII01000017.1:0-155582 GCF_002750415.1 Paenibacillus sp. LK1
TTATTCGGTGGTGGTTTTTATTTGTCTAATATTATATTTCTAATATAAACCGTAACAGCCCGGAGGAAATCCAGGGCTGTTTTTTTATTCCAATTTATGCGAAGTACTAAAAACTTTTTAGGTTTTCCATTTCTTTATAGTCAGTTTAATTTAAGTAGACTGTCTGTCTATTTATCCATTTGGTTGCATGCATGCCCTAGGCATAAAAGGGAGTTTTCCAATGCATGCTGGGTTTCTGAATCAATGATGACTCCTTGTTTGTTCATCTTCAATGTAATATGAGGAATGGTTAGAGAAGCCTCATGTAAGATTTGGGCATTAATCATGTTTAACGTCAGCAATAGTGAAGCATGGGCTTTGTCACCGCCCATGGGGCTTGGAGAAGCAGTAATGGCAACGGTGGGTTTATTGAGCCATTCTCCAGAAGATACAATCCAATCTAATGCGTTTTTTAAGACTCCAGGAACTCCATTTCCATACTCCGGTGTGCTAATCAGAACTCCATCAGAATTCTTCAGTTGGGCTCTCAAATTCTGCACGGACTCAGGACCTTTCTCAATATCGAGGTCAGGGTTAAAATGCGGTAAATCATTTAATCCACCATATACTCCAAACTTAAGGTAAGAAGGAGCCAGCTTAATTATGGCATGCATTAGTAACGTATTGGAGGACTGATTGCGCAGACTGCCGGAAATCGCAAGGATATTATATTCTTTTTTCATAGGTATACATCATCTCTATTCTTTAGTAATGTAGGGCAATCTGTTTATTTTCCTCCTGTTGGAATGGACTGTCTATAGAAAACGTATTTAATTAAGGCATTCTTCATGTTACTCAGAGGATATCCACAATTCTTCATTAAAACTGCATGCGATAGTTTGTATGACTCTGGGTAATAGGTTGAATAGAGCGCTTAAAATAAACAACTGAGAATGAATCATAATAAATATTTTTTAAAATTAGTACCAAGTACTAATACTTAGTGCTATAATGGTAAAAAACAAACGAGGTGACTACCGGTATGAATCAATCAATGTCAACCATTACCGCAATGGGTACGTATGTACCGGATCGAATATTAAGTAATGCTGATTTGGAGAAGTTGGTCGACACGAGTGATGAATGGATTGTACAGCGTACAGGAATGAGAGAACGGCGCATAGCAGCTGAGGATCAGTTTGTATCTGATCTGGCCACCAAGGCTGTAGAAGATATGATACGTCGGTATAAAGTTAGTGTAGAAGATGTGGATATGATTTTGGTTGCTACCAGCACACCTGAATATTCATTCCCGAGCACAGCATCCAGAGTACAGGCGAATCTCAAGATTCCACATACGGGAGTGCTTGATTTGAATGCGGCATGTGCGGGGTTTACGTATGGATTACAGCTGGCTGACAGTCTGGTAACCAGTGGCATGTACCATAAAGTGTTGGTTATTGGAGCAGAGACGTTGTCCAAGATTACCGATTATACAGACCGTACGACATGTGTATTGTTCGGCGATGGGGCAGGGGCGTTTTTGGTAGAAAGAGCTGCTGAGAAAGGTGATTTTATGGCAGCCATTTCAGGTACGAGTGGAGAAGGCGGTATTCATCTCTATAAGACGGGTCTTTCTTCTGAGATGAATGGCGTACCTCTACAGGGTGAGGGATGCCTTGTTCAGAATGGCAGAGAGATCTATAAGTGGGCAGTACGCACGATTCCAGAACAATTGAGTGGGCTTATAGCCAAAGCAGAGATGAAACCGGAGCAGATCGATTGGTTTATACCCCATAGTGCGAATCTAAGAATGATTGAAGCGGTGTGTGAACGGGGTCCTATTCCGCTGGAACGAACTTTAACAAGTGTGGAATACCGAGGAAATACATCCGCAGCTTCCATTCCTCTTGCTCTACAACTTGCAGTAGACGAAGGGAAATTAAAGAGTGGGCATCAAATAGCCCTATTTGGTTTTGGAGGCGGCTTGACCTACGCAGGTCTTGTGCTTAGATGGAGCGTACCTGATACCAATTAAAGAACCAGATATAACTCTTTTCATGCATGAATTGAGATAACAGAAAAAAGTACACCCTTTCCATGAACGCATGAAAAGGGTGTACTTTTTTGTGTAGCAGAATGATTAAAGATAAGGTTATCTAGATCGATAGCGATTGGGCTTTGTATCTGATACCGCCAATCCCTACGAAGCAGACAATTTAGTATAAATGTTTGCGTTATTTTAATCGTAGTTAAATTATTCGCATTAACGAATTATGGCGTGAGCTTTGGTGCTTGGCGGTGATGAGTCCCTTGCTCATAGCTGTAAGCCAGCTTGATCAAGGTTCCTTCATCAAAGGCGCGGCCCAGGAATTCCATACCTACTGGCAGACCTTCAGTTGTAAATCCAGCAGGTACGGTAATTGCCGGGAAGCCAGAGAATGGACTCAAGCGGTTGTTACCACCGGAGTTTTGTCCTTCGCCAATAACACCAGCGGCTTGCGTGGACGTCGGATAGATGATGGCATCCAGGTTATTGTCCGCCATAACTTTCAGCAAGGACTCACGTGTGACTTGGGTACGTTTCAGGACGATGTCCTTATATTCGGCAGTCTCCAATGTCTCCCGTGCATCACGAGTCTTCATCGACTGTTCTTGTGACTTGTCGAACTGTCCGGAAGCAATAATTTCGGACAAGCTGTGATAAGGTGCTTTGTCACCAAGAGACTCCAGATAGTCATTAAGTTGGAATTTGAACTCGTATCCACTCAAGCTTGGGTATTTGTTGATCTCCGCCAGGTTTGGAATGCTGATCGGGACTGCCGTAGCTCCGAGCGTTTTGAGTTCATCTACAGCATTGTTAATCACATCAGCGACAGCTTTTTCCTCAGCTTTGGTGCTTGGGATGAGTTCGGTGGCCACACCGATCCGTGCACCTTTCAGACCGTTTACATCCAGGAAGTCTGTATAGCTGGAAGGGATTTTGCCTACAGCATAAGCTGTAGCAACATCGTTTTTATCATAGCCAGCTGTAGCATCCAGCATGATTGCGGCATCACTCACGGTACGAGCCATAGGCCCTCCGACATCCTGTGTCAATGCAAGAGGAATGATCCCTTCACGGCTGGACAGTCCGATCGTTGGACGAATACCGACAAGGCTGTTGAAGCTGGAAGGGATACGAATTGATCCACCCGTGTCAGTACCCATGCCTGCAGCTGCAAAGTTTGAGGCGATGGCTGCACCCGTACCACCACTTGACCCACCTGGGTAGTGATCCAGCGCATAAGGATTCAGTGTTTGTCCACCCAGCGAGCTGGACGTGGTAATGCCGAATGCGAATTCATGCAGATTGGTTTTGCCCAGAATAATGGCCCCGGCTGCTTTGAGTTTCTTCACTTGTTCAGCATCGTGAGCAGGTATGGAATCTTTCAGACAGATACAGCCTGCGGTTGTAGGCATATCGTTGGTATCGAAGTTGTCTTTAACTAAAACCGGAATACCATGTAAAGGTCCGCGTGGGCCTTGAGCTGCACGTTCTTCGTCCAACGTTTCAGCGATTTTGAGGGCATCCGGATTCAAGGTCAGGACTGCGTTAATGCTCACACCCTGATCATCGTATTTTTCAATGCGATCCAGGTACTTCTGCACAAGTTCTTTGGATGTCAGCTTTCCTTGCGTCATGGCAGCCTGGAGATCCGTAATGGTGGCTTCCTCTAGAACAAATGGTTTTATGTAGTTATAAATGCGGTCTTTCAATATGGCGACATCATTTTGGGTAAGTACTGCATTAGGAAGGAAGAGGGAGTCGGTATATCCTTTCATCAACCCAGCGTTGTTCAGCGCACCAACAGCACCGGCAAAGCTCGCCTGATCCGGCACATCCTTGAACGATTCTGGAGTGGACTCCAGCTTCAGCCAGGTTTGCAAAGCTAAAGCAGCATCCTTACGCTGTACTGTCGAGCCGGAAAGCTTGTCCATGGAAAAAGGAACACCTGCAAGTGTAGCCGCTTCTTCCATGGCTTGAACAAATGCAATTCCAGTGACAGGAGCCTTACCAGCTGTTACGGCTGCAACCGTAGTTTTGCTCGAAGGCGTTGCTGTCGCAGCTGACGCTGCGGGAATCGCTCCTCCCCATGTTGTGGCAACAACTGCTCCGGCCAGTAACAAGGCCCCACTTTTTTTCAATACAGATCCATGATAAGTCATGCATCCACGCTCCCTTCCTGTGTATCAATGATGTGTGTTAGCGAATCTGATATAGTTGCTTTTGTCACATTCTAAATACATGTAAGGTATTCTTACAACACTCATATTTATCCAAAAAAACGTATACATACTATATTATCGCTATAGATCCTATCAAATGCTCCTAATTCCATTCACAGAAGGAAATTGTCGAAGAATATTGTGTCAACTAATGTGACATAAAAGTCGCGAGATAGACATTTCATGAGGGACATCGTTATTTGTGAAGCCAAAGCAAACCAATACCATGAAATGATATAATGAAAAGATAGAAGTGGAAGATTATCTTAATCATTGATGGAAGCAATAAAGTTATAGGTTTTATTAAGGAAAGGAAGAGATGGAGTGAAAACATTAGTACTCGCAGAAAAACCATCTGTGGCACGTGAAATAGCCAGAGTGATGGGGGCGCGTGATAAACATAAAAGTTATATGGAAGGCCCGAAATATATCGTGACTTGGGCGCTTGGGCATCTTGTTGGGTTGGCTGAACCAGAGGACTATGACAAAAAGTATGCAACCTGGAATCTGGAGGATCTGCCGATTCTGCCTGAACGCACCAAGCTAAAGGTACTCAAAGAGACAAACCATCAATACAAAGCCGTACAGCAGTTGATGAAACGTCAGGATGTTGGTGAATTGGTCATTGCAACGGATGCCGCACGTGAGGGTGAATTGCTGGCTCGTTGGATTATGCAAATGGCGCAGTGGAAAAAGCCGTTCAAGCGGCTGTGGATATCATCCCAGACGGACAAGGCAATCAAGGATGGATTTGCATCACTGAAGCCAGGCAGCCAGTTTGATCGTCTTTATGAATCGGCACGTTGCCGGGCAGAAGCAGATTGGATGATCGGTCTTAACGTGACGCGTGCATTGACGGTTCGATTTAATGCACAATTGTCAGCTGGACGGGTACAGACCCCCACACTTGGCATGATTATGGACAGGGAAAATGAGATCAACGGTTTCCGTTCGCAGGAGTATGAGACGTTAACGGCCGATCTGGGAGGTTTTCAGGCGGTATGGCGTGCTGCTGGTGGCGATTCACGCATCTTCGATCCGCAAGAGACACAAGAACTGAAGAAACGTATAGAGGGTCGTAAGGGTACAATTGCCCAAGTGAAAAAAAGTGAAAAGGTTGAGCCGCATCCACTGGCCTATGACCTGACGGAATTACAACGGGATGCCAACCGAAAATACGGTTTTTCCGCCAAGCAAACATCGAACGTGCTGCAGCGCCTTTATGAACAGCACAAGCTCGTAACCTACCCACGTACAGACAGCCGTTACCTGACATCGGATATGACGGGAACGCTGAAAGAACGACTGGATAGTGTTGCGATTGGCCCCTATGCGTCTTTGGCTCGTCCGTTGTTGCGTAAAAATCTGAATATCACCAAACGTATCGTGGATGACAGCAAGGTAACCGATCACCACGCGATCATTCCAACAGAACAGACGGTTCTCCTCAATCAGCTGAATCCAGAGGAACGTAAGTTATACGATCTGATCGTACGCCGTTTTATCAGCTTGTTCTATCCGGCTGCGAAGTACGACTCTGTTGCGATTACTGTTCAGGTGGGTAACGATTCCTTCCATGTGAAAGGCACAACGGTGAAAGAAAGCGGTTGGCGGGAAGTGTACGGCGGAGATTATAGCGATGAGGATGATGATCGTGCTGAAGATTCCTCAGACCATGAGCGTGCGCTTTTGCCAGACGTGCAGCAAGGTCAGTCCGTGACGGTTCAACGTTGTCATATCAAAAGTGGACGGACGATGCCGCCAAAACGGTATACCGAGGCAGCTTTGCTTTCTCAAATGGAGAAGCATGGACTGGGCACTCCGGCTACACGAGCGGATATTATCGAGAAGCTTGTAAGTTCCGACACCATCGATCGTCAAGGAAACAGCATGCATCCAACGGGAAAAGGAAAACAGCTGATTGAACTGGCAGCTCCACAGCTGCGTTCACCGGAGTTAACAGCCCGCTGGGAAGCTGAGCTGGAGCGTATTGCTCGTGGACAAGGGAAGCCAGAGCCTTTCCTGGAGAGCATCCGTTCAATGGCAAAAGAGCTTGTATCTACGGTAAAAGGAAGCAAAGCGGAGTATAAGCCGCATAATGTATCGAATAGTCACTGCCCGGATTGTAATGCACGCTTGCTTGAGAAGAAGGGTAAACGTGGCAAGTTCCTCGTATGTCCAACAGAGGATTGCGGATATCGTCGTTCGGCTGAAAAACGATTATCCAACCGTCGCTGTGCACAGTGTCACAAAAAGATGGAAATTAAAGAGGGTAAGGCAGGTTTATACGTGCAATGTCTGCCTTGCGGCATAACGGAAACATTGGATAAAGACAAACAGCATGTGAACAAACGTGATCAGCAAAAGCTGGTCAAACAATATGCGAAACAGGAGTCGATCGGCTCCAATCTGGGAGAACTGTTGAAGGCAGCCATGGAGAAAAAGGGAGAGTAAGACAGTCGTATAAGATTCTCCTTTTTCAGGCAACGTAAGCCTAGGAGGTGATACGTAGATGCCACATAACAAACCAGAAAAGATTCATAACCAACAGAACAAAGACAGCATTCAGGAAGAGAGTATCTCTGTACGTCCCGAAAAGGCAGCAAAAAGAGCACCAAACCTGAATGGTATTCCTAAACAGGAGTCATAGGTTCGGTATTCGGGATTCATTGCTTCTAAATATCTTTGCGGTTCCCTTCTCGCGTTGATCATGTTCCTTCAGAGGACTATAATGGAGGTACAGGGAGATGTCCCGGGACAGGGGGACCGCTAGAATTATATGCAAACTGGATTGATACTGTGGTTTTTATTTATCAACGTAGTAGGTTACCTGGTCATGTCAGATGACAAGAAACGCGCTCAGCGCCGTCGAGACCGTACACCCGAACGAACGCTGTTTCTGCTGGCCTTTATTGGTGGGGCATTGGGGGTATGGATTGCAATGTATCGTAAACGTCACAAGACCAAACATCCCAGTTTTACGATCGGCATTCCGTTGTTGTTATTCCTAAATGCGGTAATCTATGGGTATTTCCTGCAATAAGGTAAGGATTGAATGGTTAGGATCTGCTGTACTCCAGGTGAATGACTAGAATGATTATGTAAAATGTTTCTTATAAATGGTTCATTTAGACCTGGGGACGTTTAAGGAGTTACATGGTTCTTGTATTTTATGTCAGACCGAAGCTGGCTTCGAATGTTCTACATATAAAGGAAGGGACGGGATTTACATGTTATTCTCCAAAATACTAGTTGCTTATGATGGTTCGAAAGCTTCAAATAAAGCACTTGATCGTGCGATTGAGTTAGCCAAAGTTTCTCCGGGTGCAGTCTTGGATGTTATTCATGCCTTTGACTTTCCACGTGTATTCATCGGGGAAGGATTGGCACCTTTGCCACCTTCATTGAATAATGACTACTATAATCTGGCGGTGCAAACAACGGATGAAGCGAAAGAGCGGATTCAGGCTGCTGGCGTTACAGCGAACGTGGATCTGATTCAAGGAGCTGCTGCCGAGGTTCTTCTCGATTATGCCAAAGAAAACGGATCGGACATTATCATTATTGGTAGCCGCGGCCTTGGTGGAATCCGGGAATTTGTCTTGGGCAGCGTTAGTCACAACGTGGTGCAGCATGCTCAGGTTCCGGTACTTATCGTGAAATAATTATAGAATGTGTGTATACACATAATAGAGAAAAGCCGGCTGTCTTCGATAGGTTGAAGAGGGGTCGGCTTTCTTTTTTGGAATAAAAGGGTTGCTGTATCTTCGAATGATCGGTTATTTCCGAACATTACATTTGTCAATATGTTAAATGTTCGTCTTTAAGTTGACATTAGCTGTAGGGGATTGTTAGAATGTTAGATGTGTCGATCAGTTATATATAAGGTCGAGTAGGTTCGAAAGATGTGGAATCTTCAATATTAATGAATTAATTTGTTGAAATAGATATTTGCTCGTATAACGCCGGGAATAGGGCCCGGAAGTATCTACCCGGGAACCGTAAATTTCCGGACTACGAGGAGATACGGCTGAGAGACGCATGAAATCAGATGCGGACAGCAAGCCTGCCTTTGGCATGCCCAAATGCGGGATACGTATTTCTTGGAGTCCGGTGTCCGGAGAAAATGTGATGTTTTCGCGGGTAGCGGATTTTTTCATTTCACAATAACGAGATGCAACAGGATGAAACCAAAACGCTCAGACGGGAGTTGGATGTATTCATGTCAGTACAGGTAGCTGTAATTATGGGCAGTAAGTCGGATTGGGAAACGATGAAGTATGCTTGTGAGGTGCTGGACGAGCTGGAGATTGGGTATGAAAAAAAGGTCGTATCTGCGCATCGCACACCAGATTTGATGTTTGAATATGCGGAGCAAGCGATTGACCGTGGATTCAAGGTCATCATTGCAGGTGCGGGCGGGGCGGCACATCTGCCCGGTATGGTCGCTTCCAAAACGATGCTTCCGGTCATTGGAGTTCCCGTGCAATCCAAGGCGCTAAATGGTCTCGATTCCTTGCTGTCCATTGTTCAGATGCCTGGTGGCATTCCCGTCGCAACGGTAGCGATTGGCAAGGCAGGTGCAACGAATGCCGGATTGCTTGCGGCTCAGATCATTGGTGCTTTTGACCAGGATGTCCAGCGTCGCAGCGAAGCCCGCAGAGAGCGAATCAAACAAGAAGTGCTCGAAAGCAGTGACGAAATATGACGAATACAAAAATTCAATCCGGATCAGCAGGCGAAGCAGAACGTGTCTTGCTCCCAGGAAAAACAACCATCGGTGTTCTTGGAGGTGGGCAGCTTGGACGGATGCTGACACTTGCCGGAACAGCGATGGGTTATCGGTTCGTTACACTTGATCCGGCAGCAGATGCTCCTTGTGGACAAATTGCCGATCAGATTGAAGCGGGATATGACGATGAAAAAGCTGCACTCGACCTGGCTCGGCAATGTGATGTAATCACTTATGAGTTCGAGAATGTAGATGCAGATGTTGCTTCTCTCCTAGAACGGGAATCCTATGTACCGCAAGGAAGTGCGTTATTGTACACAACCCAGCATCGTTTGCGTGAAAAACGAGCCATTGAGGCGGCTGGTGTACGTGTAGCTCCTTACCGGGAAATTACAAGCAAGGACACCATGAAGGCAGCAGTGAGTGAACTGGGTGTTCCTTGTGTACTGAAGACGGTGACCGGCGGATACGACGGCAAGGGGCAACGAGTTATTCGCGAAACCAATCAGGCGGTAGCTGCTTATGAAGAACTCGCAGCTACCGGTGCGGAACTGGTATTGGAGCAATTTATCAAGTTTGACTGCGAAATTTCAGTCGTTGTTGCACGCAGCACGAATGGAGAAATTAAGACGTTCCCGCCTGCGGAGAACATTCATGTGAACAACATTTTGCATGCTTCGATTGTACCCGCAAGAGTGGCGACTGAAATACAGATTGAGGCGCAGAAGTTGGCAGCAGCAGTGGCTCAATCCATACAAGCCGTTGGATTGCTCGCAGTGGAGTTGTTTGTTGCGGCAGATGGAAGACTGTATGTGAATGAGTTGGCACCTAGGCCGCATAATTCCGGCCACTATACGATGGAGGCCTGTGCCACATCACAATTTGAACAGCATATTCGTGCGATTTGCGGATTGCCGCTTGGAGATACTTCATTATTGAGCCCGGTTGTTATGGTCAATGTGCTTGGAGAACATCTGGAAGGTATAATTGCCAGAACGGGTCAGGCTGACGCGGAAGCGTTGGAACTCGGTGTGATTCCTAAGCTTCATATATATGGTAAATCCGAAGCGAAGAAAGGACGGAAAATGGGGCATGTCAATCTGCTCTGTCAGGATGTCGAAGAAGGATTACAATGGATTGAACAAACTAATCTTTGGAGGAATACAAATTTATGATCGAACGTTATAGCAGACCCGAAATGAGAGCTATTTGGACTGAGGAGAACAAATTCAAGTCATGGCTGGAAGTTGAAATTTGTGCATGTGAAGCTTGGGCAGAGCTTGGCGTCATTCCTAAGGAAGAAGCAGCATTGCTTCGTCAGAACGCTTCTTTTGACATCGACCGCATTTACGAGATTGAACAGGAAACACGTCATGACGTTATTGCTTTCACACGTACGGTATCGGAAAGTCTGGGAGCAGAGCGGAAATGGGTGCACTACGGACTGACTTCCACGGATGTCGTTGATACGGCTCTCGGATATGTACTCCGTCAGGCAAACGAAATCTTGGAACGTGATATCGTGAACTTTATCGAAATTTTACGTGACAAAGCGAAGACTTATCAGCACACGCCAATGATGGGACGTACACATGGGGTGCATGCGGAGCCAACGACATTTGGTCTGAAAATGGCACTCTGGCATGAAGAAATGAAACGGAATCTGGAGCGTTTCCGCCACGCGGCAGACAACGTACAGTACGGTAAAATCTCTGGAGCAGTTGGCACATACGCGAACATCGATCCATTTGTTGAAGAGTTTGTCTGCGAGAAGTTGGGTACGAAGCCTGCACCAATCTCAACTCAAACGCTGCAACGTGACCGTCATGCAGAATACATGGCTACACTGGCATTGATCGCAACATCTTTGGACAAGTTCGCTACAGAAGTACGTGCGCTGCAAAAGAGTGAGTTCCGTGAAGTGGAAGAAGCATTTGCGAAAGGTCAAAAGGGATCTTCTGCAATGCCGCACAAACGTAACCCAATCGGCAGTGAAAATATTTCCGGTCTGTCCCGCGTCATTCGTGGACATATGGTATCGGCATACGAGAACGTGACACTGTGGCATGAGCGTGATATCTCGCACTCTTCCGTAGAGCGTATCATTCTGCCGGATGCAACGATGCTGCTGAACTACATGCTGAACCGTTTCGGTAACATCGTGAAGAACCTGACGGTATTCCCTGAAAATATGAAACGCAATATGGAGCGCACTTTCGGTGTACCATTCTCCGGTCGCGTCATGACGAAGCTGATCGACAAAGGTTTCAGCCGCGAGCAGGCGTACGATACTGTTCAACCACGTGCGATGCAAGCATGGGAAGAACAACGCCAGTTCCAGGATATCGTGAAATCCACACCGGAAATCACGGAAGTGCTGAGCGAAGAGGAAATCGCAGATGCGTTCAACCCATCATGGCACCTGAAGCACGTAGACACCATCTTCAAAAAGCTTGGTTTGAACGACTAATTACTACTTAAATATAGGTTGATTATGTGATCACGCTTGGAACGAAGAAGGCAGAAAAAACCTGGAGAAGCGAAGCGCTCGCCTTTATTCCCGGATTTTCACTTTGGAAAAGTGGAATCAAAAAAATTCGGGAATAACAGCGATCGAAAGGTTGTTCTGCATTCGGAGTGGTTAGCGAGATTAGGGAAATGGAACTTATATTTTACATCTCCTGAAAGAAGGTGAGCCTCCATGGCACTGTCCACTGCGGCAGATCTCGTTAAAGCTCCTTTGTTATATAAGGGAAAAGTACGTGAGTTGTACGATCTGGGTGAACATTTTCTCATCGTGGTTACGGACCGGATTTCGGCATTTGACTATGTGCTGGACCCAGCCGTTCCCGAAAAGGGCAATGTGCTTAATAAACTGAGCAGCTTCTGGTTTGAACTGACGGGCGACATGATGGATAACCACGTTGTGCATACGGATGTAAACCAATTGGGCGATATCATTACTGATCCTGGACTGCTCAAAGACCGCATCATGGTGACCCGCAAAGCCGAGCGCATTGATATTGAATGTGTGGTGCGTGGATACATTACCGGTGGTGGATGGAGACAATATGAGAAAAGCGGAGAGGTCAACGGCATCAATCTGCCGGATGGACTTCGCAAAAACGCCAAGCTCGACGTTCCCATCTTCACCCCAGCAGCTAAAAACGATGTCGGTCATGACGAAGATATTTCGATGGATCGAATGAAAGAAATTGTGGGAGATACTCTCGCGATTGAGCTTCAGGAAAAGAGCCTGCGTCTCTACGAATTCGCTCGCGACTATTGCGATCAGCGGGGCATCATTCTCGCAGACTGCAAATTCGAGTTCGGCATGGTCGATGGCAAAGTCATTCTGATCGATGAAATCTTCACGCCAGACGCTTCTCGCTTCTGGGCCCAGGAGAATTATGCACTCGATATCGAGATCGACAGCATGGATAAAGAGCCAGTGCGCACCTATCTGTTAGGCAGCGATTGGGACAAGAACAGCAAACCTGACCCGCTGCCACAAGAGGTAGTGGAGGCCACAACCGCAAGATACGTCGATATTTATAATCGTCTAACGAAATAATAGGTTGTAACGTTTGGAGTGAGCTTCGGGAAAGTTTGAGGAGGCTAACGTTTGAGTGTAGGCTACGGGAAAGTTTGGCTTACGATCGCTGTTGCCCCCGGAATGTTTTGATTGGAATCCTTTTTTCAAAAGGAAACATTCCGGTTGCAAAGGCGAACGCTTACGCTTCTCCAGCTCAAATCTTTCCCTCCGCCAGTGTCAAACTGGGGGATGAGGCAATTAAGAGCGATGGCTTCCCACAGGTAGGGAAGCCTGAAAAGATTACGAGAATTAAATTCATTAATTACAAGTAACTTAAAAACCATTCACTGGTTTCACGTAATGGTCAGTCCCGACCATTACACACCGTGCAACGTAAAAGGTTTTGGCCTTTAAAAAACGTCGCATGGACTAGCGGAGGGGCGGAATTGTTCTTAAAGGAGCGATAGCGTTCGCCTTTGTCCCCGGGTTTTGACCGCAGAGCGGTTCAAAACAATCCAAAAAACCTGGGGACAACAAGCGACCGGAAAGAACAATCCGTCCCGGAGCAAGCTCCAAAGCCACCTTTTTAACAGCATAAAGCATTTATCCCGTTCATTACTGAGGAGGAACATAAGGATCATGATCAAAGCAACCGTCTATGTCACTATTAAGCAAAGCGTTCTCGACCCGCAAGGAGTAGCTGTTCAAGGTGCCCTGCACTCGATGGGATTCAATGAAGTGGAAAGTGTACGGATTGGTAAAGTCATGGAACTGACTCTGGATACAACAGACCGTGCGGAAGCGGAGAAACGATTGACAGTAATGTGTGAGAAGCTGCTGGCTAACACCGTTGTTGAAGATTACCGCTACGAATTGGAGGGTTAATCCCATGAAATTTGCAGTTCTTGTGTTTCCTGGCTCCAACTGCGACATCGACTGTTACAAAGCAGTAGAAGATGCGATTGGACAAGAGGTTGATTATGTATGGCACACGGCTACAGATCTATCGGCTTATGATTGTATCCTAGTTCCAGGTGGTTTCTCTTATGGAGACTATCTGCGCTGCGGAGCGATCTCCCGTTTTGCACCCGTAATGAACGAGGTAGCTAAGGCTGCTGAACAAGGTAAATATATTCTGGGCATTTGCAACGGATTCCAGATCTTGACTGAAGCAGGATTGCTTCCTGGTGCTTTGATCCGGAATATGTCGCTGAAATTCCGTTGTCACGATACGGTGTTGAAAGTAGCGAATGCAGATACTCCATTTACACGTGACTATGCACCTGGGGAAGAGATTGTTATTCCGATTGCTCACGGTGAAGGAAACTATTACTGTGACGAGGAAACGCTCGCGAGTTTGCAGGCTAATAACCAGATTGTCTTTACGTATGGCAGCAACCCGAACGGATCCCTGGGTGATATCGCGGGAATCTGTAATGAGGGTGGAAACGTGGTTGGTATGATGCCACATCCAGAGCGCGCGGTGGACTCACTACTGGGTTCGGAAGACGGCAAACGTATGTTTACATCTATTTTGAAAGCATGGAGGGATCGGCATGACGCAGCAGCTATCCGCTAAGGAACCGACGGCAGAACAGGTCGCAGAACATAAACTTTACGCACAAATGGGCGTGTCTGACAGCGAGTATGAGCTGATCTGTGAGTTCATGGGGCGTAAGCCGAACTACACGGAAATTGGTGTTTTCAGTGTAATGTGGTCCGAGCATTGCGCGTACAAAAACTCCAAGCCATTGCTGCGCCGTTTCCCAACAAGTGGGCCACGTGTCCTGATGGGACCTGGTGAAGGTGCCGGTATCGTGGATATCGGTGATAACCAGGCCGTTGTATTCAAAATTGAAAGCCATAACCATCCTTCCGCGGTTGAGCCTTACCAAGGTGCTGCAACAGGTGTAGGCGGAATTATCCGTGATATTTTCTCCATGGGCGCAAGACCGGTTGCATTGCTGAACTCCCTTCGTTTTGGCAAGCTGGAGAGCGATCGCGTTAAATATTTGTTCGAACATGTTGTAGCAGGTATTGCAGGATACGGGAACTGTATCGGTATTCCTACCGTTGCTGGTGAAGTGATGTTTGATGAGAGCTACGAAGGCAATCCGCTGGTTAACGCGATGTGTGTGGGACTGATTGATCATGACAAGATCCAGCGCGGTGTAGCTAAAGGTGTGGGGAACCCAGTGTATTATGTTGGGCCACCAACAGGCCGGGATGGTATTCATGGAGCAACCTTTGCATCGGTTGAACTGACGGAAGAATCCGAGTCCCAACGGACAGCGGTTCAGGTTGGTGATCCGTTTATGGAGAAACTGGTGATGGAATCCTGTCTGGAATTGATCGACACGGGAATCGTGCTGGGAATTCAAGATATGGGTGCCGCTGGTCTGACATGTTCGAGTGCAGAGATGGCGAGTAAAGCAGGTAATGGTCTGGAACTGTATCTGGATCAGGTGCCACAGCGTGAAGAAGGCATGACACCTTACGAGATGATGTTGTCCGAGTCCCAAGAACGGATGTTGTTCGTCGTTGAGCCGAAGGATGAGGCGCAGGCGATGGAAATCTTTGAACGTTGGGGCGTAATCTGTGCCAAAGTCGGTAAAGTAACGGATGATGGTCGTCTGAAATTGATTCACCACGGCGAAGTGGTTGGAGACATGCCGGTAACAGCACTGGTTGACGAGTGCCCTGTGTATGACAAACCTTCTTCTGTACCTGCCTACTACGAGCAAAGTGCTTCCATCGACACGCTTCGTTACGACGAAGTGTCGGATCTCGGCGGAGCTTTGAAACAAGTGCTGGCTTCACCAACAGTAGCAAGTAAAAAATGGGTTTATGATCAATATGACTACATGGTGCGTACAAGCACTGCCGTTCGTCCTGGTTCGGATGCAGCCGTAGTTACGATTCGTGGTACACGCAAAGGTCTCGCGATGACAACGGACTGTAATGGACGTTATGTTTACCTTGATCCTGAAGTAGGTGGACGGATTGCAGTCAGCGAAGCTGCCCGTAATATTGTATGTTCCGGTGCAGAGCCACTCGCGATTACGGACAACCTGAACTTCGGTAACCCGGAGAAGCCGGATATTTTCTGGCAAATGGAGAAAGCGGTAGACGGTATGGCGGAAGCTTGTCGTGTGCTGGATACACCGGTCATCGGTGGTAACGTAAGTCTGTATAACGAAAACGCCAAAGGCTCCATCTATCCAACGCCAGTTGTCGGTATGGTAGGTCTCGTTCATGATACGGATCATATCACGACACAAGCATTCAAATCCGAAGGTGATGTTATCATCCTCCTCGGTGAAACAAAAGCTGAACTGGGTGGTAGCGAGCTGCAATACGCGGTTCATGGTCAGACGGAAGGTCGTCCACCAGAATTGAACTTGCAAACGGAAAAAGCATTGCTGGGAACCGTGCTGGAAGCTATTCAATCCGGTCTCGTTCGCTCTGCACATGACTTGTCTGAAGGCGGCTTGGCTGTTGCACTCGCAGAGTCTTGTATCAGCGGTAACGTAGGCGCACAGGTGAATGTGGAGACTGCATTGCGTGCAGATCACGCCCTGTTCAGTGAGAGCCAATCCCGTATCTTGTTGTCGGCTACGCCAGAGCAAGCGGGGAAACTTGAAGCATTTGTACGTGAGCGCGGTGTACCTGTAGCTGTGATTGGACGTGTAGAAGGAAGTAACCTGACGATTGAATTGAACGGAACATCAGCCGTGAGCGAACCTGTAGGAGGTTTGGCTCAGGTCTGGGAGGATGCGATTCCATGTCTCATGAACTGACGACAGGACCGTTGTGGACAGGCGATTATTATAATGAAGGGTCCGGCAAGGAAGGACTCGACAAATTGAAGGAAGAATGCGGCGTGTTCGGGGTGTTCAGACACCCTGACGCAGCTTCGCTCTCCTATTATGGACTGCATGCGCTGCAACATCGGGGCGAAGAAAGTGCAGGCATGTGTGTGAGTGATGGCAGCCAGTTTAACTATCATCGCGGCATGGGTCTGGTGAAGGAAGTGTTCACCAAAGACCTGATGCAGACGTTGACCGGGGATATTTCCATTGGGCATGTCCGTTATTCAACAAGTGGTGATAGTAAACTGACAAACGCACAGCCATTGGTATTCAAATACCGTGATGGCGATTTGGCAGTAGCAACCAACGGTAACATTGTGAATGCACCAACGATCCGGCGCGAGCTGGAGCAGAGCGGATCTATTTTTCAAACGACCAGTGATACCGAAGTTATTGCCCATCTAATCGCGAGATCTTCCAAAGGATTGGTAGAAGCCGCGAAGGATGCGTTCCAGCGTATTGTGGGTGGTTATGCATTTCTGATCATGACCAACGACAAATTGCTGGTTGCTTCTGATCCCCATGGTCTGCGTCCGCTCACAATGGGTAAATTGGGAGATGCGTATCTGTTCGCATCTGAGACATGTGCATTGGAGACGATTGGTGCAGAGTTGATTCGTGACATTGAACCGGGTGAACTGTTGGTGCTGGATGCGGATGGTCTTCACGAGGACCGCTTCGATCATCACAAACACCGTAAGGCACTGTGTGCGATGGAGTATATCTACTTTGCCCGTCCGGACAGTGACATGAATGGTGCAAACCAGCATGCTGCGCGTAAACGGATGGGTAGCCGGATGGCGATTGAGTCGTTTGTCGATGCAGATCTGGTAACAGGTGTACCGGACTCCAGTATTTCCGCGGCAATCGGCTACGCCGAGCAGACAGGGATTCCGTATGAGATGGGTATGATCAAAAACAAATACACCGGACGTACGTTTATCCAGCCAAGCCAGGAACTGCGGGAACAAGGCGTGAAAATGAAACTGAGTGCTGTGCGCCGTGTGGTAGAAGGCAAACGCGTGGTCATGATTGACGACTCCATCGTACGGGGAACCACTTCCCGCCGGATCGTGAACATGCTGCGTGATGCCGGAGCAACCGAAGTACATGTACGTATTACCTCACCACCGTTCAAAAACCCGTGCTTCTACGGCATCGATACGCCTGACAGTCGGGAGTTGATTGCATCTCAGCTGTCGGTGGAAGAAATTTGCCGTGAAATCAACGCGGACTCCCTGTCGTTCCTCAGCCCCGATGGGCTGATTACGTCGATTCAGGGAGATAATCAGGATGACTACAAAGGCGGGCTTTGCCTCGCATGTTTTGATAATGATTACCCAACCCGCCTCGACTTCGGCGGCGAAGAGAAATTCGGCTGTAGCTGTTAGCCCTCAAGCCCCGCCTTGCGGAGCAAAAGGGGCCCGGGCAGCCAAGCGAAGCAGCTGCCTCGGGGCGCAGCCCGGCCCTTAGCCCCGCCTTGCGGAGCAACAGGGGCTCAGGCAGCCAAGCGAAGCAGCTGCCCCCGGGCGCAGCCCGAGCCCTTAGCCCCGCTTGCGGAGCAACAGGGGCCAGGGCAGCCAAGCGAAGCAGCTGCCCCCGGGCAAAGCCCTAGCCCATAAGCCCCGCCTTGCGGAGCAATAGGGGCCAGGGCAGCAGTGCGAAGCAGCTGCCTCGAGGCGCAGCCCGGCCCTTAGCCCCGCCTTGCGGAGCAACAGGGGCTCAGGCAGCCAAGCGAAGCAGCTGCCCCCGGGCGCAGCCCGAGCCCTTAGCCCCGCTTGCGGAGCAACAGGGGCCAGGGCAGCCAAGCGAAGCAGCTGCCCCCGGGCAAAGCCCTAGCCCATAAGCCCCGCCTTGCGGAGCAATAGGGGCCAGGGCAGCAGTGCGAAGCAGCTGCCTCGAGGCGCAGCCCGGCCCTTAGCCCCGCCTTGCGGAGCAACAGGGGCTCAGGCAGCCAAGCGAAGCAGCTGCCCCCGGGCGCAGCCCGAGCCCTTAGCCCCGCTTGCGGAGCAACAGGGGCCAGGGCAGCCAAGCGAAGCAGCTGCCCCCGGGCAAAGCCCTAGCCCATAAGCCCCGCCTTGCGGAGCAATAGGGGCCAGGGCAGCAGTGCGAAGCAGCTGCCTCGAGGCGCAGCCCGGCCCTTAGCCCCGCCTTGCGGAGCAACAGGGGCTCAGGCAGCCAAGCGAAGCAGCTGCCCCCGGGCGCAGCCCGAGCCCTTAGCCCCGCTTGCGGAGCAACAGGGGCCAGGGCAGCCAAGCGAAGCAGCTGCCCCCGGGCAAAGCCCTAGCCCATAAGCCCCGCCTTGCGGAGCAATAGGGGCCAGGGCAGCAGTGCGAAGCAGCTGCCTCGAGGCGCAGCCCGGCCCTTAGCCCCGCCTTGCGGAGCAACAGGGGCTCAGGCAGCCAAGCGAAGCAGCTGCCCCCGGGCGCAGCCCGAGCCCTTAGCCCCGCTTGCGGAGCAACAGGGGCCAGGGCAGCCAGGCGAAGCAGCTGCCCTCCGGGCGCAGCCCAGCCCTTAGCCCCGCCTTGCGGAGCAACAGGGGCCCGGGCAGCGGTGCGAAGCAGCTGCCCCCGCGGGCGAACCCCGCAGCGCAGCCAAGCGGGGTTCGCCGACCGGTGGCCTGCGGCCAACGGAATCGGCGAACAACCACGCGAGCACACGAACGAACCAACCATAGCAAGATCATACCAGCCACCCCTGCACCGCTTGTTTGGCGGGTGTCCAGAGGGCCTGCCAAGGTCCTTTGGGGTCCTCCCGGGCGGGAGGATTTAGGAGGGGCGAAAAAAAAGGAGCTGATTCCACTTGTCCGAAGCATACAAAAACGCCGGCGTCGATATCGCGGCAGGCAACGAAGCGGTTGAACGGATGAAAAAACACGTGAAGCGTACCTTCCGTCCGGAAGTGATGACAGATCTGGGAGGCTTTGGCGCCCTGTTCGGTTTGAACAAAGATAAATATGATGAGCCGGTGCTTGTATCCGGTACAGACGGTGTAGGAACCAAGCTGAAAATCGCATTTGCCATGGACCGTCATGATACCATCGGAATCGACGCTGTAGCCATGTGTGTGAACGACATTGTGGTACAGGGCGCAGAGCCGCTGTTCTTCCTCGACTATCTGGCTTGTGACAAAGTCATCCCGGAGAAAATCGAAGCCATTGTTGCGGGAATCGCAGAAGGATGTCATCAGTCGGGCTGTGCTCTGATCGGTGGCGAAACGGCTGAAATGCCGGGTATGTACAGTGAAGGTGAATACGATATTGCCGGATTTACTGTAGGTATCGTGGACAAAGCGAAAATCATTAACGGTACAACGATTGCTCCTGGCGATACGGTCATCGGACTTGCATCCAGCGGTGTGCATAGTAACGGATTCTCCTTGGTACGCAAACTTTTGTTGGAACAAGCCGGATTGGGCTTGAAGGATGAAGTCGCTGAATTGGGCGGCAAGCTGGGTGATGCACTGTTGGAACCAACGAAAATTTATGTAAAACCACTCCTGTCCCTGCTTGAAAAGGTAAAAGTAAAAGGCATGGCCCACATTACGGGTGGTGGCTTCATCGAGAACATCCCGCGTATGCTGCCAAGCAGCGTGAATGTAGATATTGATTATGGTTCTTGGCCGATTCTTCCAATCTTCAGCCTGCTGCAAGAAAAAGGATCTGTCTCAAACCGCGACATGTTCACCACGTTTAATATGGGGATCGGACTTGTCCTGGTCGTGAACGAAGCAGATGCAGGTGAAGCATTGGAACAATTGAAAGCATCCGGTGAAGAAGCGTACATCATTGGACGTGTGACCGAAGGAGATGCGCGAGTAACCTTCACGGGAGCGGATGTTTAATGGCGAACTACCGTATTGCTGTATTTGCCTCTGGTGAAGGGTCGAACTTTCAGGCATTGGTTGATGCAGCACGGAACGGAGGGCTGGGGGCATCCATAGATCTGCTGGTATGTGACAAACCGGCTGCACGTGTGGTGCAACGGGCGCAGGATGCAGGTGTGGAATGCCATCTGTTTACTCCCAAAAATTATGATTCCCGCGAAGCCTACGAGGCCGAGATCGTGGAAGTGCTTGAATCCAGAAACATTGACCTGGTTGTTCTTGCCGGATACATGAGATTGTTGACTTCAGTAGTCGTGGATCGCTATGCAGGACGACTGATTAACATTCATCCGTCCTTGTTGCCAGCGTTTGCAGGCAAAGATGCCATAGGGCAGGCACTGGAATATGGCGTTAGAATCACCGGTGTTACCGTCCACTTTGTGGATGGGGGCATGGATACAGGGCCGATTATTGCCCAGCATCCGGTTTCCATTTTGCCAGAGGACACGGCTGAATCCGTCAGTCGGTCCATCCATGCTGCCGAACAGCAGCTGTACCCTGAGGTTGTATCCTGGTTTGCTCAGGGATGGGTTCAACTCGAAGGTCGACAAGTTACGGTACGGAAACCGGTTTGATACAAGTTGGAATCTTTTACACGTTAATGGAGAGGCCAGAAATAAGCTGTAGAAGCGAAGCGCTCGCCTAAAAGCTTTCTGAAAGAAAGCTGCATCGGAAGCATATGCTTCGCTTTTATCACCGGATTTTCCCTTTAAGAAAAGGGAATCAAAAAATCTGGGAATAGCAGCGATCGAAAGATTATTCTGGACTCGTAGTGTTTTAGTGTAAACTCATTCGTTCAACTTATATAACAGAAGTCGAAAATTGGTACGCATTTTGTGATATTTCTCGGGAAATAAATCGGTTGTGTTTCGCCATGAAACGCGAAGCCATGGGACATTAAAGGAGGAGCATATTGTGAGTATCAAAAGAGCGCTGGTCAGCGTGTGGGATAAAACAGGCATCGTGGACTTTTGCCGCGAGCTGTCGCAAATGGGTGTGGAGATTATTTCGACAGGAGGTACAAGCAGTCTGTTGTCGAAGGAAGGCGTACCTGTCATCGGAATTTCGGATGTGACCGGATTCCCGGAGATTATGGACGGACGTGTTAAAACATTACATCCGGCAGTGCATGGTGGTTTATTGGCTGTACGTGACAGCGAAGAGCACAAGCGCCAGATGGAAGAGAATGGACTGGATTATATCGACCTCGTTGTTGTAAACCTGTATCCGTTCCAGGACACCATCGCCAAACCGGACGTAACGTATGAGGACGCAATCGAGAACATCGATATTGGTGGTCCAACCATGCTTCGTTCTGCTGCCAAAAACCATGCTTATGTTAGTGTCGTTGTAGACACAGCAGATTATGGCAAGGTGCTTGAAGAGGTCCGCAGCAATGGGGACACCACACTCGAGACACGCAAACGGCTTGCGGCAAAAGTGTTCCGCCATACAGCGGCATACGATGCAGTTATTTCCGATTATCTCTCCAACCTGAACGGTGATCCACTGCCAGAGCGTCTGACGGTTACTTACGAAAAACTCCAGGATTTGCGCTACGGCGAAAATCCACATCAGCAGGCGGCATTCTATCGCAAACCGCTGGCAGCCCAAGATACGTTGACAACAGCCGAGCAATTGCATGGCAAAGAGTTGTCCTACAATAATATCAACGATGCGAACGCAGCATTGCAGATTGTGAAAGAATTTGAAGAACCGGCAGTTGTGGCGGTTAAACATATGAATCCTTGCGGCGTGGGTATTGGCGAAAGCATCTACGAAGCTTATGGAAAAGCTTATGCGGCTGATCCAACTTCTATCTTTGGTGGAATCGTGGCAGCCAACCGCATTATCGATAGCGATACAGCAGCTAAACTGAGTGAGATTTTCCTGGAAATCGTACTGGCTCCTGATTTTACACAAGAGGCACTCGACATCCTGACCAAAAAGAAAAATATTCGTTTGCTCAAAACGGGTGAACTGAACGCTGCCCGCAATCGGGAAAGTAACTTCGTAGTAACCTCCATCGACGGCGGCATGATCGTGCAACAAAGCGATGTGCATTCCATTGAAGCGAGCGAGTTAAAGGTAGTTACAGATCGTGCACCATCCGAAGAAGAACTGAAACAGCTGTTGTTTGGCTGGAAAGTGGTTAAGCACGTGAAATCCAATGCAATCGTGCTTGCAGCAAACGACATGACTGTAGGTGTAGGCGCAGGGCAAATGAACCGTGTGGGCGCAGCTAAGATTGCTATTGAACAAGCTGGAGAACTAGCCAAGGGAGCCATTCTGGCGTCCGATGCGTTCTTCCCAATGGGCGATACACTGGAACTTGCAGCGAAAGCTGGAGTTACGGCCGTTATTCAACCAGGTGGTTCGATCAAAGATGAAGAGTCTATCAAAGTAGCGAATGAATATGGTATTGCCATGGTGTTCACAGGC
Source organism: Paenibacillus sp. LK1 (assembly GCF_002750415.1). Taxonomy (NCBI): domain Bacteria; kingdom Bacillati; phylum Bacillota; class Bacilli; order Caryophanales; family Paenibacillaceae; genus Paenibacillus; species Paenibacillus sp. LK1. The sequence goes on from NZ_PEII01000017.1 coordinate 22,715, forward strand.
GTTCGTCACTTCAAACACTAGAACGAAAAAGGTTTAATAAGGGGTGTCGCCTGTCATGCTTATGACTTATGGTACACCCCTTCTTTTTTAAGCTATTTCAATATGTAATAGTATAACAAAACCAGTTATGCACGAAGGGGGAACAACACTAATGGATATTCTGGTAGTGGGCGGCGGTGGCCGGGAACACGCAATCATATGGGCACTGGCGAAAAGTCCGAAGGCAGGCAAGATTCATTGTGCTCCGGGAAATGCAGGCATTGCACAGCTTGCCGAGTGTCATCCGATTGCGGTAAATGAATTCGATAAACTGACGGCGCTTGCCGTTGAGCTTAACGTGGGATTGGTTGTTATTGGGCCAGACGATCCGCTCGCTGATGGCATTGTAGACGCTTTTGATAAAACAGGCATTCCGGTATTTGGACCACGCCGCAATGCAGCAGAGATTGAAGGCAGCAAAACGTTTATGAAAGACTTACTGCACAAATATAATATTCCGACTGCAGCCTATGAGAAGTTCGACAATTACGAGCAAGCGCAGGTTTATCTGAATGAGCAGGCCATTCCTGTGGTAATCAAGGCCGATGGGCTGGCAGCTGGAAAAGGTGTTACCGTAGCCTATTCCCGTGATGAGGCTGACCAGGCACTCCGCAGCATTATGGTGGACAAAGTATTTGGTGAAGCAGGAGCCAAAGTCATTATCGAAGAATTCCTGGCAGGTCAGGAAATGTCGATTTTGGCGTTTGTCGATGGGGAGACCGTTCGTCCGATGGCTGCTGCACAGGATCACAAACCGGTATTCGACAATGACCAGGGACCAAACACGGGCGGAATGGGTACATACTCACCATTGCCACATATCCCGGCCTCCATCATTGAAGAAGCGGTAGAGACGATTATTAAACCAACAGCCAAAGCGATGGTATCCGAAGGGCGCCCGTTCCAAGGTGTATTGTTTGCCGGGCTGATGATTTCGCCAGATGGTAAACCCAAAACGATTGAGTTCAACGCTCGTTTCGGTGATCCTGAGACTCAGGTCGTATTGCCGCGTCTGAAGAGTGATCTGTTCGACATTTTCTGGGCAACTGTGCACGGGAAATTGGCGGATATCGAGATTGAGTGGAGCGACGAAGCCGCTGTATGTGTGGTGCTTGCATCTGGAGGCTATCCTGGTCCATATGCAAAAGGTGTAGTTATTGAAGGCCTGGATCAAGTCGACGAAGCAGTGGTATTCCATGCTGGAACGGCACGTAATGAATCTGGAGAATGGGTCACCAATGGTGGACGGATTCTAGGCGTTGTGGGTCTTGGTTCTGATATTGCCGAAGCCAGAAACAAAGCCTACGCTCAAGCGGAACGTATTCATTTTGACGGTAAACATCAACGTTCTGATATTGCTGCCAAAGCGTTGGTATAACTAATTCTAATTCATTGTAACTTGATAAAGTGAAACCAAAGGGCCCGTAAAGGTGTACACCGAAAAAGGTGTTTGCATCCTGCGGGCCCTTTTCAACGTATACATCATTATCGTTTCATTGCTGGACTTGTCATGGTCCGGATAAGGCAAAGAAGAATGGTTGTACTTAAAGGCCTGTAGTAGGTTTAATCGACTAAAGTAAAGGGTACCATTTCTATAAACTGTTCTATACTAATTATGTGAACCATATCACATAAAATAAAACTGTAGATCGAGAAAGACCACATACATAAAAGTTTATTTTGTGAACTCATTTTATTATCTATATTCCAAACCATAACGTGCAACTGGATGGTTTGGCGTAGAACATGTTATACTTTTCTGAAACAGGAATGAACAAGAGGGGAGGTGGATATCTATTGGGAAGGCGATATTGTAAACTGTCCAAATGGAGAATTTTGGTGGAGTAAATCGAGAAACAATGACAGCATGAGGGGGAACCCTGTTTTTAGTGAAGTAGTTTCTATAAGTGATTGACTTCATCCTGAATTCCTGTTTTGCAATTTTACAAGGTCAAAGTACTACTTATACACAATTTATCATTTATCGATTTCATATAAGGCATACGCCATATTGAACGTCAATCAGCTGTTGAATGGTTAACCAAGTTAACCGATGACGCTGTAACTATCTCTGGAGGTGAATCCCTGAGAAGCGGGGAAATCATTGGACATAATCACCATATTAAATATTGTATTACTCATTATCTTGATTGCGTTGACCGCATTTTTCGTTGCATCTGAGTTCGCTGTGGTTAAGATTCGTACATCAAGAGTGGATCAACTGGTTGCCGAGGGGAATAAAAAAGCCATATTGGCCAAAAAAGTAGTCTCGGACCTCGATTATTATCTGTCAGCCTGCCAGCTTGGTATTACCGTAACTGCCCTTGGATTGGGGGCGCTCGGTAAGCCAACCGTTGAAAGGTTGTTATACCCGGTATTTAATTATCTGGACGTTTCAGCTTCCATATCGGCGGTTGCTTCCTATGCGATTGCCTTTATCCTAGTCACGTTCCTGCACGTGGTGGTTGGGGAGATGGCTCCCAAAACGATGGCGATTCAATTTTCGGAAAAATTGACGCTGTTGCTCTCGCCGCCGCTATATTGGTTCGGAAAAATTATGTATCCCTTCATTTGGGCGCTGAATGGTGCATCCCGGGTAATTCTTCGGACATTTGGCGTGAAGCCTGCCGGACATGAACAGGCCTACTCGGAGGATGAGATCAAAATCATCATGAACCAGAGCTATGAAGGAGACGAGAACAACAAGACTAAGCTTTCGTATCTGGAAAACGTATTCGTGTTCGATGAGCGTGATGCCAAAGACATCATGGTTCCGAGGACAGAGCTTGTGACACTGAATCAGAATATGACTTACGACGATATCATTCCGATATTGGATGAGCATAATTATTCACGTTATCCCGTTATCGAGGATGGGGATAAGGATCGAATTGTTGGTGTAGTGAATGTGAAAAAGATTTTGCCTGACATGGTCGCCCTTAGGGAGCACCAACTTATCGATTTTGTTCGGGAGATTCCGTTCGTATCTGAAGTTACAAGTATCCAGGATGCCATGATCAAGATGCAGCAGGAACGCGTGCACATGGCTGTGGTGGTGGATGAGTACGGAGGTACTTCGGGAATCATTACAATGGAGGATATTCTGGAAGAGCTTGTCGGCGAGATTCGGGATGAGTTCGATGCTGATGAAGTTGCAGACATTCAGATAACCGGAGAGAACCAATATCTCATTAACGGCCGGGTGCTGCTGGATGAGTTGGAGCGACAGTTTGGGCTTGTATTTGAAGGTAATGAAGAAATGGATACCGTGGCTGGATGGATTCAGTTCCAGAAGGGTGTCGGTGTGGAACAAGGCGATACGGTAGAACACGGTGATTATGTCTGGACCGTTGTGGACGCAGAAAATTTTCACATTAAGCAGGTTCTGCTTGAACGTGTAAACGGTACTGAGGTCGATGAATCTGCCAGTGACCTGGCGTGATGTTGGTTCGATCATGACTGTAATCTAGGGTATGACTGCCCATTTGGCTACTGCCCTCAGAATTTAAATGTTTTGGCAACGTAGCAGTGTAGGGGACGGAAACGATTCTGAAGAAGCGTAGCGTTCGCGTTTGCAAACCAATTTTATACCTTTGAAAACAACAATCAGGAAAATTTGGAGGCAATGGCGATCGGAAGAACGAACCGTCACCGGAACATCACTCGTGCATCACTTAATTAAAACTTGGAGGTGAATCCCTCATATTGAGGGAAATCATTGGACGGAATAATAGCCTTAAACTTATTTTTAGTAGCCGTATTTATAGGTCTGACCGCCTTTTTCGTTGGAGCGGAATTTGCAATTCTGAAAGTACGGATGTCCCGAATAGATCAGTTGATCTTGGAAGGAAACAAAAAAGCGGTGTTGGCCAAAAAAGTGGCTCACAATCTGGATTATTATTTATCTGCGTGTCAATTGGGTATCACGATCACAGCACTGGTATTGGGTGCGTTGGGTGAACCCACTGTTGAGAAAATGCTTCATCCGCTGTTTGAGCGACTGGAAGTCCCAGCGGCGTTGTCTACGGTACTTTCGTACGGGATTGCTTTGGCAATCATCACGTTCCTGCATGTCGTTATCGGTGAATTGGCACCGAAAACACTGGCGATCCAGTTTGCAGAGAAGATGACACTATTGCTTGCACCACCGCTGTACTGGTTTGGTAAGATCATGAATCCGTTCATCTACGCGCTGAATGGGGCTGCACGTCTATTGCTTGGCATCTTTGGTATAAAACCTGCCGGTCACGATACGGTTCACTCCGAAGAGGAACTGAAGCTGATTATGGCGCAGAGTTACGAGAGTGGAGAAATTAATCAGACAGAGCTGGACTATCTCAAAAACATTTTTGCTTTTGATGAACGTTTGCTTCAGGAGATTATGATTCGCAAAGAGAAAATCATTACGCTGGACAAAGAAATGCCGCTGGATCGTATGATCGAGGTTCTAAGGCAGCATGAATATACACGTTTCCCGGTGATCGAAAAAGGAAATCAGGATCAATTCATTGGATTTATCCATACAAAGGAAATGCTTACGAGTGTTGCCGCAGGCCGGGAGTTCAACATGGATACGTTTGTACACGACATGTTGAAATTTTCTGAGTTATCGCCAATTAAGGATGTCTTGGTCCAGATGCAGCAAAGTCGTTCCCATATCGCAACAGTTCATAATGAAGAAGGGGAAACAGTTGGTCTGGTTACGATGGAGGATATTCTTGAAGAAATTGTTGGAGATATTAAGGACGAGTATGATGGCAAAGATCTGGTTCAACCGCCTAAGCGATTAAAATTAACCTAAAACGTAATGCGAGATTGTAAGGATTGATGTTGTGCGGCGGCAATTGAATAAGTTTCAATGAAGACAGGTTTCCGAGTGATCGGGGCCTGTTTTTTTGCCCATCTCAGTATACTCAAGCGGCAATTAGCAGGTTAAAGCCCAGTAATATCTTAACTTTAAAACAAAAGCTTGCTTATTTAGTCCTAATGGATTAATATAAATTTAAAGAATCTTAATTTAAAGATAAATAACAAAAAGCGATGCATAACAAAATTCTAAATATAACAATGAACCAAATAAAACCAAGGGAGTGGAGATTATGTTCAGAACTTCAGGAATCCATCACGTTACGGCTTTTGTAGATGATGCACAGAAAAATGTTGATTTTTACGCAGGTGTATTGGCACTGAGACTGGTGAAAAAAACGATTAACTTTGATGCACCGGATGTGTACCATCTGTATTATGGCAATGAGGATGGGGCACCGGGTACCATCATCACCTTCTTCCCTCAACAAAATGCCAGAAGAGGTGTCATCGGTGCAGGACAGACTGGCGTAACTGTATATGCAATTCCGGTGGGCAGTTTGCCATTCTGGAAAGAACGTCTGACCTCTTTCGATATTCCATTTGAAAATAAAACAAGATTTGGCGAGCAGTACATTCGCTTCTTCGATAAAGGCGGTCTGTTGCTCGAATTGGTCGAGCGAAAAGGAGGCCAGCCAAGCCAGTGGGCATTCAACGGTGTACCGTCGGAACATGCTATCAAAGGTTTTGGTGGAGCTGTATTATTCAGCCATGTACCTGACAAAACAACGGAAGTGCTGACAACGATGCTCGGTCTGGAACAGGTAGGGGAAGAGGGTGGAATCATTCGTCTGCAGGCGAGCGGTGATATCGGTCAACTGATCGACATTCAATCAACTGGAATCCAGCGGGGAATTGGCGGAGCAGGTACGGTTCACCATATCGCATGGCGTGCAAAAGATTATGTCGAGCATGAACAAATGCAGCAGGAGCTTCAAAAAGCCGGTTATCATCCAACTTCGGTCATTGACCGTCAGTACTTCAACGCTGTGTATTTCCGGGAACCGGGAGGTATACTGTTTGAACTGGCTACTGATCCTCCAGGATTTGCACGGGATGAACCACAGGAAAGCATGGGTCAAAAGCTGATGTTGCCTGAATGGTATGAACCACAGCGTGAGCAGATTGAACAGCTGCTGCCACCTATTCAAGTACGTGAATGGAAAGGAGAGTCCAAATTATGACTACTACCAATACAATGAAACATATTTATAAAGCAGGTTCTCAGCCAGATGCACCCACCCTTTTGTTGCTGCACGGCACAGGTGGAACAGAGAACGATCTGGTAGGTCTGGCCGAGATGATTGCCCCAGGAGCAGGTATTCTGGGGGTGCGTGGTAACGTATCCGAAAATGGAATGCCCCGTTTCTTCCGCCGTTTGGCGGAAGGGGTGTTTGACGAAGAGGATCTCATTGCACGGACAGCGGAATTGGGTTCTTTTGTGGATGCAGCTGCTGTGGAGTATGGCTTTGATCGTGCCAATGTTTTCGCACTGGGCTACTCCAACGGAGCAAATATCGCAGCAAGTCTGATCTTCCACCAGGCTGACGTATTTAAAGGAGCGATTCTGCACCATCCGATGGTACCGCTTCGCGGTTTGGAATTGCCAGACCTGAAGGGGCTGCCTGTATTCATCGGCGCAGGAGAGAACGATCCAATTGTGCCGAAACGAGAAACGGATGAACTCGCTTCATTGCTTAGTGGAGCAGGTGCAGTCGTGCATATGCACTGGGAACGTCAGGGGCATCAGTTGACTCGTACCGAGGTGGAGGCTGCAGCGGTTTGGTTTAAGACTCAGGCTTGAGTCGAAGTGACTGTATGCAGAGGTAATATGTTATTGATAGCAAAAGAACACCGTTAACCGTACAGGTAATGGTGTTCTTTTTTATTGCTATAGTCTATACAAACTTAGATGTATCATTGATAATTTATTTGTAGCTACCAGTTACAAAAACGGACTGTGAATCAAATCCTATATTTGGTAGATCAGCAGTAAATTTAAGTTTTTTAACTCCTCCGATATCAAACGAAGCCGTTTGTTTTCCGCTAGAAGCATTTATTTCGAACTCTTTAAGAAGGGTATCTCCATCGAATACTTTTAGACTAACGGTATTATTCATTTTAACGGGAAATACAGAAAGTTCTATCGTTTGATATTTCCCTTCTGGAATTAAAGTGAATTCTTGACTTAAAAAAACTTCTTTGATAACTACTCCAGATTGATAATCTTTGTCTTGAACTGTAAATTGTTTGTCTTTTGTTACGAAGGAATCATGCTTCACTTCAATTTTTTCGGAAGTAATAGGTGTTGTATCTGTTTTCTCACCAAGCATAAGGGTCTGGCTACTGTTGTTATAATCTACGGCGACCCCAAGTGCTTCACCTACAGATCGAACAGGTAGATATGTCGTATTGTTATATGTAATTGCTGCTAGTTTTTTACCATTCTGATCTACTGGACTCCATGTTTTACCTGAAATGCTGTAGTTAATTCCCCAGTTAAGATTGGCAGTAATTTTCTCCAAGATAGGCGCGGCTCCTGCTCCGATAGCCATACCACCGAGAAGTGTAAAACTTGATAAAGCGATAATAAACTTTTTCTTCTTCACAAATTATTCCTCCTAAAGTAAATATATGAATTCAATGTAATTATATTACTTTAGACATGGTGTGACAATGATTTTGTTGGTCTTAAAGACCTATGCCTTGTCCTAAAGTGTGGAATAATCTATAATCAAGTAATTGATAATCATTTTCAATTAGATTCGGTTTGTTATGACTATGCGTGTAATCAGGAGGGGAAGATGAAGCCTAACCATAGCTCACATTCTTTTGGTTCAAGTGCATTTATTCAGACCCGGGATGGTCGCAAACTACATTATATGTCCAGAGGAACAGGCGATCTGACCGTTGTATTTGAGTCCGGTATGGGCTTCTCACGATCGACCTGGGGGCTGGTAGCACCTGTTGTTGCTGAACATGCACGTGCCGTCGTGTACGACAGGTCGGGGACAGGACGAAGTGAAGTCGATTCGTCTGCGCGCAATCTCCGGAGAATAGCAGAAGACCTGGACGATCTGCTGACTGCATTGGGGTCTGGTCCGTTCATATTGGTAGGGCATAGTTGGGGAGGCCCGATTGTACGAGCGGCTGCGGCCTCAAACCTATCAAGATTAAGGGGAATCATCCTAGTTGATCCTTCAGACGAGCATTGCCAATTGTACTTTTCCAAAGCAGCCAAATTCAATTTTGGCTTGAACAGTCTCCTTATTCCACTCATGGCACGTACAGGATTGTACAGATTATTAGGCAGCAGACCTGGAAGTGTACAGCCTGACGATGTTGTCAGGGATCACCGTTCCGAGGATTTCACTGTACAGGCGGCTAAGACAATGGTTGCAGAGTCGAAACCTTTTCTGACTGACTTGGCTTCCTTGCTGATTACTCCTCTCGATCTTGGTGATTTGGAGGTCAGCATCATCTCGGGTACGAAAATAGGCACGGGAGAACATAAAATAAGACCTGCTATTATCGAGGCACACCGCCGGACTGCGAGTACTTTAACGAATGCAAAATGGATCGGAGCCGATCGATCCAGCCATATGGTCATGTTTACAGATCCACAGGTCATTGTTGATGAAATATTGCGAATGGTAATTGATGCGAGCTCAGGCGCAAGAACAGAACAAAAGTGATACAATAAAAAGAAAAAGCAATGCTTGCATTGCCAACCAAGATAAGCGGAGTGTGGATAAGAGATGAAACCAGTGGAACAAGAACCAACGGGAACTGCCAATTCCGGCCGTACCGGTGTTGGCATGGAAGATATCGTGCGCGCACATCATGTGCTGCGTGAAGTCATTGTAAGAACGCCATTGCAGCGGGATGCTGTATTGTCGGCCAAATATAACTGTAATGTGTATCTTAAACGGGAAGACCTACAGGTAGTCCGTTCGTTTAAAATTCGTGGAGCATACAACATGATTCGTAGTCTGACTCCAGCTGAACTGGAGAAAGGCATTGTCTGCGCGAGCGCGGGTAACCATGCGCAGGGAGTTGCTTTTTCCTGTAATGCGCTTAGCATCCACGGCAAAATCTTCATGCCGAGCACAACTCCAAACCAGAAGGTAAAACAGGTCCGTCGATTTGGTGGAGATAATGTTGAAGTGGTGCTGACAGGTGATACGTATGACGATGCTTATGAAGAAGCTATGCGTGCGTGTAATGAACAGGGCATGACGTTTATCCATCCGTTCGATCAACCGAAGATCATTGCGGGTAATGGTACGGTAGCGATGGAGATCATGGAGAGTCTGGATGAAAAAGCGGATTATGTTTTCGTAACTATTGGTGGCGGCGGTCTGGCTGCTGGTGTTGGAACTTACATGAAGACGGTTAGCCCGGAAACCCGCATTATTGGCGTAGAACCACTTGGCGCGGCTTCCATGAGTGAGGCGATGTTCCGCAAGCAGGTTGTGACGTTGGATGATATTGATAAATTCGTGGATGGTGCTGCGGTAAAACGCGTCGGTGATCTGACCTTCGACATCTGTAGCGGCACGTTGGATGACATCCTGAAGGTGCCTGAAGGCAAAGCCTGCACCACCATTTTGGAGCTATATAATGAAAATGCGATTGTTGTGGAGCCTGCCGGTTCTCTGGCGGTTGCTGCACTCGAGCAGTATCGCGAACAAATTGCGGGCAAGACGGTTGTCTGTGTGATTAGCGGCGGCAACAATGATATCGATCGGATGCAGGAAATCAAGGAACGTTCGTTGATTTATGAAGGTCTGAAATATTATTTCATGGTCAATTTCCCACAGCGTGCGGGAGCTTTGCGTGAATTCCTTGTGGAAGTATTGGGACCCAATGACGACATTGCCCGTTTTGAATATACGAAGAAGCATGATAAGGAAAATGGACCTGCCTTGGTGGGCATCGAGTTGATGTACAAGGAAGACTACCAGCCGCTGATTGAACGTATGAATCGTAAAGGTCTCGCGTATACCGAGCTGAACAAAAATCTCAATCTGTTCAACATGTTAATCTGATGAATCAATCCAATGTGAAGTCGGACCGTAGTGAGGCGCAGCCTCTGTTGAGACCTGCTCGCATAGAAGATGCGGCACAAGTCATTCCTCTGCTTTATCAGGCGATTGGTGATATTGCCTATGCTCTGGCGGGTGAAGGTGAGCATGAGAAAGCGATGCAGATATTGCAGCAATTTTACGTGCAGGAAGACAATCGGATCAGTTATCGCAATATAACGGTAATGGAGCAGAACGAACAGGTCGCTGGAATACTGGTGGCATATGATGGCGGTGAAGCAGATCGTCTGGATCAGCCGATTCTGGATCGGCCTGGTCGGAGTACAGATGAGAAATATACGTTGGTCAAAGAAACCCGTCCCGGGGAGTATTATCTGGATACTCTATCCGTAAGCGAAGCGTATCAGGGGCAGGGTATCGGCAAGGCATTGATGGCTGCTTTTGAGCAGCAGGGTAGGGAACTGGGACACTCCCAGGTATCCCTCATTGTTGAACGTGACAATGGGCGGGCCTTGATGTTGTACGAACGCCAAGGTTATATCAAGGATGAAGTGATTGTCATTGCTGGACATGAGTATAACCATATGGTCAAGCCAATTCATCGATAGAACACAAAGAAAACCGACATGGGAGCGAATCCTATGTCGGTTTTCTTTGTGTTCTTTAAGTGCTTTAGGTGATTAATATCATGAATTATTTAATAGCCGGCATACGCCCCGGTCGGAACATTCTGTTCCAGCCATTTCTCCACCGCAGCTGTTTTCTCATATCTCGCTTCCTTAACGACATCCATAAAGGCACCCAGCTTGGTGAGGAATTCACTATCGACGGATGCAAGACGCTGTAAGACGCCGTTGTATCCTCTTTGGGCGTTCGCAACCATTTTGTTCGTGTCATAATCAAACAGCGGTGTATTGTTCAGCCCATAAAAGGTATACAGCGTATAACTGTTCAACAGATCTTGCACCTGCTTGGCACGATTCGATTTCGGATGCAGCTCCAGGAATCTTTCCTGGCTGAGTGCCCGAAGGAGAATTTCCTGATAGCCAATGACCAGAGCACCGTCATCCGCTGGCAAGTTTTTCGTTTCCTTCGTCATGATCATGATGTAGCTTGAGATATCTTCTGTAATATCAGAGGTATATTTCACGAGTGCCGCATAATTCATAATGGGATAGAGGGAGCCTTCGAGCATGACGAGGCGATAACCGCTGTCACGGGCTTCTTTTAACAGTACACGCAGATCGGAGTCCTGGGTACGCCCCATGAGTTTGGTGAAGCTGTCGTTCGTTTGGTATGCCTTGAGCATCTTGTCCTGAATGTTAGGAACGAGCAAGCGGTCCGTCATGGAGGTTAGAGCCTTCAGGCGTGCATTCTCCAATTGAAGCACCATCAGGGTAGCGTGATGCTTTGTTACTTTTTTGATATTGGATTCCAGAAAGGTGTCAGCGGCGGGTAAGCCGTTCTTTTTTTTGAGCATGGACTGAAATGTTTTATATATGGCGGTTGAACTGCTGGTGGTTACTTTGGTATCCGGGCTTGAAGGTGCGGCAGTAGCAGCTCCAGATGTAGCTGCGGTTCCTGTAAAAATTGCAGCAATGGTAAGGACTGTGATATAGAATCGTACCCCTTTGCGTTGTCCAGATAAATACGATGATGTCATCTGTGTGAACCTCCCGTAATTTTAAAAATAATAGGTTGTTATTCACTATACCTTAAACGAATTTAGGAAGGATGTTGTTGCGGAATAATGACAAATTCTTCTGTTATTTTTAACCTTTGGAGGGTAGATGGTGCAAGGACATTTCTGCGAAAATATTTTTTGTGGGATTGGAAACTTTTACTCATGTTCATACGTCTTAGATGTGCACAGGAAATTACAGGAATAAATTGAAATTCAAAAAAAGATCACATTTTAACTCAAACAATGAAGAGAATGGGGATATTGGATATGAAGAAAGCGGGAGGACGTCAAGTGAAAAAGGTGATGTCAGCACTGGCCGTATCGGCTATGTTGATGTCTGCACTACCAACGTCGGTTATGGATGCAGCTGCGAGAATTAGTATATATATCAACGATGCGGAGCTTTCGTCCGCACAGGCCCCTGTCATGAAAGGTGGACGTGTACTGGTTCCGTTGCGGTCCATTTTTGAAGGATTAGATGCCACTGTACAGTACACCAACAAAACCAAAACGATCACGGCGAACCGGGGTGACCAAGAAGTATCGCTGACGCTGGGTTCCAAAACGGCTTACATCAACGGAGAAGCGGTAGCGCTAGATGTACCTGCAAATACCATCAAAGGAAATACGATGGTTCCGATTCGTTTTGTCAGTGAAGCTTTTGGGGAGAAAGTATTCTGGAATTCCCGCAATCAGCGGGTAGATATCAAAACAACGTCCACTCCTCCTGTGGATGATACGAAATATGCAGCATGGAACATTTATGGTTCTGTATCCGGGAGTAATGGGGATGGTCGAGATCTGACCGTAAGCTTCACACGTCCGACGTCCGAGAAGGCTGTGTCGGCATATCGGATTATGCTGGTAAAAACACGTGATGTGAACAGCTTTACTGAGTCTGCGGCATCAGTCGTTCCATCCAGCAATTATACATCCATTTCTCCAAATGGTACTGATCCAAGATTAACGCTGAACGCTCAGACACGCGACGTGAACGGGGATTTGTTAAATACAAGTGAAACCTATCGTTTATATGTACTTACGGTGGGGAACAGCAACAACAGCTACAAAAATCAGCTGGCGTGGTCTTCCCAGTCCTTGAAATTAAACAATGTGAAAACAACGGTGCAGCCTGTCACAGGTCTGAAGATCGCAGATATCAGTGACTATGGCGATGGACGTGACCTGGAAATTAACTTCACACAGCCGAGTACAACATCCAATATTACGTATTACCGTGCTTTTGTCGTTAAGGCGAAAGATGCTTCTTCATTCAATCTGACTACGGCAAATAATGTGTCCAGTTCGAATTCAACCATTATTTACAAAGGCAACAGCACAGCGGTTAAAACCCAGCTCAGTTCCTCGACGCGTGATACATCCGGGGAATTGATCAAAAACGGCACATCCTATGTCGTGTATATTGTATCCGTGAGCTCCAATGCGGCAACAGCAGACAATAAACTGTCCACAGTATCCTCTTCACTTACGCTGGGCGTAAACACAGCAACAGCACCAGTTATCACATCAGTGAGAGATAATTCGGATTATGGAGACGGGCGTGACATTCAGGTGAGCTTCAACCGTTCATCCGATGAATCCAAAGTTGCTAATTATCGAATTTTCGTAGTGCGGAACTCGGTATCCAGCAGCTTTAATCTGACTACGGCGAGCAATCTGTCTTCCAGCTTGTACTATAACGTGAACAAAACAGGCAACAACATTACAACAACACTGCCATCCTCCATGAAGGACACAAGTGGTTATAACGTAACGAATCTGCAAGATTATCGAATCTATGTTATGGCTGTAGGCAACCAGCAGAATGGATATACCAATGCGCTATCTTCCTCGTCGACACTGTTGAGACTGACAACGAACAGTAATGCTGGCGTTGCAAGCAATATTGGGGTTGCTGATGTGAGTGACTATGGCGATGGACGCGATCTTCGGGTTTCGTTTACCAGAGCTTCAGATGAATCCAATGTTTCTGCGTATCGTGTATATGTTGTCCGTTCCGGCAATGCAGGCAGCTTCACACTGAGCGCGGCTAACGCATCGAACAATTATTATCAGGTGAGCAAAACGGGTGGAAATCAGTCATTTACTCTTCCGAGCAACGCGGTAGATACTAATGGATCTCGAATCTCTAATGGTGTTTCTTATCGTGTATTCGTCCTGTCGGTAAGCAATAGCGGCAATTCCAACCAGAATGCATTGTCATCTTATTCTTCACAAATTACGCTAGTACAGAACTCGACTGTGGCCGCTCCGACCTACGTGAATGCAGCGGACATCGGAGATAATGGAGACGGTAGTGATTTGCAGGTGACATTTAATAGATCGTCTAATGAGACGAATGTTTATCATTACCGTGTTTTCGCAGTCAAATCGGCGAATTTGGGTGGGTTCGATTTGGCAGAAGCAAATCGGAATCCAAACTATAAAGTTGTGAATAAAGCTAGCGGAAGCGGAAATTATACTTTGACTTTAAAGGATGTAAAAGCAACAGATGGTACAGATATTCGAAATGATGAAAACTATCGTATATTTGTGCTCGCAGTAAGCAATAACAGCAACTCTTCCAATGTGCTGTCCACAGCTTATGCTGATATTAAATTGTCTGTAACAAGTGCTGTTGGAGCAGTTAAAATCACTGATGTAGAAGTTAAAAATGAAGAGCAAGCTGCTGGCGATGCAACGGATGTGACCTTGAGATATACTGAACCAGCTTCAAAGGTAGGGATCAGTCGTTATGTTTTAATGGTTGCCCCGACTGGAAGCACATTTAATCTAAGTATGGCAAAGAATATTGCATTAGTTAATAATAGTAGATCTGTAGAGTTAAATGGAAGTCCGGTTTTACTTTCAAATGCTCTGCTTGACATTAACGGTCAAAATATTGTATCGGGCAAGTCGTACACGGCTTACATTTTATCAGAGTCCTCCGACAGCAAACGTGATTCAAGCATAGCTAAAGCTACTTTCATAATTAATGCTAAAAAACAGTCACCAACATTTGTAGAGAAGGTAGCAGATGTGAAGGCAACGGCAACCGATACTTCGATTAGTGTAAGTTTCACCAAGCCTGGCAATGAAACTGGAGTTGCAAGCTATGATGTTTACATTGTTAAAGCTAAGAGTGGATCAGGTGATGCTGGAAATGCATTAGCGAGTGTAAGTGTTGGTAGTAGCCCAGGAACAGCAACAGTGAATATTGGAGGTTCCTTCAATGATTCGGATGGTACAGTTTTTGAAGCGGGAGATTACAAAGTTCTGGTAGTTTCTGTGGCTAGTGATATTACGAAGTATAAAAACAACAAATCAGAAGTAGCTACATTTCCAATACCGGCAGCTCCCACGGGTACAGACCAAGGAAGCAGCAATACACCAGCACCAGCTGGAGATACACCATCTTTATAATAATAAAGAAAGTTTAACGTTTAATAAGTTAAGTAGTTCGTCTTGATGAGCTCCAGAAGTAGTGGAGGGGACGGAATCGATTCTGAAGAAGCGGCAGCGCTCGCCTTTGTCTCCGAATTTAAACCTTTTAAAGGTTGAATCAAAAAAAATTTGGAGACAACAGCGATCGGAAGAACGATCCGTAACCGGAACGGTCTCTTAAAGAAAGAAACAATCATATCAATCAGAGTTATGTTAACAATCCGGCTCCCTTTCCATATGAGAAGGGGAGTTTTTCTTGATCTTAAAAGTTGTTCTGTTACCCCAGTAGATTGTATGAATCAAATATAATCCACTTAAAAATCCTGTCACTAAAAAGGTTCCTTTGGCTGTTGCTGTAACAAGGCAAACCGATGGATAATAGGAGAAAGAAGAGCATGATCCGAAAGGAATGATGGGATGCTTGCATTTCGCTTGACCGGCTTGCCGGATTCCCGGTTACCTCTGTATCTGTATTGTGTGGGAACACAAGAAGAGAAAGTTCATTTTAGACCGGATGGATTTCCGGTGTATCAGCTTTTTTTGTTACGCAGCGGCAAGGGGGAATTTAAGGTTCCAGGTGAAGGAGCGTGGACAGTATCGGCAGGTGAACTGTTCGTGATCGAACCGGGGGTGGCCCATGAGTATATTCCGCATTCCAAAACACACGGGGAGCTTGGATATATTGGCATTGGTGGAGAGGCGGCGGGGGCGGTGCTTCGGTCGGCGGGATTGTTGCCCATGGGGCCACGGCGCTTGTCCGAATTTGAACAGTTCTGGTCACGAGTGACGGACATCTGGCACTCGCTGGGTGATGGGATGAGTGAAATGTGGAACAGTTCAACAATCATCTATCAGCTTATTCTGGATATTTCACAGTCCATCTTCCCGCTTCATGATGCGACAGAAGAGCGAGAAGCAAGAAGTAGGTCGTTAACACGTTCTGAGCGTGAGTCGGAATCGGCAAATGAAGCATTCACACGAGCAGTGTCGCTGATGCATACACACTACCAGGATGATCTGCTGTTGAAGTATATAGCTGAAGCCGTTGGTTATTCGGTGCAGCACCTGAACCGATTATTTCACCAGAGGCATGGAATAACGGGACATCAGTATATGCAGCGATTACGTTTGCAGAAGGCGTCGGAATGGCTGGACAAGCACCCACGAGCAAGTGTAAGAGAGGCCGCGGAGACGGTTGGTATGGAAGTGAACTACTTTATCCGGATGTATAAGCGAGAATTCGGAGAGACCCCGGGCAAGGAGATCAAGCATCGCATTCAGCTCAAAATGGAGAAAGACTCTATGGGCTCTGGATCATCTATATGAAGTATGACAAGGTCATCCTTTCGGGTATGGATTCAGTTTCAAACGAGCTACTGGCCGTAATATAAGGTTACTTATGAGTTGTGGTAAGTGATTACCTTTACTTATGCTAGATAAAAAGCATTATGAGGTTTCCTATACGTCTGTAAATAAAAAATAGCTGTCGAGAACTTCTCAACAGCTAGCTAGGGGCCATTAAGGCCCCTTTTTTGACATTCGATATTCTATCTCATCACCGAATTGTCGTACTTCACTCGTAATTCATCTTCGCACATTACATAACTGTACGATATACCCAATGCTGGTGCCCCACAAAGGGCACCAGCATCCTTACGCTTTCTTTTGTCCGAAGAGTGGTCTCAACGTAGCTAATCCTACAATCCCGATTACGAGACTAATCCACGGAGCCAACGTAAATACAGGAAGGCTGTCACGCAGCGGATATCCTACAAATAAGACAAGCACAACGATAACGATATAGATGACGATTCCGCGAAGATTGACCTGTGGCCTGGCAGTCTTGTCTGCTCCCTGATCATCTGGACGCTCAGCAAGGCGACGAAGCATTTCAACCAGTGCAATACCCCCAACCGCGGCAACGATCAAGGAGAACAGGCTGATATGGCTAAATGGTTCCGTATCTCCACCGGTCCAGCCAATAAATAGCCCAACCGCACCTTGAATCAGCATGACAAAAGACAAAGCTGCCCAGGAGATCATGAAGTACCATTTGGGCGTCCGTTTCACTTGATCCGGAGTCTCCACAGGTTGGGCTTCAACTGCTTCTGTCTTCTTGGCTGACGTACTGGTTTTATTGGATTTGCTTCCGCCCCGTACGGCCGTACTTGAAGCTCTGGATGAGTCCATATTTGATTCACCAGCAGTTGCAGCCGGATTATTGTCTGCTACTCCTAGTTGTGAATAGATATGTTGTTCCAGATCAGGTCCATATAATTCTCGAGCTGGATTACCGTCACGCTGAGCTTGTACGATGGCTCTTCCAGCCGACAGAATCCACTCTTCCTGTGTTCTCTCATCTGCAGGTGATTGACGCGCAATGGTGCTGATCTGATCGAACAGTTTTACATGTTCCGGTGTCATCTTACTCATTTCGGTCATTTGCCGATTCTGTATTTCTTTCAACTTCTTATAGGAAATCCCCAATGATTGCTCCCCCTGTCTACACACGTTCTGATCCCCGATGAATCTGGAGACCCTGACGGTATTTTAGTATACGGGAAGGGCTCTCGTTTCGCAAAGTCATTCCTTATAAAACAACTGTTTGCGATTCGACCATAGCCCTGCGCAGGCCAGAATGACACAGGTGCATAACAGCACCAGTTTTCCGTGACTACGAATCCATTCCAAGATGTGTTCCATGAATTCAACCCTTTCGCCAGAAGGAATCGGAGGTAAATGTTGGCTATGATATATGGCTTAGGTTCTCCGTGGTTCGCTGTTAATATGCGTAAGGGATCGTCCAGTTCTAACGATTGTGTGAAGAATGAATAAAGTACAGCCGATTCCACCACAATAGTAGCATTTCCAACAGAAACCAGGGATAGGAGTGTGGCAGGAATGGATCAACAAACGGAACAATTAACAAGGAAGCTGCTGCTGAACAGCAACTCCCGTGGAGTAACGGATGAGGTTGTGCCAATGGATGAGACGTTGGAGGATGCTGAGTATGCGGAAGAGTATTCACAAGGAACCTTTCAATCAGGGAGCTTCTGGGGGAATTCGAATTCGGCTCATGAACATGAATGGCAGGGTCGAGTGGAGACCCATGAGATGTTCCGTCGCAGTTATGAGTAGTGGCTTCAATTATTAGGAATGACTCGAGTCAGCTGTTGTCAGCTTGGCTCATTTTTTTTGCGAAATTGTCGATAAAATGTAGACCAGGTACGTCTGGAAATGGACGTTCATTCACGTTGACTTGAGGTTCACAGGATGATAATATACTAATATCATCTTAATACACATTAAACTTATCGGATTTATATATAATTAACAAAATGAACATGAGCAGGGAAGAATGGAAAGGGGAAATGGGCATGGAGCGTCAGATCAGTATTCGTCATGGGCAGGAAGAATTAACAGCCACGATTCATTATCCGGTCGTCAAAGACATCAAGGAGGGAAATCACCAACAGCGCGTGCCTCTTGCTGTCATCTGCCATGGATTCGTAGGAAGTCGGATCGGTGTAGATCGTCTGTTTGTGAAGACCGCACGTGAGCTGGCCGAAGATGGGTATTTGGTACTGCGCTTCGATTACATCGGCTGCGGGGAGAGCAGTGGTGAGTACGGAGCTGAAGGACTTGAATCCATGATTACCCAAACACGTTCTGTGCTGGACTATGCGGTAAACTGCAGTGATGTAGATCCAACCCGTGTAACGCTGATCGGTCATAGTCTGGGTGGAGCTGTTGCTCTGCTGACTGCTGTCCGTGACAAACGTGTCAAGAATCTTGTTATGTGGTCATCCGTGGGATATCCGTTCAATGATATTGTGAAAATTACGGGACGTGATGTATACGATGAAGGGGTGAAACTGGGGTCTGCTGATTATCTCGGCTACAAGTTTACACCAGCATTTTTTGAATCACTGGCTGAACATCAGCCATTCCAGGAAGCCGTTAAATTTAATGGGGATGTTCTGGTGGTGCACGGCACGTCGGATGAGATCATTCCTGTCGATTACGCATTCCTATATCAAAAGGTATTCTGGATGCGTCAGGAAGGCCGCTGCGACAAGGAGATTATTTTCCAGGGCGATCATACCTTCTCTTCCGGTAAAGAGCGTGAACAGCTAATTACGCGTACGAGAGAATGGCTGGGAGAACGTCAGAAGATTGAACAGGATTGGCAGCACTGGATGATCTAAGAGAGGTTAAGTATCATTCTTTATCGTTAGGCTGGAACATTCAATATCCAACATGGATTGGTCCACAAGGCAACATGCGCGTCCAGATTGCATCTGATTGGGATGTTAGCTTGGAAAAGCGCCTTCTTCGGAGTAAAATAGAAGGGTAAGCATCCTATCCGTGTCTGGAGGTTGGCAGCAATGACATTACCCGCACTATTCATTGCGCATGGTTCTCCCGCTCTGGCGGTGGAGAGCAATGACTACACTCAATTTTTGAACCAGCTTGGAGACAGGCTGCCGGCTCCGAAAGCCATTGTTGTATTTACGGCGCATTGGGATCGTCCCGAACCGTCCGTGACAATGGATGATACACATCAGACCTTGCATGATTTTTACGGATTTCCCTCTAATATGTATACAATGAATTACCCTGCGCCTGGTCAGCCAGACCTTGCGAATGAGATCTGCGCTCTGTTCACCCGTAGTAATCTTCCACATCAACCGGTTCGAGGTCGGGGATTGGATCACGGGGTATGGGTACCGCTGTTACACATGTATCCAGAGGCCAATATTCCTGTTATTGCGGTATCTGTCGATTCGCTGCGTTCCCCGCAGGAACAGTATGATATTGGGCGGATGCTGGAGCAGCTGCGTCATGATAATGTGCTGATCATTGGCAGCGGCGGAACGGTTCATAACTTGCGCATGCTTGGCAGTAATGATGAACCGCAAGACTGGGCAGTGGAGTTCGATAACTGGATTGGCGAACGGCTGGAGCAGTGGAATACGAGAGAGCTGTTTCAATATGACAAAAAAGCACCTCATGCCCGCACGGCAGTTCCATCTTATGGAACGGAGCACATTGCGCCTTTGTTTTATGCCATGGGTACGGCTGATATGTCACGATCTGCAAAACGTCTATTCCAGTCGTATCCTTACGGTACGCTCAGTTTAAACTGCTGGCAGTTTGGTGACGGCGTATAACTTGGAACAGACAAGAGTATGTGAACAAGTCTTTGAGTTTTACTTTGCAAATAATACCTAGTTCATCGACCAGCCAGACTTAGGTTATGAATGAGCTGAACCAAAAAAGGTTTCTGCGGCCAGCGTAATGGGCCTCAGGAACCTTTTTCTATAACTTGAGCATTCTGCAAATTAGTATAATCACTTGCGAATCTCGAAAAGCTCACATGCTGTACGCGAGTGATATGCCAGTTCACTTACACTGGACTGAACCACAACGGTATTACTGTCAAAACGGATAATGACGCCACCGGAATCAATCTGGTGATTATCTTTGAAAACACGGACTTTATGCTTCATTTCCATAGCTTCCTGGAAGTCGGCATCGGTCTCAAGACGGCGCTGGGTTGGCATGTCATGTACTCCTTTAATTGTAGTCGATCGATATGTTCATCATAATACGTGTTTCTGTCGATGGGCAAGTCAGATGACCTACAAGCATATATAAAAAAACAAAAAAGTCCTGCTCTCCAGGGGGAGGGGAGCAGGACCGGAAATGTCTATTTACGATTTAGGCTGTTTTGTGCGTATGGTTTATCGTTGGTGTGTCTTTAGGCTGACTTCCTTTGTTGCGAGTGAACAATCCGCGAAGGTAAGGCATTACCCAATGATCCAAACCGATTTTACCAGCGTTCGCACCAGCGACTACAAGGAAGATTTCCATCAGAACTAATTGAGCATTCGTGCTTACTGTTCCCGAGAAGAGGAACGCGAAGTTCATGACCATCGCCATCAGTGCTGCAAGTGTTGTAAAGCATCCAAGAATGAGACCCAGACCTACAAGGAATTCACCCAGCGGGATGATGAAGTCGAACAGTCCTGCATTTGGTACCGCGAAGTTCTCAAGGAATGTTCCCCACCAAGCTTGAACGGTTGGGTTTTCACCCGTTGCTTTTCCTACAGCGCCTGCAAGGAATCCGCCAGCTTGGAATCCACCTGTTAATTTGCCCCAGCCGTGTGTCATCCAGTCGTAACCGATATACACCCGAAGTACTGTCAAAATCCACATTGCCACTTTGTTTTCTCTAAGCCATTGGTTGAAGCTGAACATATAAACCACTCCTTCATGGAATTTAGTGTGTGTTGTTTTTTTTGTTTTTCTAAGTGATCACCTTTGATGTCTTTATTGTATAGTTCAAAAGTCATTCTGTTTGTGATTAAAATCACAATCTAGTTCAAATTTTAAGTAAGGTTTGAGAAGTTCACATTTAGGACATATTTTTCAGTCTGCCTCAAGTTTCAAACGTGAAATGAAGGGTAGAAAATGCTCTCCTTATCGAAGACAAATGGTGCTGTGTGTGATTAAATGGAAAGAAATACGTGAAATGGTCACTTACATAAGAGCAACTACAGCCTAGATTTCAGCCATATCGTTCAGGAGGTACATATATTGAAGCAATTGAAATGGAACAAAACGACGTCAGCGGCGTCGCTGCTTATTCTGGCCCTGAGTCTGGTCGCTTGCCAGAATAAGGAGATGGTCCAGATTCCGAAGCCGGAGTCCGTTCCTACACCCATACAGGAAGAACAAGAGACGGAAGAACCTGCCACGTCGCTCTACACAGCACCGCTGACGGGTCTGCCTGTTGATGAAGCAATTACGCGTCGCCCACTGGCTGTTATGATTAACAATGCTCCTGCAGCGCGGCCTCAATCCGGTCTGAGTGCAGCAGATATTATTATCGAAGTGCTCGCTGAGGGCGGTATTACTCGTTTTATTGCCATCTTCCAAAGTGAAGGCGGGGCAGATACGGTTGGGCCCGTGCGCAGTATCCGTCCGTATCTGATCGAGCTTGGTGAGAGTTACGATGGGGTATTGGTACATGCGGGTGGCAGCCCGGATGCCTATTCCATTTTACAAAAGCAGCAGAAACAGCATATGGATGAGATATCGAATAGCGGCCCTTATTTCTGGCGTTCCTCGGATCGTAAAGCACCGCACAATCTGTACACGTCGGCGGACAAGCTGAGAGAAGGTGCGGACACCAAAGGCTATAGTCATGACTTTAAGTCCCCTGTATATATGTATAACGAAGAAGGTGCCACGTCCGCCGGAGAGTTGGCCAAGCAGTTCGATATTCATTATTTATTGGAGAGTTACCGGGTCACGTATGATTATGATGAAGTTAGCGGACGATATATGAGATTGGTGAACGGAAAGGCAGATCAGGATCTGGATAATGGCAATCCCATTGGAGCGGCCAATATTATTGTAGCGGGTGCGGATCACAAGGTGCTCGACAATGTGGGCAGACTTTCCGTTAATTTGGAACAGGGCGGTGAAGCCATGCTGTTTCAAAAAGGCAAGATGGTTCGAGGCCAGTGGATCAAAAAAACGGGTGATATTATTCGATTTGTGCAAAATGGGTCCGAAGTTGCGCTTGTTCCTGGCAAGACTTTTATCAGTATCGTTCCAAATCAGCCTGACTTTGCGGGGCATATCGAAATTGAAAATTAATCCAATTTGAAGAGAAATGTAAACGCAGTGTAAAATTTCAACATCATTTTTCCAGCCATTCCAAATAATTAAGATTCATTTCAGATTTATGTGATAAGAATATAAAAAAGGATCATGCCTTATGTACAAACCGTGAAACATTTATGATAAGATATCAAAGGTTGTCATTTCATGTTTCATCGGTTATCGGCAATTTCTCGTAAAGGGGATAGAGCTATGAAGCTTAAGAAGAAGAAGGATATATTTTTTGAGACACTAGAGAACATGGCAGATACGGTCGTGCAAGCGGCTGATTATTTCTCCCAACATGTTTCCAACCTTCAGGATGTGACTCTTTTTGCCAATGAAATGAAGAAGTACGAGTCCCAGTGTGATGATTATGTTCATACCATCATTACAGAGCTCAACAAGACATTTATCACGCCGATCGAACGCGATGATATTATGGAACTGACAACGACACTTGATGACGTATTGGACGGACTCGAAGCAACAGCTTCCCGTTTCTATATGTACCAACTGACTGACCCGGACGAATATATCGTTCAATTCGCTGAAATTTTGCGCCAATCAGCTTACGAAATTCAGAAGGCCATTCATTTGCTGTCTCAGAAAAAATTGCTGGCGATCCGCGAGTACACGATTCGTCTGAACGATCTGGAAAACCAGGGCGACGAAGTGCTGCGCAACTGTATCAAGAATCTTTTTGCTACTGTGCCTGATCCGATTGAACTGATCAAACGCAAGGAAATTTACGAACGTCTTGAGACGACAACGGATGCATGTGAACACGTAGCGAATGTGCTCGAATCCATCATCATGCGTAATTCTTAAGGAGCCAGAGAATAATGGAAACAACGATTTGGGTATTGGGTATAGTCGTCTTCCTTGCACTGGCGTTTGACTTCATCAACGGATTCCACGATACGGCGAATGCCATTGCAACTTCGGTCTCGACACGAGCACTGACTCCTCGCCGGGCAATCCTTATGGCTGCCGTGATGAACTTTGTCGGTGCCATGATGTTTACTGGAGTAGCGAAGACGATCGGGGGGAGTGTAACAGACCCCACCAAGCTGGATAACGGGATTGAGGTCGTCATAGTCACCTTGATCGCCGCGATTATCTGGAATCTCGTTACATGGTGGTTCGGAATTCCTTCTTCATCCTCGCATGCACTGATTGGTGCTCTTGCTGGTGCTGTACTTGTTGGCGCAGGGGCTGATAAAGTCAAATGGAGTGGATTTATTGACATCGTCGGAGGATTGTTATTATCACCTCTGATCGCATTTGCCATCGGTTATGTGGTCATGACCATTCTCAAATATATTTTTGCCAAACGCAGTCCGCATAACGTGAACAAAGGTTTCCGTACGGTACAGATTTTCACAGCAGCGCTTCAGGCGTTTACGCACGGTACCAATGATGCGCAGAAGGCAATGGGTATCATTACTTTTGCACTGGTCGCAGCAGGCGTACAGGATCATCTGGATGTTCCGTTGTGGGTTAAAATCTCTGCGGCAACAGCGATGGCTCTCGGTACTTCCATCGGTGGTTGGAAAATCATCAAAACGATGGGAACCAAAATTTTCAAAATTGAACCGATTAACGGGTTTGCAGCTGATCTATCAGCCGCATCTGTTATTTTCTCGGCAACGTTGCTCCACCTGCCGGTGAGTACAACTCACGCTATCACATCTGCCATTCTGGGTGTTGGTTCCGCGAAACGTTTCTCAGCCGTTAAATGGGGACTAGCTGGACGTATCATTATTACGTGGTTCATTACGATTCCGATTACCGGGGCGCTGGCAGGATTGTTGTACTGGATCATTTTCTAATTCGAAAAAGTGTTCCTGGACTAAATCTGGGTTTCAGACAAACTGTTCATAACATTGTGAATATCGGGATATGTGGACAATTATACAACCAAAAAGAAGAGACGCCTGTGCATGAACGTGTGGACAGGCTGGATATGTGGATAGCCATCCGTGGAATGATAAACCAAAAGAAGATATTCCTGTGGATACAGGAGACTGTGGATAGGGAAATGAGAGAAGCCAACAGGGTTGGCTTTTTTTGTTGTCGCGTTTGCAGGATAACGTGTGTATAATGGGCTGTTGCAGGAGACGGTTCAATGGTTAAAGTTGTACAATAACGTAAAGGATACAAGACAAGGACGTGGTCTAATTTATGATTCGTACACTCGCCATCTCACGGGATCATCAGGTATCTGTAAATGTACCGCTTACACAGCTGGATCTGCAGGATTACGCCTGGGTATGGGCAGATTTCAATCAGCCTTCCGAAGAGGAAAGCCAGTTGCTGGATACATATTTTCATTTTCATCCATTAGCTATTGAGGATTGTATGCATGTATTGCAGCGACCCAAGCTCGATTATTATGACAATTTACAGTTTCTCGTGCTGCATGCACTGAATCCGAACACATTGGAAGCGGAAGAGGTGGACCTGTTTCTGGGTGCGAACTTCCTGGTATCCTTTCATCACGGGGCACTGGAGGAAGTCGATGAAGCTTGGGAGAGGTTGCTGCATCATGCGCACGAACGAACCATCTGGGCCCGGGGCCCGGTGGCAGCGGCATATACAGTGATGGACAAGCTGGTCGATCATTATTTCCCGTCTCTGTTTACCATTGAGGATGAGCTGGCTGAACTGGAGAACCGGGGCGGCAGGGAGTCGGTGGAAGACCTGATGAATCAAGTGTTCGACTTGCGCAGTCGATTGCTGAAGCTTAGACGGACGGTAGTACCCATGCGGGATCTGCTCTATCGGGTAGTCAATTCTCAGCATGTGCAGCGAACAGGGGAGCATACCGTATATTTTACCGATATCTATGACCATTTGTTGAAGCTGACAGACATGATTGAAGCTGATCGGGAAATGACGGCAGACCTGCGCGACAGTTACATTTCGCTGAATTCCAACCGTATGAACCAGATTATGAAGACCCTCACCGTGATTACAACAGTCTTTATGCCACTGACGCTGATCGCGGGGATCTATGGCATGAACTTTGCTTATATGCCTGAGCTGCAATGGAAGTTTGGGTATGGAGCGGTGCTGCTGTTGATGTTTGTTCTGGGCGGAAGCATGGTGGCCTGGTTTGTGAAGCGGGGCTGGTTTAAGTAAGGAAGAATAGAAACTATAGCAAGTGAAGAGTTAGCGATCTGCACAGATCGCTTCTTTAGCCTGTGTATGATGTGTATAAGAGGGCAAATAGGAGTACATATAGATTCATTTTCGGAATAGATGTCCACATGTGGATAAAATAAATGAAGAAGCATCATGTGCATAACTTGGCTTAGGGGAATTTGGCTGTTACGAACAGGGTGGAAAAAGTAAAAGGCATCTTCAGTACTGAAGAGTACTGAAGATGCCTTGGGGAATTTCTCAAGGAATGGATTCCATGAGCTGAATTTTAACATGAGATTCTTATCGTGAAATGAACCCTGCTACGTTTTCATAATAAGTTGGATGGCTCCATTCGAATTAGGTTACTCTGTTTGCTCCAATACAAATGTGGCTGTAGCGGTAGGTTGTCCATTAACGACAATCGTTAGCGTATGCAAACCGGCATGATGCTTTCTCGTCGTAATGACTTTGAACGATTGCTTCGTTGCAACCTTGGTTCTCCCGGTAGGGAAAGTTTTGTCAGAGCACTTGAACCGCTTGGGTGCCTGCTTGCCATTTGCTTTCATATATCCGATCTCATATTCGATTCGAAGCATCTGTGACTGACCACTTTCATTAACGACATTAAAGGAAAAATGAAGATCTTCCCCGATGGCAACGGTATCTCTTGCAAGCTGAAGATGCTCGATATGTGTCGCATCCTGCTCGACATAACCAAAGAGACTCAGCGCCTTCGGATGCCCCTTTTTCAGCAATGAGCGGCTTGCATGACGAACGATCCAGTCCGTATGATCATGTTGTCCGTACCAGCTTGAGGCCAAATCCAGGACCAGTTCTGGATGGTCTTTCGAGATGTCGTTCAGGTGATTGGCTACACTTTTCCGGACATACAGGGACTCGTCCTGCTTCAATTCATGCAGAATGGGAAGTACTGGTGTTGGATCGGTGATGAATCCCCGAAGTTTGGAACCCCATGGAAGACGTGGACGGCTGCCTTCACTGGCAAGCCTGCGTATATGTTCATTGGGACTTGCCGTCCATTCCATCATGCGTTTCATCGTTTCGATCGGGTAGCGTTCAATAAACGGGCGTACCGCGAACTCGGAACTGGAATAAGGTGTGAAGAGGGTCAAGTACTTCATGGATAGTTCGTAGTTTTCCGGCGCAAGTCCGTTGACTTCAATAAAATCGGGAACGAACAGATACTCGACCCCTCGCATCTGTGGTGCTGCCTGCTCAATCACGTGTAATGCCTCTTCATAGTTGTCAGGCAGAACTTCGGTCAATGCCGACGTAATGCGGCGGATACGAGCTTTGAATTCCAGTTCTCCCCAGCCTTCGGCAAATACAAGTTCACGAAATTGCTGCTTGTCCAACTTGGGGTAGAATTGGTGTAACCATTCTCCTGTCCGGTCGATTAATGCGGGAGTATATTTGTCTTTAAATAGTTCCATAGTCCGCCTCCTTTATCTATAAACTCAGTATACCTCAATTCACGGGAATAAGAACATAGGTTCCTAAGAAATTGGTAATGAATATTCTCTTATATGAACGATTGAGTGGATTGAAGAGAAAGAAGATGGAAGTGGATTAAGGCACCCCCTTATGTAAGAGGGCGCCTGGGAAAAGTGTTAGAGCTTTTTGCTTTTTTTGGGACGACGTTTGGTGGTATTGGATTTATTCCGGCCCGTTTTACTACTCGTGTTCCGTTTGCGCGGAGCAGAGGTCGTTTTTTTACGACGTTTGCGTGAGCGAGGTGGCGAATACTCTTCATAATCTTTATCCGCAAGACTGCTACCTTTTTTTCCTTTTCCAAAAGGCAGAATCCCCATCACCAGCTTCATCATTGGGGCCATCTGCTGGAAGCCACCAACGACCTTTTGCATTTTGCCGATTCCGTTCACGATGCCGTCGATTCCACCAAAACGGTCGATCATTCCTTTTAATTCCCCGAGATTGGCCAGGGAAAAGCCTGAGGAAGACGCAGGCGTTTCCACCGGAACAGGGGAAGCAACAGGAGCTCCCCCGCCGAAAAAGTTTCCACCAGGTCCCCCCGGACCACCTGGACTATAAGGTACAAGTCCGGATGCTTCAACCTCTTGGAATTGGGGAGGATAATAAGGTTCTACACCAGGATACATGGGCTGAACCTGTGCCTCATTCAATGCCCGTGGCGGCATATAGGCAGAAGTATGGGCCTGCCGTTGCGTATGGGAAGACGGACGCTGCCGTGGAGCGGGCTGACGGTGATAATAATGCTGTGGCATGAACTATCACGTTCCTTCTATGTTGGATTTCGGAATTGCGTTCCTTCAGCGACTGGACGTGCATAACAGACTGAGTTGGAACTCCCTTTTGCTATACTGTATGTCATTAGCGGAGAGACGGCGTAGGCGAGTATCCCGCAAAACGGGATATTTGCGGATTTGGGCGCAGGAGAGGATGATAGCTTCGCAGTGGAATTATATAGATCGGACACAAATTTGTCACATTTTAAACAAGATAATTCCTACATAATTAATCGGAAATATACGGTGAAAAATGGGATAAATCGTGAGATAGAGGGGGATTGTACGCGCAGGGAGGACATTAATGCTATATGAAAGCGGTAACATGTATTTTTATTCTGTAGTGCGTGAAATCGTTAACGCTTGAAATACCAACTCAGGCTGGGTACAATGAAGGTACACAGTAACCGCTAGGGGATGATGATGAAATGCAGCTGAAAAAGCTAAATGATAAAAGCATTGAACAATTATTTGAGGCTATTCTAACTCTGAAAGATATTGAAGAGTGTTATGTGTTTTTTGATGACCTCTGCACGGTAAACGAGATTCAATCCATGTCCCAGCGACTGGAAGTAGCACGTATGCTTGGCAAAGGAAATACCTATAACCAGATTGAAGCTGAGACAGGTGCAAGTACAGCCACGATCTCTCGTGTAAAACGCTGCCTGAACTACGGTAATGACGGTTATAAAATGACGCTGGAACGCCTGGGTCGTTAAGGATGAAGAAACCGGGTGTACTCATCATTAGTCACGGTTCTCAGGAGAAAACCTGGGTAGAATCCGTCGATGACGCGGTCTCCCGGTTGAATCTGCCTAAACCCTTGCCCGTTGAAGCCGGGTTTCTTGAACTTGTGGAAGGACGCCTGATCCAGGACGGTATCAACCGACTGGAAGCACAGGACGTAACCGACATACTGGTAGTGCCTCTGTTTGTTTCGTCCGGTAGTACACATGTGGATGAGATTGAGTATGCCATCGGTGCCAAAGGCGCTCCGGAGCGTGAGACTGATCTGGAACCCTTCGAGGTGAAAGCACAAATTCATTTCGGTTATCCTGTGGATAACGACCCGGATATTGCGGTCATGGTCTGGGACAAGGTAAAGGCCCTGTCGCAGCAACCAGAACAGGAGACGATTCTGCTAGTTGGACATGGGAGTATTCACGATGGATTCCGTCAGCGCTGGGAAGCGGGTATTTCTTCACTCGCGCAGCGGGTGCAGGAAGTCAGCGGTGTTGCTCATACCGATTATGCGCTGCTTAATCCGGATAGTGTGTACGATAAGGCGAAATACTGGAGTGAAGAGCGGGGGAGCCGGGTTATTGTGGCGCCGCTGTTTTTGAGTGCCGGTTATTTCACCATGAAGGTGATCCCGGGCCGATTGAAGGAACTGGATTACGCATATAGTGGTGAGACGCTGCTTCCACATCCGTTATTAGGAACATGGCTGGAGCGCCAAATTCAACTTTTACTGGAAAGATGTAATGAGGTTAAGGTTTAATTCAGAGAAAACAGGTCGCAGTTAGCGATTATTCCCGTTATCTCTAACAATAGCTTAAACACAAACGGCAGAGATGCCGTTTTTTTTGTTTTTGCATATACTTTAGACCCAACACGCCGAATCAGGCGTGTTTTTTTTATTAGGCAAAACCCTCTACGAGGCGAAATCTCGGGTTCAATCCGCGGAGACAGAGTGGAGGGTGAGGATTCTAACTCTGAAATGATTCTCTTTACAGGAAAGTTTTTGTCTGATAAGATGTCAACATTCAATTGTTAACCTCAAAAAAATATTTTGGTTAACAATTGAAATAATCTAACGGAAGGTGATATCTTGTGACACATTATGAACGGCTTGCGGCTATAAATAAGGCCCATTTATGGAACCCTTTTACGCAGATGAAAGATTACAATAACTCCGATCCTCTCATCATTGAACGGGGCGAAGGCGTCATGCTCTATGACGTCCAGGGACGTGCTTATTATGATGGCTTCGCCTCGGTTTGGCTTAATGTTCACGGACATAACATACCTGAGCTGAACCAAGCCATAACGGATCAGTTGGAACGTGTTGCACATTCTACGTTACTCGGAATGGCTAATGTGCCAGCAATTGAACTTGCTGAGAAACTGGTAGAGATTTCCCCAGAGGGATTAAATAAAGTATTTTATTCTGATTCGGGAGCAACCGGTGTCGAGATCGCAGTGAAGATGGCGTTTCAATACTGGAAGAACCGAGGAGAAACCGGTAAAACGAAGTTTATCACGATGAATCAAGCCTATCACGGAGATACGATTGGTGCGGTAAGTGTCGGTGCAATTCCGTTGTACCATGATGTGTTCCGTCCGATGCTGTTTCCTACTCATGTCATTCCGTATCCTTACGTTTATCGACATGAGGATGGCGAGCGGGAAGCCATGGAAGCTACGTTAACCGCATTACGTAATGTACTTGAAACTAGTGCAGATGAAATCGCGGCTATTATCGTGGAGCCGATTGTGCAAGGAGCTAGCGGCATCCTCATTATGCCAGACGGCTGTCTGCGCGAGATGGCAGCACTTTGCCGTACATATGATGTACTGTTCATAGCCGATGAGGTGGCGACAGGCTTCGGTAGAACAGGTGCTATGTTTGCTTGTGACCTCGAAGAAGTGTCACCTGATTTGATGGTGATAGGCAAAGGCCTTACAGGCGGCTACTTACCTGTGGCAGCGACACTGGCAACAGATGAGGTGTACAGCGCATTTTATGCCGATTATGAGGAGCAAAAAACATTTTTCCACGGTCATTCCTTCACAGGTAATCCGCTCGGCTGCGCTGTTGCTTTGGCTAACTTGAAACTATTTGAAGAGCGCAACCTGGTGGAAGGCGTAAGAGCAAAGGCGGCTTTTGTTGAGCAGAAGCTCTCAGTACTTAAAGATTCTCCACACGTCGGGGATATCAGGCAGAAGGGATTGATGTTAGGAATTGAGCTTGTACGGGATAAAGCAACTCGGGAACCGTACGATTGGGCTGAACGAATCGGCGTTCGGGTAACGGAGCGGGCCAGAGAGCTTGGCATGCTTACGAGACCCCTTGGCAATGTTGTTGTGTTCATTCCTCCTCTTGCTAGCACAGAGGCTGAGCTTGAAGCCATGATTGATATCTTGATGCAATCCATTTTTGACGTCACCGAAGGTGGTTTGGAATCATGAATGGTTTTCGCGGATTATTCGTAACAGGTACGGACACAGGGGTTGGGAAAACAATTGTTACAGGGGCTCTTGTTGCTGCGCTTCGTGCTGAAAAACGGAATATAGGCGTCTGGAAGCCTGTACAATCGGGTGCACTTCTTGGCAGTGGAGAAACCGATGCAGAACGCCTGTTGCAATACACCGGAATTGATGAGCGTGCCGAGCATGTGGCGCCATTTACGTTCCAAGCTCCACTGACCCCGATGATAGCTGCCAAGCAGGATGGGGTGGAAATTACGCTACAGGAAATAATCAGTGCGGGTCAGCCACTGGCAAATCGATACGAGTCGGTACTCATTGAAGGGGCAGGCGGCGTCGCTGTTCCACTGACCGAAGACTCTCTTGTAGTAGATTTGATCTCGGAGCTTCGAACACCGGCCCTGATCGTTGCGCGGACAGGTCTAGGTACGATTAATCATACACTTCTTACAGTGTCATACCTGCAGCAGCATGGGATTAAGGTCGTAGGTTTTATTCTGAACGATGGTGAATCTGACGAGATTAATAACGACTCCAGCATCACAACAAACGCGGAGCTGATTGAACGTTATTGCGGGATACCCTTTCTTGGACGTTTTCCCCGCTTGATGGACGAAATGAATACGGAAATGTTGATCCAGGTCATTCGAGAGAAGATCCAGTTAACACCAATCAGACAGGCATTAACAGTTCAATCCATGGAGGGGGAATGAAGTTGAAAACAACGGTAACTAATTTAGAATGGTCGTCGCTTGCGAAACGATCGTTGAATGGCGAATGTTTATCGATTGAAGAGGGACTTGCCGTACTTGAAGCAAACGACGATGAGGTACTGCCGCTAATGCACGCGGCTTTCCAAGTGAGGCAATATTTTTACGGCAAAAAAGTGAAGCTGAATATGATCATCAACGCCAAAAGCGGCTTTTGTCCCGAAGACTGTGGTTATTGCTCACAATCTATCGTATCCACCGCGCCCATCCAAAAATACAGCTTGCTCGACAAAGAAACGTTGCTTGCAGGAGCACATGAAGCTATGGCGCGTAAAGCAGGAACCTATTGC
Source organism: Paenibacillus sp. LK1 (assembly GCF_002750415.1). Classification (NCBI taxonomy): domain Bacteria; kingdom Bacillati; phylum Bacillota; class Bacilli; order Caryophanales; family Paenibacillaceae; genus Paenibacillus; species Paenibacillus sp. LK1. The sequence continues at coordinate 55,178 of NZ_PEII01000017.1, forward strand.
ATTGTAGCTTCAGGCAAAGGTCCCACGAATAAGGAGCTGGATCAAGTGGTAGAAGCGGTAAAAGAAATCCGTGAAACGATGCCACTTAAAATCTGTGCGTGTCTAGGAATCTTGAAGGACGGTCAAGCAGAACGTTTGGCTGAGGCAGGTGTGCACCGATACAATCACAACTTGAACACAAGCAAGGCCAATTATCCATCGATAACCACGACGCATACCTATGACCAGCGAATTGAAACCGTGGAAAAGGTAAAAGCATACGGCATGTCCCCCTGTTCCGGTGTCATTATCGGTATGGGTGAAAGTAATCAGGAAATTGTCGAGATGGCTTTGGCACTCCGTAAGCTTGATGCAGATTCAATTCCAATTAATTTTCTCAATGCGATACCGGGGACCCCTCTGGAAGGAGCTGGACGCACTCCGGCTATGAAGGCGCTCAAGGTACTGGCACTATTTCGGCTCATATGTCCGTCTAAAGAGATTCGTGTTGCGGGTGGACGCGAGATCAACCTCCGTACATTGCAACCTTTGTCACTGTATGCTGCAAATTCACTCTTTGTAGGTGATTATTTAACGACAGCAGGTCAGGAAATATCGAATGATCATCAAATGATTGAAGATTTGGGTTTTGAAATTGAGTTAAATGCACTTTAAGGCGGTACGGACTATGAATTGGATGGAAAAAGAACTTGCGTTATTGGCTGATGCCTCCAATGAACGTTACTTACGTGATAGTGCCGCGGTTCCAGATAGCCCTGGTTATACGTGGAGAGGAGACCGGGTGCTCCTCAACCTGGCCTCCAATGACTACCTGGGACTTGCTCGACATCCCGCTATCATCGATACAATTCGCGAGACGCTTCTTACCGAAGGAGGAGGCTCGGGCGCATCTCGCCTTGTGACTGGGAATCGACCGCTTTATGGCCGTCTGGAAGAAGCGCTGGCCACTTGGCAGCATAGTGAAGCTGCGCTTGTTTTTGCAAATGGTTATATGGCTAATTCTGGTGTCATTCGTGCACTCGTGGGCCGGGGTGATGTCGTTTTTAGTGATCAATTAAACCATGCCAGCATCGTGGACGGTATTGTCCTGAGCCGCGCGGAGCATGCCCGGTATCGACATAATGACATGGAACATCTAAAGCTATTATTGAACAAACATCGGGATAAACGACGTAAGTTGATTGTCACGGATGCCGTCTTTTCAATGGATGGTGATCAAGCACACTTGAAAGAGCTCGTTGCGCTAAAACAAGAATACGGGGCAATGCTGATGGTGGATGAGGCGCACAGCGGGGGCATCTACGGGAAACGGGGGGAAGGACTTTGCTTTAAGCTTGGTCTGCATCATGATGTGGATGTGCATATGGGGACGTTTAGCAAATCATTCGGTTTATATGGAGCTTATATCTGCGGCAGCCGAACATTAATCCGCTTTCTCGTTAACCAAGCAAGACCACTTATCTATTCAACGGCATTGCCGCCTTCTCTCGTAGCTGGTATATCAACAGCGTTAACTTTGGTAAAAGCGGATCATTGGCGCCGCGAACGCCTCAACTCGGCAAGTCAATTATTTCGTTCTTCGCTTAGTGATGCCGGATTTAACGTTGGGACTGGGGACTCCCCTATTGTGCCGATAATTGTCGGTGAGAATGAAAGGGCTCTTCGTTTCAGTGAGGCACTTGAAGCAGGCGGTATTGCTGGAATCGCCATCCGACCGCCTACCGTTCCTGATGGCACAGCGCGAATCCGCTTCTCCTTATCAGCCGACCATACTCCTAAGGAACTGAATGATGCCAGTGCACAAATCTGCAAAATCGGACTGCAGTTAGGAGTGCTGAGCTCATGAATGCCTCGGATAATAATTCACTGCAAATAGAGCGGGAGACAAACGGAACCATATTATGGTTAACGGGATGGAGCATGCCTGATGCGGTGTTTGACCGTCTTCGCCTGTTATTGCCTGATTTTCGACATATTTCTGTAGATTATAGTGCTGCGGATTCTCCAGAGGAAATGCTGTATTTAACTGAAACATCAGTTAGAGATATGTTATGCATTGAAGGAATAGCTTGCAGGGAGAGAGTTTCCCAAGGTCCGCTTCTAATATCAGGTTGGTCGCTTGGAGGTTTACTGGCGCTCAGACTAGCGGTTAAAGGTTACGCCGATGGCCTTGTGCTGTTCGGTGCAACGGCTCGTTTTACCCGCTCAAAAGAAGAGTTTGACCGCGGCTTGGCAGATGCATACGTTAGGCAGATGATCAAAGGGATTTTAAAGGATCAACACGCAGTTGAAGCCAATTTTCGAAAGATTATGTTTACGGAGCAAGAATGGGAGGCGGGTCTTGCTGAACGTCTACCTCATACAGGTAGCTGGACAACGCAATCACTACTGGCAGGCCTTCAGATTTTACGAAGCGAGGAATGCTTGTCTCAATTGCCCAATATCGATTGTCCGGTTCTTCTTATTCATGGGACTGAGGATAGGATATGTCCTTACGGTGCTGGATTGGAATGTAGCACTCAAATACCTCAAGCCGAGTTAATTACATTAACAGGCTGCGGGCATGCACCCTTTTTGGGAAAAGAAGTACACATCGCTGATGAATGGAGGAGATGGTGGCATGACCATTGGAAGAAGTCGTGTTGTTCAACGCCAATTTAATCGTAGTGCCACTTCTTATGATGCACATGCTCACGTTCAACGTTATATGGCTGATCAGCTAGCAAGATCCCTCGCAGAATGGAAAAACAAAGGGGGCTTAAGTGATCCGAGCATTCTCGAAATCGGTTGTGGAACAGGGGCTTTGACTCAAATCCTAGTAAATGAATGGCCTAGTGCAAATATTACTGCACTTGATATTGCACCGGAGATGATCGAAGTGGCTTCTAAGCGGTTTCGAACAGCAGAGCATCCAGGTACTGCGAATTGTACAAAGGATCGTTTACGTTTTCTACAGGCAGATATCGAAATGTGGGCAATAAATGCTCCGGAGTGCTCCGTGGATATCATCGTCTCCAACGCCTGTTTTCAATGGCTAAGTTCGCCGCAGGAAACACTGGGTCACCTGCGGCGAATACTGCGCCCCGGAGGTTTGCTCATATTTACGACATTTGGGCCCGATACATTTCGTGAGATGCATGAGGCATTTGATGAAGTTTATCGTGTTAACGGGATGGAACCACAGCGACATGGACTTTCGTTTCAATCACCTGTTCAATGGGAAATCATGCTTCAGGAATCCGGATATTCTAGTTTCCATTGTGAGCGTTCGATTCATATGGAAAAGTATGCTTCGGCAAGAGATTTTCTGTATTCGGTTAAAGGAATGGGAGCCAGCACTTCAGAAGCAGCAACGATTCCTGGGTACAGTTTACGACGTTTGTTCACCAACATGTATAAGGAGTATGAGGACAAGTTCAGCATAAAGGGAGGAGTCTCTGCAACATATGATCTCCTGTTCATTCAATCCGTAGCTCCTTATTAACCCTATACCTGAGAAGGAAGAATCAGATGAAGCTCCAGCAAAGACATCAGTTCTTCGACGATCTGGTCGGCTGGATAAGGCATGGAATTCATGATCCACCATTCCAGCAGCCCAGCGGAGGCACAGGCCAGAAATTGTACTTTAATCTCCCGATTGATTCCCTTGTGAATGCCGCACGCATCAACTTGCTCTTCCACTCCCTGAATCAGGATGTTCATCAGCCGGTTTCGAAAGGCAGGAATGCCTTTTTGGGTTAATAGTGTGGTATAAACGGGGGCGTGCTGCTCCAGGTAACGGAAGGTTGAGAGCAACGCGTCCTTGACGGTCATGGGCGTTGTAGGACTTTCCACCATGCAGCTCTCCACCAGCTGCTGCAAATACGTCTCAATGCTTTGATCCAACAGATCGAACTTGTCCGTGTAGTGCAAATAGACGGTACCACGGTTCACATTGGCCCGATCAGCAATCTCATTAATCGTAATTTGCTCGAATTCCTGCTCTTCTAACAACCCGATAAAGGCATCGGTTATAGCTTTTCTTGTTTTGACAACTCGTCTGTCCATGGCTCCTCCTTTGATGTTTTCAACAATATGGATCAATTCGTTGATTATTCAACAATAACGGATATTTTAGCGATTGAAGCGTTGCAGATGCTTTGTTACTCTTATTTTATCAACAAATGTTGATAAAGCAACGAATATCCATAAAAATTTGAAATAGAGGGATAACTAATGAATATATTAGTGTATGGCGCAGGTGTTCTGGGCAGTCAGTTGGCGCAGGTTCTGGTACGTGGGGGAAATGACGTCACCATTCTGGCTAGAGGGAAGAGGGCAGAGGAACTGGAGAGAGATGGTATTGTCATTCGTCATGTGTTCCAGTTTAAAACGACCGTTGATCCGGTTCGGGTAACAAGAGCGCTGGAAGAGAATGATGAATATGATCTTATTTTCGTGGTTATGAAGTATAACGATTTTCCATCAGTACTGCCTATTTTGGCAGCCAATCAGAGCAGGAACTTGGTGATCGTCGGCAACAATGCAGATGCACGAAGCATGCAAATCTTTTTGGAGGAAAACAGCAAGGTGGAGAAAAAGGTCGCCTTTGGTTTCCAGGTAAGCGGCGGGCGGCGGCAAGAAGATCGGATGTTATCCATTGGTGGAGCAAGCGGGCAAATGGTGATTGGTGGGCTGGACGGCGAGATTGCCTTTAAATCCATACTGGATCAAGCTTTTGAGAAGACGAAATACAAGTTGAATTACCTGGACGATATCGATGCCTGGCTGAAAAGCCATATTGTGCCCATTCTGATGCTTAATGCGGTGAGCTTTAATGAGAAGCATGAGATGATCAAGCTGGACGGGAACAGGAAGCAACTCCAGCATATGATTGGGGCGATGGATGAGGGCTTTAGCGTGCTTGAGGCTATGGGTATAACGATTATACCGGAGATTCAGGCCAAACTGATTCGCAAACATCAACGGATGTTTTACCTTCTACTGAAGATGTATAGTATGCTTCCGATCTATAAACTGGTTGCGGGTTCCTTTGGAGAGATCGAGGCGTTAGATAATGCATTTACTGATTGGAAAAAGGCTACCCGCACGCCCACTCCTCATTGGGATGTGCTCAAAAAAGAATATTCTAATCTCAAATGAGATGACTATTGCTCAAAGTCCCGATCCCGACTACAATTAAACCAACTAATAAAATAGGGATAAGGAGATATGCAGATGCGGGAAGTGCCTATGCGCTATGTCAAAGCGAACCAGATTGGGATTGTGCTATTTGTTGTCCTGTCATTTCTGTTCAACCAGCCGTTAATTCTGGGAGCATTATGGATCATCCAAGTCATTGGTTTGGCATCCAGAGGCAAGCTTAATTTGTTTGTGCAGATTGGGAAGGCTGTGTTAACGGGAAAAGGGACAGAGACACAGGCAGTGGAACTGCAACGCTTCAACAATGTTCTGGCCGTATTATTTCTCACGCTGGCACTTGTCTCATTCGGCCTTGGTTGGCAGGTAGCAGGTTATATTTTCTCGTCGATGCTTCTCCTCGCTGCAAGTGCCGCGTTGCTCGGTTACTGTGTGGGCTGCACCGTATATTTTTGGTATAAACAGCTCCGTGCTGGAAGAAAAATTGGCTTTTAAACTACATGATTTTGCAAAAACAATCCCCTCCAAGTTCTGTGTCTACTTGAAGGGGATTTTACTTTTTTTATCTAAACCAGGCCTTGTTTAAATTGTTTGTAAAATTGCTGTCATTCAACGGAACATTGGCACTGCCAAAATCGGTCGTATTCAGAGCATCGAGTGCCGCAGACGTCAGATCATCCCAGCCGATCAATGCTTCCCAGTCATGACGATGGCCGAGGCCGGAGGAAGGGATTCTTTCTGGAAGTACCATGCGTACATAATCGCCCATATGCCATTGTGCCATGCCGAACGCGAGTACACTTGGCCTGTGTTTGAGCTGCAGTTCTCGTGATTTGAGAGGGGATAAGACTATTTCCGGCCCAAGCGGGCAGAATGGTGATGGATGGTTATAAATGACAGGAAATCCATAGGATTAGATTCAAGAGGAGTGCTAGAGGTTTATTTTGTAAAGGATAGACAAGTTCGGAAGTGAACAGAGAGCATGCTCGTCATTGCTGGAGTGGGATAGTTCTTTAGGTTTTATCGTTATTATTATCCAGATGTAAAATTTCGTTATAATCGATATGAAAATAATTACTTATGTATCACAGGCTAGGACATCTTTACATTTGATGATATGATAGTACATAAAGGCTTTGGAATGAGACGGAATTCCTTATGCATATATATAAGTAGAGAAAAGTGTTGGGACAGGATTAACGGACGTGAGTCATTGTGTAAAATGATGCCCGACTACGGTCACTCTCAGATAGTAAGAATATGAGGTCGTTCAGACTCATGGATAATGTGGAATAGGTGGCGTATGAGATGAAAAAAGCTCGCTTGATATATAATCCGACCTCAGGCCGGGAAGAAATGAAGAAACGTCTGGCAGATATTTTGCAGCGTTTGGATCAAGGTGGTATCGAAGCCTCGTGTCACGCAACAACGGGTGAGGGAGATGCAACCCGGGAAGCGGAGCTGGCGATTGAACGGGGATATGACATGATTATTGCCGCTGGCGGCGACGGTACATTGTATGAAGTCATCAACGGCATGGCCGAGCGGGAGAATCGTCCTCCGCTAGGTGTATTCCCTCTGGGAACAACCAATGATTTTGCGCGTGCGCTCGGTATTCCAAGACAGTGGGAAGATTACGTCGATCTGGTCATTAACCAGCAGCTTCGTCCGCTCGATCTGGGCAAGGCAAATGATAAATATTTTATCAATATTGCAGGCGGGGGTTCGTTAACCGAGCTGACGTATGAGGTGCCAAGCCGTCTGAAAACGATGATTGGGCAACTGGCCTACTATATGAAGGGTATTGAGAAAATGGCGAGCCTATCTCCGCAGGAGTTGGTTATCCGTGCTGCGGGTCAGGAAGAAATTCATGATGAATTCATGCTGTTCCTCATTGCCAATACAAACTCTGTCGGGGGCTTCGAGAAGCTGGCTCCAGGTGCCACCATTGATGATGGTCTGTTCGATGTGATCGGTGTGCGCAAATGTAATCTGGCTGATATGATTCGCCTCGTAACCCTTGCGCTGCGTGGTGAACATCTGAATGATAAGAAAGTCGTTCATTTCCAAACGGATTATATGGAAGTAACGTCGCCGGGCTATGTACAGTTGAATTTGGATGGCGAGTTAGGCGGCACATTGCCTGCGACATTCAAGAACCTGCGTCATCACCTGATGTTGTATCGTTAAGCGTAGTATGGATCGGGGAGAAAATGTGATTTCCTGTTGCCGTGGGCAGTGGGATCACGTATAATCTCATGGTGCCTAAAAATGAATGGAATCTCCCTTGCACAAGGGATGAACATATATGAAGAAAGAAGTGAATGTACGTTGTCTAATACGAACCGCAGCGGTCGTGGAAAAAACCGCCGGAATTCGGCTGCCTCTCAGGGGCAAGGGAATGCGTCAGCATCCCGTCAGCCGAGCAAATCATCTCGTCCATCTACACGTCAGCAAGGGAAAGAGGTGCGGCCACAAGGCGCATCTCTTTCTGCCGTTCGTCCGAATGGACGGGAACGTGAATCTGCACCAATTGAAGGACTGCCCGTTAGTAAAAATGAAGAGACCGTCATCGACATCATTGGCATGAACCATGACGGCGAGGGTGTAGGCCGTGCGAATGGGTATACGTTGTTCGTACAGGGCGCGCTTCCAGGCGAAACCGTACGCGTAAGAGTGATGAAAACCAAAAAGCAGTACGGCTACGCCAAACTGCTGGAGATCGTGAAGGCCAGCCCGGATCGTGTATCCGCGCCTTGCCCGATCTATGATCAATGCGGCGGATGCCAGATCCAGCACATGAGTTACGCTGGACAGCTTGCATGGAAACGCCAGCTGGTGGTCGATAATTTGCAGCGGATCGGCAAGCTGAATGTGTTGGTGGAGGATGAGGAAGGTGCCGAGCAACAGGGCATTCGTGTGCTGCCTACCATGGGTATGGACGAGCCATGGCGTTATCGCAACAAGGCACAGGTGCCTATCGGTGCAGCCGAGGGTGGTCTGGTAGGTGGTTTTTACGCTAAAGGAAGTCACCGGATCATCGATATGGAGAGCTGCCTGATTCAGCATGAGCATAACGATGAAGTGGTCGCCAAGGTCAAGGAACTAGGCAGCCATCTCGGTATTAGTGCGTACAACGAAGAGACAGGCCGCGGCCTACTGCGCCACGTGGTCGTGAAGAAGGCTTTCCGTACAGGTGAGATGATGCTTGTTCTCGTCACCAATGGCCGCGATATCCCGCACAAGGATGCATGGATCGGTAGTATCCGTGAAGCGATCCCGCATGTGGCGAGCATTTGCCAGAACGTTAACAAAAAGCAGACCAATGTTATATTTGGCGATGAAACCCGAGTCCTGTGGGGCCGTGATGTGATCTACGATTATATCGGGGATGTACAGTTTGCGATTTCGGCGCGGTCGTTCTATCAGGTGAATCCGGTGCAGACAGAAGTGCTGTACGGGAAGACGGTGGAATACGCTGGACTGAGTGGCAAAGAGACTGTCATTGACGCCTATTGCGGCATCGGAACAATCTCTCTTTTCCTCGCACAGCATGCGGATCAGGTGTACGGGGTAGAGATTGTGCCTGAAGCGATCGAAGACGCACGCAGCAATGCGATGTTGAACGAGATGAAGAACGTCAAGTTCGAAGTTGGTGCTTCAGAGGACGTTATTCCACGCTGGAAAGAGCAAGGCATCGAAGCCGATGTTATCGTTGTTGATCCACCGCGGAAAGGCTGCGATCCGCGTTTGTTGGACACGATTCTGGAGATGAAACCCGAGCGCGTGGTGTATGTGAGCTGTAATCCGAGCACATTGGCACGTGATCTGCGTGTGCTGGAGGATGGTGGGTATCGTACGGTTGAGGTAACGCCGGTGGATATGTTCCCACACACGGTGCATGTGGAGTCGGTGGCGATGTTGGTGAGAAGCTAAACAAAACAGAAGGGGTTCGAGAATTTATATATGAGTCTCGAACCCCTTCTTGTCTTTATTTCAATACCATCCATTAATTTATGAGTGATTCTGGAGTGAGTTCATTAATTATAGTAGTCTAAAACTCCCCATCATGCCAGCCGGTAATTAATATACGTGCACACCCGTACCAAGCACGGACTTGTTTTGCACGGAATTACCGGATAGATATACCTTTTGCAGATCAGGCAGCTGGCTTAGGGTCTCGATATTGGAAATGGCATTGTTCTCGAGATGAAGCTCTTCTATGGCCTGCCAGTTACTCATAAATTCGAGAGAAGCTAAATTGCTGTCTTGCAGAGTGAAGGAACGTAGAGCGGACATTTTGGCAAAGTAAGGCATCATTTGGTCAACTTCAGTAACAGAGGTGTTGTTTATGCTGAAATATGGCTGCTCTAAGGTCAAATGTTCAAGCACGCCGTTCTCTGCGGCCGCCTTTTGTTCAAAGTTCAGCCTGCACTCGGAGCACATCAGAGATTTGACCTGCTTTAAACGAAATAAAGCATCGCTTTCCTTGAACAGTGACGAGTCGTAAATGTTTAACGTCTCCAGACGAGGCAAGCCGTCCAGGACGCTAAGACGGGTTATTTCACTGATCTCCCAGAGGGAGAGTTGCTCCAGTTTCGGGAATTTCCCCAGCGCCGCTAAATTCAACTCTCCACTTCCGCCACGGAGCGTCAGGCTGGTTGCGGCGGGCGCTTTCAGCCCGGAGAGAAAGGAGCCTGGGACTTCCACCCGCACTACATTTGGCAATGTCAGCGCTTCTGCTTTCTCGTAATAACCGGACAACGTTAATTCCCGCAGTGAAGACAGACTGTTTATGGTCTTTACCGAGCCAAGCTGACTTAGAGAAGCCAGGCGTAGTTTAGTAATGGAGGCCTTGCCGGCCAAGCGCTCCAGGCTTGAAAAGTTTACATTTTCGATATCTAGCGTTTGTAGAGCAGGCATATTTTGTACAAAGTCGATGGACTTTACGTTGGTTAAATAGGAAAGCTGAAGCTCCTGAAGCTGGGTTAAAGCATATAGCGGCTGTAAGTCTGTAGCTTCACTGTAATGTATGGACAAGGATGATAGCCCGGTCATGGAAGACAGCCATCCCAGTTCATCGACAAAGGTGAGCGACAGGGACTTGAGCGGCAGTTTATTCAACAGAAAGAAATCCGTTACAGACTCATCCACATAGGTAATGGATAAAGAGCTCAGATTAGGAAATTCCAGCAGTAGGGCCAATTCTTGATTGCTGCGAAGCTGAGTGGAAAGCTCCGTAATTTTAGACTTGTCGCCAAAGTAGCCCGAAAATGTACTAAAGGATTCGTTAAAAGCGCCTCCATAACTTTTTAATCCGGACATATGGGCCAAAGTGGTTTGGTCCGTCTGGGAGATTTCATAGGTATTCGTCAGGTCCAATGCCGTCAGTCCTTTAAAAGCTTCAAAATCTCGCTGATCAATCCGCTGGCTATTCAGTTTCTTGTCCTGAGTAACATAAGTGATCTTCTCGGCCTGTTCATCGCTGAAGGGATCGGAGAGGCTATATGTAAACTTCCACTGATCATTCTCCGAATGCTCTACGGTTAAATAGCGAAGACGAGCCAGTTCCTCCTCTGTCGGCAAGGCAGACCCTTTATCGAAGATATCTCGCAAAAATGAGAGCAGAACCTCGCTTTCGGGCATCTTTCGCACAGACAGATTGGCTTCTGTTTTTGGATAGGTGGAGCTGTTGCTATAATAAAAATACGTACCGATGGCGCCAGTTAGGACTAACATCAGCATCAGCAGTAGCTTTACGGAGGCAGCCTGCTTCAGCGGTGCTTTAGGGGGCGTTCCGTGGTAATGATTAATGGTCTGGTCTACGTAATGGACATGATTTTGCTTCAATAAAAGCTCTGTTTCACAATAGGGACACTTTAAAATCTCACCTTCTTTGTATTCAATTCTTCCGTTGCAATTGGGACAGTTTAACGGGATAAACGCCACGAATGTCCCCTCCTTCATTATGATGGTCATAAGATCATGCTGAACGGTCATCTGACTTCATTATACCTTGTGAATTTACGTTTGATGAGAGAAAGAAGTTTCACATAGCGAAGGAGCAGGGAAATCCTGCCCCTTTTTGATCTTTTTTAAGTATGGCTGGTGGTAAGCATTATTAAGAGGGGATCTGTTGTGAGTGCTGCGACGAATTTATTGCCGCGACCTGATCATCGGAACGAAGAACATGTCCGTACCCGTATCAGAATTGGTATTGTTCTGTAAAAAACTAAGATTCCCCTTTAATTTGGAGTAAGAATTCTCTTCCATGAAGTGGTATTATCTGGGGTGAAAGGAGGCTGGTCACAACAAATTATGTAAGCGCTTTATATGTTTGATAAAAAATTTGATGTGGGGGGAATGCTTCGAATGAGGAAATCATTTAAGCAGGTCGTTTCCGGGTTACTCGCAGCGGCTCTGCTTCTTCCGGGCGGCTTGATAGCTCCGACAGTTAACGCTGCAGATCTAGTGGCAACTAATTCACAAATTGTGTATCAGGAAACATTCCAGAATGGTCAAGGCAAGGCAACTCAATCAGGTGGTGCCCAGCTGGACGCTGTAACAGACAAGCCGTTTGAAGGCAATAATGATGGAGCGGCTCTACATGTTAGTAACCGATCTAATAACTGGGATGGCGTGGACCTCGCTTTTGATGACCTTGGTTTGTCAGTTGGCAAAGAGTATTCTGTAACCGCTTCCGTATATGTCGATACTGATGCTAACCCACCTGCAGACGGGAAAGCCGTTCTGGAAATTGTAAGCAATAAGGGCGTTACTGGCTCAGAAGGATACACCGGAATTAGCTCTGCTGACTTTAAAGCAGGACAAGGCATTACGCTATCCGCCGTTATCTCCGTTACCAGTGTGGACAAGACAGCTCTGCGGATTAAATCTGATGAAGCAGGTAATGGTGTTCAATTCTATATCGGTGATATCACAATTACTCAAGCAGGAGCACCTGCTGAGCCTACTGTAGTCCTTAACCAAAGTTTTGAAGATGGCAGTACCGGTGGATGGGGCAAGCTGGGTTGGGGATCGAACGGGGATACTGCGGTCGTCGACAACGACGTAGCCTCCGAAGGCACGAAATCTCTGAAGTTCTTTAACCGGGCCGATGAGAAAGCCGTCCCTGCCCTCGTACTTACTGGCAAAATGAAATCCGACCGTAAGTATGATATTTCCCTCAAGGTTAGACTCGGTTCAGGTGAAGGCCAGTTCCATCTGGCTTCCAAAATAAATTCAGAAGTATTAGCAGATGATCAGAAGTATCCTTGGATTATAGGCAACAAGCTTGTAACCGCTTCTGACTGGACGCTCTTAGAAACCAAAGGCTATGAAATCCCTTCTAAAACGAATGAGGTCATCATCTATGTTGAACCATCGGACAATACGTTAACCTCGGATATTTACATTGATGAAGTCATCATCACCGATGTAACCCCTGATCAAACCGCACCGGAAAATGTAGATAAAACGGGCATCTCTGCAGACTTTGAGAATGGTCTGGATGGATTCAAAGCACGAAATGGCCGTGAAACGGTAGTTCTTTCCCAAGACGATAATCATACATCTGGCGGCAAGCAAAGCTTACTTGTGACAACTACGACACAATATGATGCAGCCTTGGTTAATGCTGATGGCAAAATGGCAAAGAATCACGAATATGAGCTGTCTGCTTGGGTGAAAATGGCACCTGGACAAGAGCCCACAACACTTCGTATAAGTGTTCAATATGCTGACAGCGGCTTTGCGAACGTTTCACCAAATGCAACCGTTACAGATCAGGAATGGGTACACTTAACGGGTAAGTATACGCTCACCACTACTCCAAGCGTACTCAATGCTTATATTGAAACAGCAAACAATGACGGCGGCAACCGTACCTTCTTCTTGGATGACTTTGCTCTAAAATATCTGGGACCTGTAACTGCCGCACCTCCGATTCAAGAAAACCTTCCTAACCTCAAGGATATTTACGAGGATGATTTCCTGATCGGGAACATAGTTAATCCGTCTACCTTTGATGAGACTCGGCTCAAGCTTCTGAAGAAACATCACAATGTCGTCACGTTTGAGAATGATATGAAACCGGATTATGCCTATAACGCGGACAGACAATTTGATTTCACTGCAGAAGATGCTCTTGTCCAAAAAGTACAGGATGCAGGCCTTGATTTGCACGGCCACGTGCTCGTATGGCATGCGCAGTCACCTACATGGCTTCATACTGCAACTACTGGTGAACCATTGAGCCGTGAGGATGCTCTGACGAATCTAAGAACACATGTTAAAACGGTCGTTGAGCATTTTGGTGACCAAGTCATTTCCTGGGATGTTGTCAACGAAGCCATGAACGATAACCCGGCTAATCCGGAAGACTGGAAAAATGCATTGCGTAATTCTGGCTGGTTACAAGCCATCGGCCCTGACTTTCTTGAGGAGGCATTCCTTGCAGCCAAAGAAGTCATTGATGAAAACGGCTGGGATATCAAGCTATACTACAATGACTATAACGATGACAACCAGAATAAAGCTACAGCCATCTACAGCATGGTTAAAGAGATCAATGAGAAGTACGCCGTAAATCACCCTGGCGAGAAACTGATTGATGGCATCGGCATGCAAGCCCACTATAATTTGGGCACGAGACTGGACAATGTCAAGATGTCGCTTGAGCGTTTCATTTCCTTGGGAGTAGAAGTCAGTGTCACCGAGTTGGACATTATGGCAGGCACCAATTCTACAATCACTGAAAAAGAAGCAAAGCAGCAGGCCTATCTGTATGCCCAATTGATGGATCTCTATAAGAAGAACAGCGAGCATATTGCGCGTGTCACCTTCTGGGGATTAAATGACAGCACCAGCTGGAGAGCCGAGCAGAATCCAACCTTGTTCGATAAGAATTTTCAAGCAAAACAGGCGTTCTACGGGGTAGTTGATCCGCAAAAGTATATGGCAGAAAATCCGCCTGAAGAGCTTGAATACAAGAAATCAAGTGCGCACTATGGGACACCAGCTATTGATGGCTCTGTAGACAGTGTATGGAGCAAAGCTCCTGAATTGAAACTGGATACAAAGCAAATGGCATGGTCAGGTGCGACAGGAACGGCAAAAGCACTGTGGGATGACGACAATCTGTATGTATTGGTTCAAGTCAGAGATGATCAACTGAACAAGTCCAACCCGAATGTATGGGAGCAGGATTCCGTTGAAGTATTCGTCGATGAAAACAACGGGAAAACAGCTAACTTCCAAGACGATGATGGACAATACAGAGTGAACTTTGAGAACCTAGCTTCCTTTAATCCTGCGGAAATCGCTGCAGGCTTCGAATCCAAAGTCTTTGTTTCCGGTACCAACTACACGGTTGAAATGAAGATTCCGTTCAAAAAGGTTAAGCCTGCGAACAATGCCAAAATTGGCTTTGATGCGCAGATCAATGATGCCAAAGACGGCAACAGAATCAGTGTGAATGCATGGAACGATCCATCCGGTCAAGGTTACCAGGATACTTCCGTATTCGGTGAATTGACGCTCACTGGCAAACCCTCTTCTGGCGGAAACAATGGCGGAGGAAACGACGGTGGAGGCAACAACGGCGGGGGGAACAATGGTGGTAGCAGTGGCGGATCAAATTCCGGGACTACTCCGCAGCCCCAACCTCAACCACAGCTTCCAGACAATAACTCGAAGATAGTGCCGGTAATAAAAGTTGAAAATGGAACAGCCACAGCAACCATTTCAAGCGACAGCCTGAATAAAGCGATTGAAAAAGCTTCTCCAGGTGCAAATGGCAAGAAGCAGGTTACCATCGAAGTGCCGAAGCAGGCCAATGCTCAATCCTATGTGGTGCAGCTGCCGACTTCCAGCCTGCAAAGCAACAATAATGTTGAGTTTGTGCTTAGGACGGAGAATGCAACACTTCAAATTCCGTCCAACATGCTTTCTAATATTACGGAGCAAGCTAATCAAGTCTCTATTCAGATTAACAAAGTCTCGGCAGATCGTCTGAGCGCAGATGTTCGCGCTATTGTGGGTAGCCGTCCGGTGATCGATCTAAGTGTAAAAGCTGGTGACCGTCTCCTTGCCTGGAACAATCCAGCGGCACCTGTAACGGTATCTGTTCCGTACACGCCTGCTGCACAGGAGCTTGTCAATGCACATCAGATCGTGATTCTTTACATTGACAATCAAGGGCATGCAACAGCCGTGCCAAGTGGACGCTATGATGCTAAATCCGGTTCAATGGTTTTCAAAACAACTCATTTCAACACTTATGCTGTAGCCTACGTAACCAAGACTTTTGCCGATGTGCAAAATGTCCTGTGGGCAAAACAAGCAGTCGAAGCGCTGGCTGCACGCGATATTATTAAAGGAATCTCTGATGACAGCTTCGCTCCTGCAGCTTCCATCACGAGAGCCGACTTTATCACCTTGCTTGTCCGAGCACTTGAATTGAAGGGTACGGGAACGAACACGGCAGCCTTCAGCGATGTACAGCCAACTGCTCACTATGCACAGGCCGTGGCTATTGCCAAAGAACTTGGTATCACCTCTGGATTCGAAGATAACACATTCAAACCAGGCAACAGCATTTCCCGTCAAGATATGATGGTTCTTACGGCGAAAGCCCTGAAAGCAGCTGATAAGCAATCTGCCGGCAACGGAAATCTAGCTCCTTATTCCGATGCTGCAAGCATTTCCACTTACGCGATGGATAGTGTAACTTCCCTCGTAGGAAGCGGAATTGTTAACGGCAAAGATGGCAAAATTGCACCAGCCGAACCATTGACCCGTGCTGAAGCAGCGATGGTTCTCTATCGGATCTGGGAATTGTAAATGTAAAGTTTAATTAAACCAGATGATAAAAAAGACTACCCCCGTAAAATCCAGACGGGGGTAGTTGTACTATTTCATATCGAAGTAAAAGAACTCGTCTATCACTCTGCAGAAAAATGAACAACTGCACTATATAACATCTTGTTGCGAAACGGGTCGAACGTGACTTGATGCTGAACCTGCTTCACTCGGAGCAGCAATGCCTTGTTCATTCCGATTCGGTCTTCGATAGCTCGTTCTAGTTCCTTGAAGTCATAAGCCTGCAAGCATTCAACTTTGTCTTTGATAATATCGAGTGAAATTTCCATGTTTGATTCAGGCCTCCTCCATGTCACGATTTGCAGGTACAAAAGCCTGCCGAACTTTTATTGTAGAGGAGCTAGTCCCGTTCGGCAAGAGCGAACAAAGCGAATCATTAGAACGATGGAGGCGGTCTGAATTCTATACTGGGGGGCCAAAACGAGAAGGTAAAGTAATGCTTCAAATAATCACTAATAAACTCGTGCTGAAAATCAACTAAAGACGTGGTAAAATTGGTGGAGTAATAAATGGAGAAAAGGGAAATCCGGACCCATACGGTAACTAGCAAAGGGGGGCGTCGCCCCTCTTTTTCATGCGAGTCTATTGAAGGGTACGCTTCTCTTCGGGGTAGGATATATTCATCTTGATGTGATTAACAGATACTGATGTTTGAACGAAGTTACATTTGCATGGTATAAGTGAAGAAGAAGCAAGGACATCAAAATGTAAATTGCAACGAATCTGCTAATGTAAATGATACGATTGCAGATGTATGGCTTACGATTTTAACATTAATGAGGACAAAGGTTGTCCTGGTATATATAGAGGAGTTTCTAATATGAAAGAAAATTTTTGGCGTGATTTGCCACGACCATTTTTTATACTGGCGCCGATGGAAGATGTGACGGATGTTGTGTTTCGTCATGTCGTAAGTGAAGCGGGCAGACCGGATGTGTTTTTTACGGAGTTTGCGAATACAGAGAGTTATTGTCACCCGGAGGGGAACAAAAGTGTACGCGGGCGTCTGACTTTTACAGAAGATGAACAGCCGATTGTGGCACATATTTGGGGAGACAAGCCGGAGTTCTTCCGCGAGATGAGCATCGGGATGGCCAAGGAAGGTTTCAAAGGCATAGATATTAATATGGGCTGTCCTGTCGCCAATGTGGCGGAGAATGGAAAAGGAAGCGGTCTGATCTGCCGTCCTGCGCTTGCAGCGGAGATCATTCAGGCGGCCAAAGCTGGTGGCTTGCCCGTCAGTGTCAAAACTCGCCTCGGGTTCACCGAGGTGGACGAATGGCGCGACTGGTTGACTCATATTTTGCAGCAAGACATTGTGAATCTGTCCATTCATCTGCGTACAAGAGAGGAAATGAGCAAGGTCGATGCACACTGGGAGCTGATCCCGGAGATCAAGAAACTTCGGGACGAGATTGCACCGAATACGTTGCTAACCATTAATGGAGACATTCCTGACCGTGCGACTGGACTCAAACTCGCCGAGCAGTATGGTGTGGATGGCATTATGATTGGACGAGGCATTTTCCAGAATCCGTTTGCTTTTGAAACGGAGCCAAGGGAACATACCACAGAGGAGTTCCTTCATCTGCTGCGGCTGCACTTGGACCTGCATGATCAATATTCAGAGCTTGAACCGCGTTCGTTCAGCCCGCTGGCCCGCTTTTTCAAAATCTACGTCCGTGGATTCCGCGGGGCAAGTGAGCTGAGAAACAGCCTGATGAACGCCAAAACAACGACTAGAGTACGCGAATTGCTCGATGAGTTCGGAAGTCAGGAACATGCGGAGACAGAGTAGGACGAAGAACACGAATGGTTGTAATGGTTGTAATCATGGATACGGAGTATGATTCAGGTAGATTTAACAGCAAAAAAGAAGCGGTAGCTCTTCCGCTTCTTTTTTGCTGTTAATGTGGTTTTAGCGGTAAAAGTCTACTGCACTTCATCCATTTACGAGATTCAGGAACATCGGAGCCGTTTCCGATTCTACTAAAGATGTTAACGCTTATACTCCGGCTTCTCCATAGCAATGGGTTGAGGATTATCCAGCACCCATAACACCGCCAGCTCACTTAATCGGGCAGGCGCATCATAATTCGATCCATGGCGAAGCCTGTGGGCCAAGTCTGTTGCTTCTTGAAGAAGTGCCGGGGCTAATGGCGTACCAGATCCCAGATGGCGAATCAGCGCATCCAGCATGTTGCGATACGGCTCATCCCAGTTTCCACCGCCATTATCCAATACTTCATGGGAAACACGTCCTGTGATGCGGATGACTTCTCCCTGAACCGTTTGGGCATGTCCCTGGGCCGGGATGAGATACTCCCACAGCTCCTGATGCTGTTTGGGCCAAGTAGTTGCTTTTACCTGAATGGGAGCTGTTCCATCGTGCATCATTCGACTCGCTACCGGCTCGAGATCAAATTGTTGATAGAGCTTGCTCAGTGCGTCTGAAACTTCATCTACCTTGTCCTTATTGAACTTCTCACGGACAAATTCAAAATCCTTGCCAATTCGCTTCACGGACTCTTTCATTTCCGGGGTGACTGTTGCTCCGGCATCCAGCAGAATCGCGGAAATCTTCGACATACTGACAATATCGCTATTTCGGCTATTCATTAATCCTTTGGCTAACGGAGTATTGCCTCTTTGATTGACTACATTGATATCAGCACCTCGGGCTACCAATTCTTGTACCACTTCGGTTCTATACGCATTGACCGCTGCGTGTAACGGTGTTTCATTTTGGTAGTCCACAGCTTCCAGATCCGCACCTAATTCAAGGAACAGGGCTACATTTCCTGACCAGTGTGAAGCATGGGCATGTAATGGCGTGCGTTGATAATTGTCAAGTGCGTTGATATCTGCCCCTTGTTCTACCAGCCAGCGAACCAATTCATCGGAAATATGCCGAAAGCTGAGGGCCGTACCTTTGCTGTAGCCCCCGCGGGCATCCCATTCGCATTGCTCGAAGACCTCTTTTACGGCAACAATATCATTATCTTTAACGAGTTTTTCCATATGCGCAGGTAATGTTGTTTCCTTAATCATTAAACTCTTCCTCTCCTTTGTGGATAGCATCATCGACTTCTGAAGGTAGATAAGATTTTCCCAAATGACAGACAATGATAGTTTAATAGATTACAGATAATTTCCAGCAAGTTTATCATATCCAGAAGTGGAAAACCAATAATAGGAGTTTTGACTTTAAGGGCCGGGTAGATCAATCGAGGATGTCTGTTCGTTGTGCTATGTTATAATTTAAATCAATATCGTTTTGAACTGAGTGCCTTAGATGAGGCAGCAGGCTTATGAGAATAGGAGGATCTATGTCCTGGAGTAAATTAAAGCAACAGCTAGAAAGTTTTCTTAGTCCTGCGCTGGTTGGAAAAGTAGATTACCGGGCGACCAGCTATCGCTATTCACCTGATAAATCAGGTAGTTGTTATCTGACCGTGGATCAGAAGAATATCCTCAATATGGGGGACACAACTTCACCAATCCGTTGGTATCATTCCGATCAGGAGATTAAGAATGATCCCAATATCGTGATATCTGTAAGTGATGAAGAGATTGAAGCTATTCGAAACGAAACCAAAGGGAACGTTCCGGAGGACCGTCTTCAAGTCATGGCAAGAAGCAGAAAAGTCTCCGTACATGCCAAAGAGCTGTTGCTGGCACAAACCGCGTTAAGTAAAACGAATTTTACAGCAGCAGCGACTACGTTTTTGTCCACTTCCATAGAGGATAATCTGGAGAGCAAGGAGATTCTGTTCAATATTCTGGCTTTGGTGGACAGACGTGTTGGCAAGAAACGAATTCTGAACATGTCTGATTCGATTAAAATGAAGCATCCGGCTGTGCAGTATTTTTATGAAATACGGCGCAGGACGGTGTGAAATTGATATATTGCTATAGCTTTTAACTATAACTAGTTATGGCATTTAAGTATCTCAGCCAACCTCGTTCTGCATGATATGATAATGGTATACAACGAGGGGGTTTTTGACATGACTGATAAGTTCCAGATCGTAGGTAGTTTGTTGCGTCCTGATGAGCTGCTGACATATAAAACGCAAATTGAACATCGTGATGATATCAAATATCCATTCTATGAAAGTTTTGAAGGTTATGAAAAATGCGAGACTGAGGCCATCAAACAAGTGGTGAAAAAAGAAATCGAGCATGACCTGTCGATTATTACAGATGGAGAGTTCTCCAAATCGATGTGGCATCTGGATTTTGTTTGGGGCTTTGGTGGAGTTGAGCGTTATATTGCAGACCATGGCTATTTTTTCCGTGATGTCGATGGATCTTCAAAATATGAAACACGTAAAGATATTGGCCTGCGCATAACGGGCGAATTGAGCGGTAAAAATCATCATTTCATTCAACTGTTCAAACAACTGCAAGACACGGCGGGTGACCAGCAAACGAAACTTTGCGTTCCATCGCCATCCCATATTTTTGGTGAACTCTCCTGGTCGGATAATATCGGCGGTACGGACGCTGTTTATCAGAATATTCAGGAGCTCAAAGCAGGTCTTGTGAAAGCTTATAAGGAATTTGTGGAAGAATTCGCTGCGGTAGGCGGTAAAATCCTGCAAATGGATGACTGCTTGTGGGAGCTATTTGCAGACGACAACCCGAACTCTCCGTTTACAGGGGAGCATATTAATCAAGAAGAAGTACAGGGTCTCGCTACCGAATTTATTGATATTAACAATACCGTGATTGACTTCGGTCATAGCCTGGGATTGAAAATGTGGACACATAATTGCCGCGGCAACTATGATTCCCGCAACATGGGCGGTGGATCTTACGCGAAAATCGCTAACCTGTTCCTGAAGCAATTGAAATATGATCGTTTCTTCCTGGAGTGGGATGATGATCGTGCGGGTTCTATCGAAGCCCTGGAGGTTTTCAAAGATAGACCGGAAACGGAAATCGTATTAGGATTGTTGTCATCTAAGACCAATACACTTGATGATGAAGAGCGCGTAATCCGTTTGCTTGACGAAGCATCCAAAATTATCGATAAGGATCGTCTATTGCTTTCACACCAATGTGGCTTTGCATCCTGCGATGGCGGTAACGAACTAAGCGAAGCTGAGCAATGGGCCAAAATCGTACAAGGTCAAAAGATTGCCAAGCAATACTGGGAAAACTAATTTCGAATAGTAACATCTAAAGCTTAAAGAGATGACTCGTAGGACCAGCAATGGACCCACGAATCATCTCTTTTTTTATACATCTTCTGCCCAAAAAAATTACGTCGTTCCTTGCTTAAGGTTGCAGGACCACCCTCAAATAGCATAACTAAGTGCAGCCTCACAGGATGTATCTGTACCGCCATTGTATTGTGCGATAAGTTGGCTCTTTCTCAGATCGGTGATTAAGACACTGTAGGAGAGAAAAGAGTTATTAGCATCAGTGGTGAGGTTGGAATGGGAGTGAATTTAGTGGAATCTGGATGTATAGCGTGAGAACAGGCTGTGATACAATGAAAATGAAATTGTTATACGGATTATCTCGCAAGCTGTACTTCCTCAAAAGATAAATTAGAAATATATATGTCCTATGAAAAAGGAGTTTTGCACAATGAATTTGGAAGAGGTTATGCAGGAGCTAGAAGCGCTCGGGAAAGAACGAACAAAGAAAATATATATGTCCAATGGTGCACACGAACCGCTTTTTGGAGTAGCAACCGGAGCGATGAAACCTATCGCGAAGAAAATAAAAAAGGATCAACCTTTGGCTGAGCTGCTTTACGCTACGGGAAACTATGATGCCATGTACTTTGCTGGCGTGATTGCTGATCCCCAAGCGATGACGGAAGCTGATTTTGACCGTTGGATCGATGCCGCTTATTTTTACATGATCTCTGACTTCATCGTATCCGTCACGTTGGCAGAGACGGATATTGCCCAAGCGGTTTCGGACAAGTGGATCGCGAGCGGGAATGATTTGAAAATGTCAGCTGGATGGAGCTGTTATTGCTGGTTACTCGGTAGCCGACCAGATAGCGAATTCTCCGAAAGTAAGCTGAACGATATGCTCAAACAGGTAGAACAGACGATTCACGAATCACCTGAACGCACCAAGTATTCCATGAATAACTTCCTCTACACCGTTGCAGTTTCCTACCTTCCGTTGCATGATCAGGCGGTGGAGACGGCCAAGGTCGTGGGCCCTGTCGAAGTCAACAAGGACAAGCCCAAGAGCAAGTTCCTGCAAGCATCCGAAAATATTCAAAAGGCAGTGGAAAAAGAGCGAACTGGATTTAAGCGTAAATATGTAAGATGCTAAGCTAAATAGTAGTCGGGTAAAACGATTTGTACAAAAGGTTACAAAAAACACGCCATCATGGGCGTGTTTTTTGTGTTTTCTAACCTTTCATAACCATTTCTTTGGCTTGCTGTCTGCCCGCCGCGAGGAAGCTGTCGCTTAGTTCAGGATCATTAACAGAGCGTGCAAGAACAAGCGAACCGACTAATGTACTAAACAGGGCACGACTTTTGGACACATTCATATCTGCCAGATCGGAGATAAAAGTAACCATCCGTTCCAGTTCATGAGTGAATACCTGCCGAACCTCTTCGGAAGAGCGGGATATTTCGCCGGAAAGGGCAGGGAATATGCAGCTCATTTCCGTTTTGTCACGGTGATAGGGACTGAGATAATAATCGATGACTGTATTGATTTTAGGTTTCTGCTCTTCCTGATCCGCGACTTTTTGAAGAAGTGCGATGGTATCGCTAATGGCATATTCACAGGCTTCGGCGACCAACTGTTCCTTGTTGTCAAAGTGTGAATAAAACCCTCCATGAGTTAATCCGGCACCCTTCATAATGAACGGTACACTGACATCTTGAATACCGTTGGTGCGAAAAGCCCGAGCCGCACTTTCAACAATTTTACCTCGTACTTTTATTTTATGGCCTTTGGGATAGGGCATTATCATTCACTCCATAATTTCATCATTCTGCTTTATCAAAATATTATAGTCATCATAATAAAGCCTGTCAATTTGGCGACTGGATGTCTATTGATTTACAAAAGGGCCAAATACGGTTGTTGACTGCCTCAAAATATGATGGTTATAATATATTACGATCATCATATTTTAAATCGGCTTCAAATCGGGAGGTATCAGGATATGAGTAAGCTTGAATCTGTAGATACGTTAGTTATTGGATCAGGTCCGGGAGGATATGTGGCGGCGCTTCGTTCTTCGCAACTGGGAATGAAGACGGCAATCGTCGAACGTCAACAGCTAGGCGGGGTTTGCACGCATGTGGGTTGTATACCATCCAAAGCATTAATTGCGGAATCACATCGCTATGATTTGTTCAGACAGTTCAATCAAGCTGACGCGGCAGCGACATTTAAGATTGCTCAGCATTTTAAGCAGGGGGTTGTGAATAAACAGGCAGGTGGCGTCCACTATTTGTTAAAGACTGCGAATGTGACCATACTCGAAGGCGAGGCCAGTCTGGTGGATGAGCACACAGCGATGATCCAGCAAGCTGGACAGGAGCAAAGCATTTCTTTTAAAAACCTCATACTGGCAACGGGGTCTCGTCCAATTGAGCTGCCAGCATTTCCAGTTGGAGGTCGTATCTTGTCTTCCACAGAAGCACTGTCTCTGCAGGAGGTTCCGAGTAGTCTGGTTGTGATGGGCGGAGGGTATATTGGTGTGGAGCTTGGACAGATGTATGCCAAATTCGGAACAAAGGTGACGATTCTGGAGGGAGGAGCGCAAGTATTGCCCGGATTCGAGGCGGAACTTGCTGCCCCTGTAGTCAAACAATTGAAGGCGGATGGCATCCACATCGTAACCGGAGCGATTGCTGAAAAGGTGGAGCAGAATGCTGATTCCATTACACTGCATTATTCGAAAAATCAAGAGCAGCACCAGGTTACGGCGGAATATGTATTAGTCACAATCGGCAGGAAACCCAATACAGACGGCCAGTTAGAACTGGAACGCATAGGTTTGCCCGTAACAAACAAGGGGCTGATTGAGACGGATGAACAGTGCAGAACGGTTATCCCGCACATTTATGCCATTGGAGATATTACAGCTGGTCCGGCACTCGCTCACAAGGCCTCCTATGAAGCCAAAGTAGCAGCAGAGGCCATTGCGGGTCTTACCTCCAAAGTGGATTACAAGGTGATTCCGCTTGTCGTCTTTTCTGATCCGGAGCTATCCAGTGTTGGAGTAAGGGAGACGGAAGCCAAAGCACAGTCCATTCCGGTGATTATTGGAAAATCTTCTTTTGGGATCAACGGAAGAGCATTGGCATTAAGGGAAACCGAAGGATTTGTGAAAATAGTGGCTGATCCGACCTCAGGAATTGTCATTGGCGCGCAAATCGTTGGCGTGGAGGCATCCACATTGATATCGGAGCTTGCGCTTGCAATTGAGATGGGTGCAACCGTAGAAGATCTGGCCATGACAATCCACCCTCATCCCACGTTGGGAGAAGTGATCATGGAGGCTGCCGAGAACGCGGTCACCAAAATGAAAAAGAAAAAATAGTCAGCAAATTTAACCATATACGAGGATTGGGAATGGGAGAGATAAAAGGATGAAGTTAAAAGCAGGATTGTATATCGGAATTGCGATGGTGCTCATTGTTGGAGGTTCACTTCTGGCTGTTAAAGGGAAGGATGCTGTAAGTCATGCCGAGAGCAGGAAACAAGGCATACTTGAGGCAGAGCAAACGACATTGTTTTATCAGAATAGTTCTGGGGCAATTGTAGAGGCGGGTGCGTCTGCAGGTGACTCCGTGAAAGAGGGAGAGATGCTTTTCAAAGTGAAATCAGCTGGGGAAGGAGATGTGGATGTACTCGCACCGTATGATGGTATGGTCGACCGAGTTGCTGTAAAGCAGGGAGATCAAGTACAAGTAGGCGTGCCGCTGGCAGTTCTGCAAAAGAATAATTACTATACGGACATTTACATACAGGAGAGTGAAATTCAAAAGCTTGAAGTGAATCAAGCCATTGATGTTCATTTTCCGTATTTGGATCAGCCAACACAGGTGAGCGGGGTGGTTACGTCCATCTCATCTGCGCCACAATTTGCGAGCTTGCGCATGTCACGGGAAAAGGGGCAAGCCGATCTAAGTATGTTTTTGGTCCGAATATCAATGGATTCGAATGCTGATTTACTTCCTGGGATGACAGCAGAGGTGAAACTTGATGAAATCACTGATTGACGAGTGGAAGTACGTATCGGGAAGTAAGTATGTTCGATTGATTTTTATCGGCCCGCTTATTGCAGCCCTATTCTTTGGTTTAATGTTCTCGCAGAATCAAATTAGCAAATCGCCAGTTGTGGTCATTGATGAGGATCATAGCGAATATTCACGGCAGTTGATCTCCAAAATAAATGCCTCGCAATATATGAGCGTCAAAAGCGTATATGCGAGCCGAATGAGTCCGGAAACATTACTTGTCAACGAGCAGGCAGTAGCTGTCATTATGCTTCCCAATCAATTGGGATTACGTCAACAACAGGGAAAATCGACGAATATCGGCATCTTGATGGATAACACAATGCCCTCGGGGCTAACCGGAATCCGGACCGCGATTCAGGAGATCATCCAGACGGAAAATATGACCCTTTCCATGACACGACTGATCCAGAAAGGGATGGATGCAGAAACAGCTAAAGGAATCGTGTCGCCGATCTCGCTTCAGCAAAGGATGCTATTTAATCCAACCTCCAGTTATGTCGGTTTTATGGTGCTTGGATTTGTGAATATCGTAGTATTGATGATTACAACAAGTGCAGCAGGCTCGATTGCACCTCGGCTTCGCCGGGAAGGGAAGCTATTTTCAAACGGAAGGTCACCTTTCCAGCTATGGGTTAGGAGTGTGCCGTACGCTGTGTTGAGCTCCCTATCGCTGCTTCTATCCTATGGATTGTTAAAGCAGGTGGGGGGAATGCGTTTTGAAGCGGAGCCTTATCTTTTTATCATCCCATTGGTTATTTATGCCTTCGCCTTATCACTTCTGGGTATGTTGATTGGATACACAGCCAAAGACATATCCAAAGTCAGCCTACGAACCAGTTTTGTATTGTATCCCTCCTTTCTGGCTACGGGAATTCAACTAACGCCGCTGGCGTTTCCAGAACCGTTCCAAATTTTCGCATGGGCACTACCCATGAACTGGCTTAACCGCCTGATTCGTGGAATGGCTTTTCGGGACGGAGCGCTTACAGCTTACAGTCAGGAGTTGGGGGCATTGCTAATTATTATTGGCGTTGTGTCCTTGTTCATGGGGTTACTGTTTCTGAGGGAAACGAGGAAAGCTTCTACCAGCCGGGAACCCCTATTGAATGCAGATATGTTGCCGAGCAGCAGTTAATTGAAAAGATAAGCAGTGAATCGAAAAACAGACGCACGGGAATCATTCCTGATGCGTCTTTCTGTTTAGTTACCGCAGATGACTTATAAAGATAAAGGTCCTTCTAGCGAAGGTTTTTTATATCGTTTATACTTGTAAGGCCAATTTACTTGAGGAGTTGTCTAACGAATCATGAATAAAAAAGAAGTCGCGCATATACGCAAACAGTTTAAGATGGATCATGATTTACTGAATATTTACGATATTCTCAACGTGTATATTACGAAAGAAACGAACGAGATTTATCATTGGGAGCGCCATCCGTTTGAGCTGGTGGATAGAGAGAAACAGGAACTGTACATGGGCAATTTCAAAAAATTGCTGACGGGTGAGCTGGATCAGAAATTGTTTGAGCTGAAGTTCCAGGAGCAAGCGGAGGAGCCGGCTCAGGTGATGCTTCACCAAGCACTGGTAACAGGAGATCCGGAGGAATGGCAGGACCTGATGCTCCTGTTAGTAGAAAGAATGTTGGTGGATGCCAAGTATGAACGGGATATGGTAATCACGTTTGTTCGTGGTCAGTATTACTTGCCAACCAAGGCTCGGAACGATGAAGCGGAAGAGAGCGAGAAAAATGAAGTGTTCGCACATCCATTCATTCTGTGCAGTGTGAATTCCACGGAGAAGCAGCGGAAGACGCTCTTGTTTGATTATGTGGAGAGAGAATTTAAGTACAATGTCATTGTAGATCCGGTTGTCAAATTAAGCACCCCGGAGCAGGGTTTCCTGTACCCGAGCGTAACGGACAACTACTCCGATGTGAATCGTGTTCTATATTGCACAGGGAAATCCAATTTCCCGGATCCGCATTTTGTTGAAAATGTTTTGAATGGAGAAAGGTCTGTGACAGCGCTGGAAGAACGAGCGATCTTCGAAGATATCGTGAAGGAAGTGGCCGGTGAACAACTGGACTCAGCCACAATCGCACATGTGTATGAAGAAATCAACCGGGTCATCGAAATTAACGAAGAGTCACATGAGGAAGAACCTCCGAAGCTGGATTATAAAGATCTGGAACGTGTACTGACGGCAAGCGGTGTAGAGGACCTGACGTCGGAAAAAGTGGAACGTGCATTTGAAACCATCGTCGACAACAAGAATTATGAAATGAAAGCGACCAGTGTTATGCCGAAGTTTACGTCCAAGTCCATTAAGATTGAAACTAAAGTTGCTACGATTTCGGTTAGCCCACAAGACTTGAGATATGTGAAACAAGTGAATTTTCAAGGCAGACGGTGTATCATGATTGAAGTGGACGAAGATGTCGTGATTGAAGGGTTCACGCTTACAACAGAGGTACTGTAGTTAGCATAGTAATTAAACTAAACATTTCAGTTCAAAGAAGACGCTCGAGACTCGCTCCCGAAGCGTCTTTAATTTGCCTATAAACTCTATCGCAGATATCCCTTCCCTACACCCACCCCGTAAACTCCAAAATGGAGGCTTTCGCAGATTGCACTTCGGACTGTGCGCCTTTGCGCCATTCTTTCGGCGATTTCCCCATAAGTTTGGAGAAGCAGCGATTAAAGCTGGAAATGGACTGAAAACCGACTTGTTCAGAGATCGAAAGAATGGAAGCGTCTGTGCTTTTTAATTGTTTGCAGGCTTCTTCAATCCGGGTGCTGTTCAGGAAATCCAGAGGCGCAGTTCCCATAATGTCATGAAATTTTCTTCGAAAATGAGTGGTGCTTAGGTGGCACAGATCAGCGAGAAAATCGATGGTAATGGGCGACATATAGTTTTTGGTGATATACTCCAGAACCGGAGAAATAACAAGGTCACCTTTTAGATTATGCTGCGTTTCTTGATCTGCCAAGGGTTCATTCCGAGAATGGATTCGCAGGAGTTCGATATAAAGGGATAACAATAAGCCATAGGCACTTTCCTGATAAAAAGGATTTTTCTGCTTCAATTCCTCTACAACGGATGTCGCAAGGGTATAAATTCTCGGATGTTCCTCCCTGTTTAAAATGCAGTTCAATCCCTTAATGGCCCTCAAATTGGGTTCAAAGTTACTGTAGGCACTGCTCTTAAACGATTGTTGAAAGAGGTCTTCGGGCGAGAAAAAGAGATAAGACCATAGGCTGGCTTCATTGGGTGAACTATACGTTGTATGAGGAAGATATCTGGGGATAAAGGTCACGTCACCGGCTTTAAAAGGTACCGATTCACCTTTGATCTCCATAATGCCGCTATCTGAATGACAAATACCAATCTCCAGATGGTTGTGAAAATGAAGATGTTCACTTTTGATATCGGATATTTTCCAGCGTTCACCGCTTAACAGCAGAATAGGAAAATGGATCGGCAAGCTATAGTGGCGGTATTCAATAATAGGCTGCTTTTTTCTGGGCACATTCGATAACTCCCATTCATAAATGATTGAAATTGCGCAGTTTTGTTGCGAATATGCTTAGATTGACACTATTTTACTGCGTACAATGGAATAAGTAAAGCGTTTTCAAACCAAGGACGGACAGCTCTCAAGCGCATTTGGGGGCATGTGCGCCACGAGAGGGGAATCACCGATGCTTCAAGTGAAATATGACAGGGAAGAAATTTTAAACGTTATTGATAACGTTACGAAAAAAACACTGGCAATGGATTTGACGTGGGATTGGCCTTGCGGTGTGGCGTATTATGGTGTTTCCAGAGCTTATCAAACGACAGGCAACCAAGAGTACTTGGATAGGCTTGTCCAATGGGCGGATGAATACATCGAGCTGGGCTTGCCAGACTGGACCGTAAATACATGTGCCATGGGCCATATGCTGATTACTTTATATGAAGAAACAGGGAACCAAAAATATTGGGATATTGTGATGAGCAAGGTGGATTATCTACAAAATCATGCGCTCAGATTCGGAGATAACGTGCTGCAGCATACCGTATCCATTTCCAATGATTTTCCCGAGCAGGCATGGGCGGATACCTTATTTATGGCGGCATTTTTCCTGCTCCGTGTGGGCAGCAAATTAAAGGATCAGGACATGATCCAGGATGCTCTGAATCAATATTACTGGCATATCAAATACCTTCAAGATCCGAGCAGTGGTTTCTGGTACCACGGCTACAATAACGTTAACAAGGACCATATGTCCGGATTGTATTGGGGAAGAGCAAACGCTTGGGGTGCTTACACCATGTCCCAAGTAAAACCACAGTTGAAGGACTGGTATCTATATCCACAGTGCATGGACGTGGAGTGCTCGCTCCGGGATCAACTGGCAGCTCTGAAGCTCGTGCAGACAGAGAATGGCTTGTGGCGGACAGTTCTGGATGACGAGCAGTCGTATGAAGAGGTGTCGGCTTCCGCTGGTATTGCAGCAGCCATGATCAATAACGGTAATCCGCTACATACCAAATACGTGCAAAAGGCATTGGAAGGCATCCTGAACAACATTAGCGAAGATGGGCGTGTGCTTGGTGTATCGGGTGGTACAGCAGTGATGAAGGATCGGGAAGGATATCGCAATATTCCAAAAGACTGGATTCAGGGCTGGGGTCAGGGCCTGGCACTCGCTTTCCTGTCTGACATGTTGAAATAGGGAGGGAACCAAGTTGTCCAAACCAATCAAAGGCTCCTTTACACTACCCGGCGAATCCGGTTATGAGGCACTGACTTTGGAACTTGCCGAACGGTGGGGTGCCGATGTCATTCGAGACAGTGACGGTACACAATTATCCGATGAAATTATCAACGCGGGGTATGGCATTTATTCGACCATCTGCATCATCCGGGATCATAACGAATGGGCATCCCAAAATCAAGATAAGCTCCAGCAATGTTTTCTTATTACGAATCCGAAGGTAGCTGTACAAGATTATGTATCGTTTTATCTGATGGAGGATTTTTTTGCTGAACAATTCAAGGTGAATGATTCCAAAGAGGCCTTTAAGTATTGGCAGGTCTTTGACCGGACAACCGGGGAGGAAGTGCCAAGAGGACAGTGGAATTATGAGAGGGAATCCGGCCATGTAGTCATTACCGGCATTGTTCCTTGGCATAAATACACAGTAAGCTTCATGGCCTATCGGATCTGGGAAGAAATCTCGATGTACAATCACACCACGAACCATTGGGACAAGGAGCACTTGATGCAAATTGATCCGATCTATACGGAAACGCAGACATATCTGCTGGATTGGATGGAGGACTGGTGTCAGCAGCATCAGGAAACAACGGTAGTTCGTTTCACCTCATTGTTTTATAATTTCGCCTGGATCTGGGGCAGCGACGAGCGTAATCGACATCTCTTCTCGGATTGGGGTTCATACGATTTCACGGTAAGTTCGAGAGCGTTGGATCTGTTTGCTCAAAAATATGGGTATTCACTCTCGGCTGAGGATTTTGTGAATGGCGGCAAATATCGCGTGAGTCATATTCCGGCGCAGCAGCGCAAGCTGGACTGGATGGCGTTTATCAATGATTTTGTCATCGAATTTGGGAAGAAGTTAATTGATATGGTGCATAACCACGGCAAGCTGGCGTATGTCTTCTATGATGATAGCTGGGTTGGCATGGAGCCTTATAATGACCGCTTTCAGGAGTTTGGATTCGATGGGATGATTAAATGTGTGTTTTCCGGTTATGAGGCGAGGATGTGTTCAGGTGTTAACGTGGATATCCATGAAATTCGTCTGCATCCCTACTTGTTTCCAGTTGGTTTAGGCGGACTTCCTACCTTTAAGGAGGGCGGAGACCCTACGCTGGATGCCAAAAAGTATTGGATTAATATCAGGCGAGCTTTGCTCAGAGAGCCGATTGACCGGATTGGGTTGGGTGGATATCTGCATCTAGTAGAGCCTTACCCCGACTTTTGCGATTACATCGAGAAGATTGCGGACGAGTTCAGGGAAATAAAAGAACTTCATCATGAAGGCAAGCCCTATCAGATTAAGACGAGGGTAGCTGTTCTGCATAGCTGGGGCAAATTAAGATCGTGGACGTTGTCCGGCCATTTCCATGAAACGTATATGCATGACTTGATTCATGTAAATGAAGCCTTGTCAGGCTTACCGGTTGAAGTGCAGTTCATAGATTTTGAAGATATCCGTCAGGGCGTGCTGCAACATATAGATGTCTTGATCAATGCCGGCTCTGCCGGTTCAGCCTGGAGCGGCGGAGAACATTGGAATGACCACCATTGTGTGGACCTGCTGACCAAATGGGTGTATGAAGGCGGTACTTTTATTGGCATCAACCAGCCATCGGCGGTAGAAGGGTACGACAGCTTTTTCAGAATGGCACATGTTCTTGGGGTGGATGAGGATACTGGCGCCAGGGTGGTTCATGGAAAATGGACATATGAGACTCGCGATGAGCATGGTTTGTTGCCGGAAGGGGCAAAAATAGCACCGAAGAATAACATATACCTTACCGATGGAACAGCTGCTGTGGTGGATAAAACGGATGGCATGATTACATTGTCTACACATGACTTTGGTAAAGGAAAAGGAATCTACCTGCCTTCATTCGAATTCAGTTGGGAGAATACCAGATTGCTGCTGAATCTGATTCGCTTTGCAGGTCATGAATTCCATAATTCGAAGTACATTACGGATAACTTATTTACAGAGTGTACTTATTATCCGGAGAGTAAAATGTTGGTCGTCATTAACAATAGTGATCAGGTTCAAACCACGACAATTGATACGGACTACGGAAAACAAACGCTCGAACTGGCTCCGTATGATACGGTCATCACCAAGATTGGTTTAACCAAATCGATGTCCTCATAGAATATCTTCTGCATAGACCGTTTCCTGACCAGGGAGCGGTCTATTTGGGCTAAAAAGGAATTCTGCTCATGAATATTTTTATGATGTAAACCATAAAAGTAAATTTGTTCTATGACTCAATCACGAACATTTTCCACTCCGTCTATATTCACTAGGGAAGGTAATCTTTATTCAGTTGGGATGAGATTTTGTATAGAAAGGGTATTCGTCTTTTAAAAATACGGTTATTTCACAAAATATATGAAAATATCAAATAAATCATGTTAAAGTATATGGTGATTATGGGAATTGGAGGGTTGAAATGGAAATACATAATAAGTTGAATCAAATTAGAATTAGAAACAATTCAACAACTGAACAAAAAAAAATTTCCATTGTAAGTGCGATAGTGATCGGGGTAATTTTAGGTTTAGCAGCAAAGCTTGTAGATACTCAGGGGATTAACCCCATATTTGACGCTATTGGTGGACGTTTAGGTATATGGATTTTTGTTGCAACACTCTTATCGGTTTTTAGTTATTCTCCCAAATTAGCAGCTCTAAAGATATTCTCCTTTTTTGTATCGCTATTAACTGTTTACTATGTGTACACCGTGTTTTTTTTGCACTTTTTCCCCAAGAGAGAAATTATATTTTGGGGAATATGCGCGTTGATATCTCCGGTATGTGCTTATGTAATGTGGTATGCACGTGGCTATGGAATCATATCTAGTTTGATTTTATCCTTTCCGATTACAGCCTTACTGTCAGAAGGATTTCGATTGCGGCACGCTTACTTACCTGAGCACACTCACTACTATTTGATCCCTATACTTATGGGAATATATCTGATTATGGTCATTGTTTTACTTTTTATTGTTCCTAAAAGTCCGTTAAGATTTCTGATTGTTCTACCAATTTCTATAGTTCTCTCTTTCATTATGATATATTTTAATGTTTTAGGGCATATATTTGGTGGATTAAACGGCTTTTTGTGAGGCTAAAAGAAAAAAATGTAGAGCAATATTTGCTGGAAGTCATCCAATCTAACGAATCCGCAGTTTCGCTCTAGTGTGGAGAAGAACGATCTGGAGCAGTTCAAAGAATTTTGAAATGTGGAGCCCTCCTGCAAAATTCAATCGATTCCACCTACGCTGTGCCTGAAGCTTTTATCTATTTGGTTGCATGTCTGGATCACAGCATTGTTGGCTATGGCCTTGGGGTGGGTGAGGATTCAGGCGCCAGAGTCGTTCTTGGAAGATGGACATATGATAAAATCGGTATAGAAACATAAAAAGCAAGCAATAAGACGTTCGGGACTAATTCCTGAAGCGTCTTATTTTGCATGGTGTAATACACAGCCGATCCCCTGAATATGGACCGGCTATGGTTGTAATCAGAATCTTATAAGGACTTCTTTTTAACTAATCCTCCAGTCAATCCAGTTATTGCACCTGCCAGAGGGTTGGTGTTGCCGAAGGAATCCAATCCACTTGAGACGTGTGTGTAAGAAGGCATTTATACGTCAGGTTATTGTAGCTCACGATTGTGCCCACTGTGTATTGCGTGTTGGCTGCCCATGCAGGTGCAGTAGCAGCTGCGGCTGTTTTACCGCTGACTGTGCTAGCAGCAGATTGGTTGCCTGCTGCATCAACAGCATAAACCGAGAAGTTGTAGGTTGTGTTCGCTTCAAGATTGGTTACCGTATAAGACGTTGCCGTCCCGGATGTTGTTGTAACTAAAGTAGAGCCGTTATAAATTTTATACCCTGTCACGCCTACATTATCCGTAGATGCCGTCCACATCAGCTGAATGCTGGAGGCGGTTGGTGTTCCCATCACATGCAACCCGCCTGGAGATGTAGGTGCGGTAGTGTCGTTTGCAGGAGGCGCAGTTGTGGTAACGCTTACACTATTGCTGGCTGCAGATTCATTGCCTGCTGCGTCGACTGCTTTGACCGTAAAGGTATAAGCCGTGCTTGCTGTAAGCCCTGTTACGGTATAGCTTGTAGTTGTGCCAGATACATTGCCTATTAAGGTAGTCCCGTTGTAAATTTTATACCCCGTTACCCCTACATTATCTGAGGAAGCCTTCCACGATAAGGATGTACTGGTCGCAGCAGTTGCAGTTGCCACAAGTGCAGTTGGAGGTGTTGGTGCTACATTATCAACCGGGTTCGTCCCGGAGAAGTTTACATCGATGACATTATAGAAGGCATTAGGAGTATCCGCAACCTCCCAGACTGCTAGAATGACATGATAACCGCTGCGATCTGGTACGTTGCATGAGTTGGTGTAGCTAAATGGAGGCTGGCTGCCATTATAGGGAACCGAACAGAACGGTGTCAGGTCAAACGAATCACGGGATAGAGGTGCGTTCGGATTCCAGTTCGTTTTCGTAATATAATATTTCCAGCTTGCCGTTGAATGGTTAGCTGTCAGCTTCCAAGTAAACGTATTACTGCCACTAGACATATTCACTTTCGACCAACGTGTGGCGGATTGCTCATCGAGCTTAGGGAAGACGCCGTTAGCGCTTGCAATATGGCCGTCCGTAGGTCCTGCAGTAGGGAAGCCTTTAGGTGCTTCCAGGCTTTGGGGTTCATACACGATACTGCCGCAATCTTGATTGACTCCGGAAGCACAAAGTGCAGCTCGGCTCGCTGGCCCTTCTACGTAACCATGTGACAACGCCTTGGGACTGTTGAACAGCATGCTTACTGTTGTAAGCACCAGCAGACAGCAAATCATTACTAGCTTTGAAGACGGTAAAATGAATCTGAACATTCGATAGCCTCCTGTATCATTTTTTTTATATAAACTCAAGTAAGAGCTTATATCGTAATTAAGGAAGTGCTATTCCATATACCATATATGGATATTGTTCAATAAAGAAATCGATATACGGGAATTTCTAAAGTTATTGTAAAGGACCTACATTTGCTGAACAAGGATAAATTTGATAGATAATCCAGTTATTCAAGACTTAGGTAGGCATGCAAAAAGGCCTTTGCGGAGAGATCATCTCTTCACAAAAGCCTTTATTTCCGACAGGATTGATAAGTGAAGTGCGTATTATACATCGATTTTACAGAAAAGGCAAGGGGAAAAAGATTGCTTTTAAGAAAGGAATCGTTTATGCTAAAAAAAGGAAGTTTACTATAATTGAAAGGAGGAAGTTGAAATGGAAAATATGTGTATGAACATGATGATGAACATGTGCATGGAAGAAATGATGTCCAAGATGAAATCCATGAAGATGATGATGGAATGCATGGAAGACAAAAGCATGATGGAAGGCATGGACATGAATAAAATGATGTCCTGTATGCAAGAATGCGACGAAATGATGACCACAATGATGGGCATGATGAGCAACATGAAGAAAGCATCCATGTAATTATCGATCATTCATTTTATGTAAAGCTGGCGGGCTTTACATATGTGCGGAACAGTTGACTGTACGCATCAAAAGAATAGTAAGCCTTTAATCAAGGCGGGTTAAGCAGACGAACTGCAGACCGGCTTTTTTTCTTGTTTATTTTATTTATATTGAAGAATCTTCCTAGAGACATCAATCCGCATTAGCTTCAATTTGAACCATTGCTCCTGTAAAGACTCAGTCTGGTAACCCTCTGAAGCGACTCTCAGTTTGCTGAAAATGTCTATCAGTTGCTTGTTGATTCGGTCATAGCTTGTAAGCAACTCACGGAGCAGTATCGCTTTTCGTTCTTCCTCCAGCAACGCGTTCTTCTGATCTTGAAGCTTCCTGAGAATATCTTCAGCCCATTCCGAGTCTTCTATGGTACGGGCATAATTATATAAGTCCAAATAATCGTTAACCCAAGTTTGTGTCAAAGAATCCATGGCGTTATTCACTCCAGTCAGCTACTCTTTTCTATATACCGAGTATTATACCCGGAATAATACAATTTACAAGGGTTGAATGTTATTTTCCTGTTTTTTTTCAGTAGCAGTCTTATTTATGCGATTCCTGTGATACATGCTTAATAATATTTATGATTTTGCGCTCTGCATCCTTGGCTTCAGGAATAGGATAAAGCACAAAGACGTGATTCATTTTGGGATATACAAAGGTATTATGGTCAATATCCTGATCGGTAAGCAGTTTGTCGAGCTTCATGTTGTCGGGAAATAAACCTTCATGGGTTCCGATGAAAATGGTAATCTTTCCGAGTCCTTTGAAGTCTCCGTATATTGGACTGATCAATGGATCATCCAGATTTTTATCTGCCGCCCATATTCTCCGAATTACATCATAGCCTTCCACAGCCAGCATCGGATCTCGGGTCTCATAGTCGAATATGACCGGATTGTCCAGAACCATATCCACACATGGCGATAACAAAATGATATCTTTGGGTTGAGGAAGAAGATTCATCTTAATGTAATGTGCGAAACTTAGCGAAATATTTCCACCCGCTGAATCTCCCATAATAGTAAGTTGTGCAGGACTCTTTATCGATTCAATGATTTCCCGGTATAAGTTTAAGAGTCTTGGATATGTATGCTGGTAGTTGAAATGAGGCACTTTGGGATAGATGGGGGCTATAACTTTGGCATTCAACGATTGTGCGATGCGGTCCATGAACTTCCAATGAAAGGTTAGAGGCTGGTGTGTATGAGCGCCGCCATGTATATATAGAATCACTTTTTGATCAGCAGACATTTGGTTATTTAATGTGAATACCTGCATGTCTTCAAAGGAACGTTTGTTGACTGAGGAGATTAATTTAACCTTACCCAGCTCATAAGGCTTAGTGTTCTCTACACCCATGTGTTCCAAGTGCTTCAGGGTGTTTTCTCGCGTGGATAAATTCTTCTTGCTATCTAAAGTACCGATGTATTTTTCTAGTAAATAGCTCTTGATAGAGCGTTTTTTGTTATATATATTTACACTCATTTGGGCGCCGCCTCTCATCCATAAAGTATGATATCCACAGTATAAAGCCTGAAGTATACTTCAAGGTCAAGGCTGGGAAAGTGATTGGTGCACATAAAAGAGGCGAAATGAATTCAGCTATGCATTCACCTGATTAAATATATATTCTGGAAAATAAATTAAAAATATACTATGTTATAGATTGATAGATGAAGGAATCATTTATCTGTAACCAAAGTGATGATTATATCAAACTGAAGGAGCATACATATGTTCAATCAACCGACTGCTTTACGTTCAGTGCTTAACCCTAAATATCTGGAGCATGTATTGAGTGATCAATACGACATCGGATCGTGGGAAGAATGTTTATTTTGGCTGAGAGGGTTAAATGATACTTACCGGGTACGTACTTCTTCTGGCATGTATATTCTTCGTGTCTACCGTACTGAAATTACGGAGGTTGATGTTCAGTACGAACTCTCCCTGTTATCTCAATTAAAGGGCATTTTAGGTTCATCTGTACATACCGATATTGGAGAACACATCGAGAAGAAAGATCATACTGAATATACGGTGCTGGAGGCCGCGGAAGGCAAGCGGGTTGCTGTGATGTTTCGCTATATAGAGGGTATCGAGAACAACCTTGAAGATGAAGAGTCGTGTTACGCTTTTGGTCAGTCTGCGGCTGAGCTGCATAAAGCGATGGACCAAGTGGTATTGGAGCAGCCGCGATATGAGTTGGATACGAAGTTTCTCATTGACGAACCTCTTGAGCGAATCATCAACTACATCGGTGAAAAAAATGAAGCATCATCATTTCTACATACGTTTGCTAGAGCGTTAAAAGAACGCATCGGCGTCGCATCCAAACTAGGTTTGGACAATGGGCTGTGCCATGGCGATATGCATGGGAATAATAATGCTTTTCAACAGGGCAGTCAGTTCATCCATTATGACTTTGAGTGGGCTGCTAATGGTTGGCGTGCCTACGATCTGGCGCAGGTGAAGGCTCGAAAGAGACAGTCTGGTGAGCAAAAAGAAGTGTTATGGAGTGCGCTCATAGCGGGATATCGTTCGGTTAGAAGCTTCTCTGCCGAAGATGAACAGGCTGTTGACCTTTTTATTATTGCTCGCCGATTCTGGGTTATGGGTCTGGATGTTGCTTTTATCGAAAGTGATATGGGCGCGCTGGATTATGGTTCGGATTGGCTCAATAGTTTCGTGGAAGAGTTCCGGGATAAGGGGATTGTTTAGCGGTGATGACTAACAGCAATGATGAATTCAAATGAAGATGGCCTTCTGGATGGTTCCAGAGGGCCTCTTTTTTTTGTAAGATGCATTTCATGACCTTTACTTAGTTCGATGAAGTCGAAGCTACGACGGCAGCCGATGTTGCAGCAGCGGCCATGGCGGCCTGTTGGGCAATGATAATGTTGGCGATGCTAGTGGAGACCGTCGTGGTCAGGACGCCGTTTCGAAGATCCTCCACATATTGCACTGCCACCAGCGAGGACGAGAGCAGCAGCAATTCCTGTTTGTTGATTGACCAGGCACCAAAGCCCTTCTGTGTACGCAACCACTCATACGTTTCCTCAACTTGCTCTACCAACGTATCTCTGTCAGCGGGCAGTAGGGAGAGGATTCCCAGAGCCGGCAGGGTGTACATTTTGTCTAATCGTATTCCCCGTCTACGGAATGCCTCATTTAACGCTATCACATGAGCGCCTGCCTCCGGATTATCATCACCTAGGACCAGTACCTGCGTTAATGCCTGCACACTATTGCCTGGTGAGAACTCAGGTTTTAATTCTACATAGAGCTGCTCCATACGGGTCACACCGGATTCCACGTCGAGATCGGATAGGGCCAGCATAGCTGCAAAAATATAGTCGTCCTGTCCGGTAAGAAAGCGGTGTTGGGCTTTCATGTGATCATAAAATGCTTTGGCTCGTTCGACCTTATGCTCGAATTGGTCAGTCGTCGCGTGAGCTGCAATCTGATAGGCGGCAATAACCAGAAAATCGGACGTACGAAATTTGATTTTTTTCATCAGATCATAGATAAGCAGGGTGTCTTCCAGTTTCTTTTCCTGATCTGTTGTAAGTGAGAGCAAGGTGGCGACGCTGATCGCCGAATTTCCCCTGAAGGCCGAGAAGAGATTGGTGTTTTGCTTAATCAATTCATGACTGTGGCGAATGGCCTCGCCATCGGCTTGTTTATTTTCCGCTGCATATAAAAGAGCTGCCAGACGGTGCATCATCACATTTTGCCACTTGAATGATTTTTTGATGATCTGAGTGTTGGTAACGAATAATTCGACTCGTGCAGCATGTTGCTCTTGCATAAGCAGACCTCCCGAGTGATTGGACCTTTTCTCCAGTTTACTATAAATGGGGCCTCCTCGTTCACAGAAAAAAGCACCCCAACAGAAGTTTATGGAATCCTTGGCAGGCTCCAATTTGTACTTCTAAGAGGTGCATTTTTGATTAAAACTGAAAGAGTTCATGTATTTGAATCTGTATATAAGAATGGATACTATGTGTTCGTTGTACTGTTAATTGAAAGATATGGTATAGGATACGGAAGGGTACAACGTCGTGGACGCTGGTACGCGTTCTACCACAGTGACTAGAGTGCCAGGATTGTAGTAAGCTGAACCGCCGTTGTAATTGTTGTTGTTTACAATGGCTGTCCCCAGGTCGATTGTCGTATTATTGTAGCTCCAGTAGTAGTGCAGTTGAAGTGCATTGGCTGCGGAAGCAGTAATTTTTACGCTTGTACCGGTGGTTTTGGCATTAGGGAGAATGTAGGCGTATCCTTGACCAGCAGTGAGTGTATTGGAATAGCTGCCTCCATAACTTACGATGGCGGGATTCGCTGATGCGGTCAGGCCGAACATAAGGGATATGCCCATAAAAAATACAAATAATGTGGTGCTTAGTTTTTTCATCGATACCTCATCCTTTCAAAATGAAATGTTTTAAAGTGTAAGCTCACTAAAACGAAAACCTTTTCGAAAATGGATTGAGACATCCTCCTTTTTTCAGTTTATGTTAGCGTTAACATTCCTGACGGCTATAATATATACCAATAAAATACAGTTGTAAATAGCGATTAAATGACAGGATAGATTGTACGAACTGTAACCCTTCACGGACGACATAGAGCGTTACATTTCCTTTCTAATTCCTTTCAATATGTTATATGTTATGATATTTGCATCTTCAAAAGTTTGGTTGAAGGGGCATAGCGTATGAATCAGAGCATACAACAGTTTAAAGCGGATTTTTTCAAAGCGTTGGCGCATCCGATGCGAATTCAGATTCTGGAGCTGCTGAGCGATGGGGCGAAAAATGTAAATGAACTGCAAAGCATTCTGGGATCGGAAGGTTCCGCCGTCTCGCAGCAGTTGGCTGTATTGCGCAGCAAGAACGTTGTCCAGGGATTAAAAGAAGGAACGACAGTTACGTATTCGCTTCGTGACCCTTTGATT
Source organism: Paenibacillus sp. LK1 (assembly GCF_002750415.1). NCBI lineage: Bacteria > Bacillati > Bacillota > Bacilli > Caryophanales > Paenibacillaceae > Paenibacillus > Paenibacillus sp. LK1. Next base: position 95,738 of record NZ_PEII01000017.1, read on the forward strand.
AAAGACCTGCTGGCCGTTGCTAAAAAGATTTTTGACAATCATTTGGTTGATGCCATTTCCATGCTGGAAGACATTCGAAAAGATACTTAAACACATTAAACAAGAGGAACCGGAAGCAAGTTCAGGTAACTTCTTGTTTTTTGCGTTTTATGAGGGTAACTGTTGTGAACATTACGATTGACAGAGAGCACAGACCGGAGTAGTCTTTTTATTATATTCAAATATTCAAATATATAAAGAAAAGAAGGTTAAGACAGATGAAATGGATGGGGAGATTTGTAGGATACAATGCTTCCACTTTTCGCAAGGATCTGTTATCCGGACTGATTGTGGGCATTATTGCGATCCCGCTCGGAATGGCGTTTGCGATAGCTTCCGGAGTCAAACCTGAGTATGGTCTGTATACAACGATAATCGCGGGCGTTCTCATTTCCTTGCTGGGGGGGTCCAAATTCCAGATTGGTGGTCCAACGGGTGCATTTATTCCGATCCTCTTTGCCATTGTCATGCAGTATGGATACGAAAATCTGCTGATTGCCGGGATGATGGCGGGATTGATGCTTGTACTTATGGGTGTTTTCAAGCTTGGCGCGTTGATCAAATTTATTCCAAGACCCGTGACCATTGGATTTACGGCGGGTATTGCTGTGATTATTTTTAGTGGGCAAATTGCGAATTTTCTGGGGCTGAGCGGCATTGAGAAGCACGAGGATTTCTGGTCCAATATGAAAGAAATCGGTGTGCATATCTCGACGGTTAATATATACAGTTTGTTGACAGCTGGAATTTGTCTGGTTGTTCTTTTGCTTGTGCCAAAGTTTGTACCAAAGGTACCAGCCTCGCTTCTCGGTCTTTTTCTATCCACTGTCGTGGCTGCACTCTTTTTCAAGGATCATGTGGCTACGATTGGCTCGACTTTCGGTGTTATTCCAGGAGCGCTACCCCAGTTTCATATTCCAGAGATCACATGGGCTCGTGTGGTGAGTTTGCTGCAGCCCGCTTTTGTCATCGCCATGCTGGGCGGTATCGAATCGCTTTTATCAGCTGTTGTTGCGGATGGCATGACCGGGAGCCGTCATAACAGCAATCGGGAGCTGATTGGGCAGGGAATCGCGAATATGGTGACACCGCTATTCGGCGGCATTCCAGCAACAGGGGCCATTGCACGTACGGCAACGAATATCAAATCCGGTGCAGTATCGCCATTTTCTGGCGTTATTCACGGCGTTGTTGTGTTGCTGGTGCTTGTTCTCTTCGCACCATATGCGTCCCACATCCCGCTTGCCAGTATGGCCCCGGTGCTGATGCTGGTTGCCTGGAATATGAGTGAGCGGAGATCGTTCATACATGTAATGAAAACCAAAACGAGTGATTCACTCGTACTACTCATTACCTTTTTGCTCACCGTTTTTACGAGTCTAACCACCGCTGTGGAGGTGGGATTGATCCTTGCGGTCCTTCTATTCGTGAAGCGCATGAGCGAGATGCTGAAGGTTGCCAAAGTGCTGCCTGACCCCGATCACAAGCATGAGAAGGTTATGGCGCATATGGTTCATGAAGGGCATGATTGTCCACAGATCAGTATGTATACGATTGAAGGCCCTTTGTTTTTTGGAGCGGCAGATCTGTTTGAGAAATCGGTGATGGATTCAATTCATCAAAGACCAGGTATTCTGCTGCTGCGTATGGGGAAGGTTCCTTTTATGGATACAACAGGTGAAGCCAACCTTGCCAGTTTGGTGAAGCATTTTGAGCGATATGGTGGCATGATACTGTTTTCAGGCGTTCAGGCACAGCCCTTGGAGATGATGAGGAAAACGGGTTTAATGGAGCGCATTCATCCTGATCACATGTTTGAGCATACCGGTGAAGCCATCAATTATGCATTACAGCATCTAAATCACCAGAAATGCCTAGGCTGCAAGCATTTTGCTTTTCGTGAATGTGCTGTGTTGTCGCGAGAGGATAACGTTGCTGAACGGCAAAGTTTGCTGGAGTCTACCTCCATATAATCTGGAATTATCGTTCTGATCGAAGCTTCTTCACACGGAGGGAATTGGACGAGTACTTGCGTCTATATTTGATGGGGATGCTACTTTGTTGTACGGCTTGATTGAGAACACTAAGTCAAATGTGTAAGTCCGGTGACAAGCATTGAATGCTCTGGTTATTCTGGTTTTGCATGGCCTGCTGCCTATTTATTCGATGAATCCGCTTCCTTACATTCCTTGTTGTATTTCTGCGGAACATCTCGTACAATTTGGTGAAGTAATTCTGCATTGCGTTAATGTGAATATGATAATGTAATCTTACAACAAGAAGCTGTACACCAGAAAAGGGGAGAATCGTTTGGAATCAAAGCAACTATCTAGAGGGCTAAAGCCCCGCCATGTAGAGCTGATTGCACTCGGAGGTACGATCGGGGTCGGATTGTTCATGGGATCGGCAAGTACGATCAAATGGGCAGGTCCTTCAGTGCTACTGGCCTATTTGCTGGCCGGGATCATTATCTTTTTTGTCATGCGTATTATGGGGGAAATGTTGATTCAGGAGCCTGTCACCGGTTCATTTGCCACATTTGCTCATAAGTATATCAGTCCACTCGCCGGGTTCCTGACTGCCTGGAGTTATTGGTTCCTCTGGGTCACGGTTGGTATGGCGGAAGTCACCGCGATTGGGATTTATGTAGGCTACTGGTTCCCGGATATTCCACAATGGCTGCCTGCCTTGGCTGGCGTGCTCATTATTGCGGCAGCGAATCTGGCAGCGGTAAAGTACTATGGTGAATTCGAATTCTGGTTTGCACTGATCAAGGTGACGGCAATTGTCTTCATGATCGTGATTGGAACCGGACTGATCTTCTTCGGCTGGGGGAACGGAGGACAGCCCATTGGGCTATCGAATCTGGTGAGCCATGGCGGATTTTTCCCTGGAGGCATCAAAGGTTTCCTCTTTGCCCTGTGTATCGTAACAGCTGCTTATCAAGGCGTTGAAATGGTAGGGATTACGGCAGGTGAAGCGGAAAATCCGAAGATCACGCTGCGTAAAGCGATCAAAAACATCGTGTGGCGTATTCTCATTTTTTACGTTGGGGCCATCTTTGTCATCGTGACATTGTACCCTTGGAATGAAGTGGGAGAGACGGGAAGTCCGTTTGTTCTGACGTTTGCCAAAGTCGGGATTGTCGCTGCAGCGGGAATTATCAACTTTGTCGTGCTTACCGCCGCGATGTCGGGATGTAACAGTGGGATCTATAGTGCAGGACGTATGCTTTACACGCTTGCGGAGAATGGACAGGCACCAGCCTTTTTCAAAAAGCTGTCCAGAGGCGGGGTTCCCCGCAACAGTATTATCATCACGATTTCCTTGCTGCTGGTGGGTGTGGTACTCAATTATCTGATGCCGGACTCCAAACTGTTCCTGTACATCTATAGCGCAAGTGTTCTTCCGGGGATGGTTCCATGGTTCGCGCTAGCCTTCAGCCAGTTCAGGTTCAGAAAGCGCTGGGGTAATGAGATGGGAGACCACAATTTTAAGTCCAAATGGTTCCCCATCAGCAACTATATCATCATCGTATATCTGACGCTCGTCATTATCGGTATGGCATTTAACCCGGATACGCGGTTACCCCTGATTGTCGGGGCGACATTTATGGCGATCGTTGTGATCGGATATTTCGTATTTGGCATAGGAAAAAGACAGCGGGTAGATGATGGCGGAAATCACTAGCCTCATATTATAAAATCGTTGATGTTAATATGTTTAGAAGTTGTGCCTGAATTTTACACCGGAACGGAGAGGGCAGAACCAATCTGAAGAAGCGAAGCGTGCGCCTTTATCCCCGGATTTTCCCTTTTTAAAAAGGTGAATCAAAAAATCTGGGGATAAGAGCGATCGGAAGATGGTACTGCACTCGTAGTGGCAAGGTGTATAATTTCCCTAATCAACTTAATATCTTAATATCATACGTGCATTCCTTGAATACATGGGAGAACCTTCGGGAGATCCAATGTCATACAGGGGGTGCATTTTTTGTTTTCAAAATTCATGTTTGAATCTCCTGTAACTGGAGGTTTTATGATTGGAAATAGAAGAGCTGCTGCACGATATATTTTAATTTTAATTGTGGCAGAGAAGGGGGCAAGGAATAATGAGAACACTAGAATGGATTTATCTTATTTTCAATGTAGTGATGCTGGTGTGGTTGATTGGGGGCCGAAATCAACCTCGGAAAATGGTGTGGGGAGGATGGGTCATATCGGTTGTATTATTGTTGGTACATGGGGTGATTGAGGGATTACGTTGGCCCATGATTCCGGCGTATCTGCTCACACTGGTTCCGCTGATTGTGTTAATCGCTAAGAGGTCAAAATCAGCCGACGGGCGGAAATTCGGACGTGTTCGAATCATCGTGACATCGCTGTTGGTATTAGTATACGCTGCCGTGACTATGGGGCTGCCACTTCTGTTCCCGGTATTTTCGTTTGATAAACCAACAGGACCTTACGGAATCGGTACGGTATCCTACGATTGGACGGATGAGAGCCGGGAGGAATTGCTGACGAGTACTGCCGGAGATAAACGGGAACTGATGGTGCAGATCTGGTATCCAACGGATAATGACACCAAGGGAACAACGGCTCCTTATGTGAATGATCCGAAAGTGTATGCAACAGCCTTTAATGATGTACTGACGCTGCCAAAGCTTCTATTTTCAAGCCTGAGCCAAGTCAAAACCCATGCTATTCAGGAGGCATCATTGTCTGATGCGGAAGCCAAGTATCCAGTCATTCTTTTCTCTCATGGCCTACATGGATATGAAAACCAAAATACGTTCCAGGTGGAGCAATTGGTCAGCCAAGGTTATATTGTTGTGGGCATTAATCATACGTACAGCAGTCTGGTATCGGTGTTCCCGGATGGGCGTGTGGCGCAATTTGAATCGGAGGGCAAGGAAGGATTCGATCAACTGCAGTTCAATTATATGGACAAGCTCAACGAGACATGGGTGAAGGATGCGCAATTTGTGCTGGATCAAGTGGAGAAGCTGTCTGCCAATGATGCAAACGGGCGTTTTAACGGTCATATGGATCTGGACAACATCGGCATGTTTGGACATTCATTTGGCGGGGCAACAACCGTACAGATGCTGATGGATGATCCTCGTGTCAAAGCAGGTATGAACATGGATGGTGTATTGTTTGGAGAAAAGCGCATTCCTGCTGAAGGTGTAGGCAAACCGTTTCTCATGATGAGCGCGGACACAACCGTTGCAGGTACAAGTGTCATGAGTGACGACGAGATTGCAGCTATGGGCACCACTCGTCCGGAAGCCGAGAAATACTACGAAGAAGTGTATGCACGTTATGAACTGGTGACCGCGGGAGGGAACTACTGGATGGAGCTGAGTAATACCAAACATTTAAGCTTCTCGGACCTCTATCTGGTATCTCCCATTCTGGAATGGTCACAGGGTGTAGATGCAAGGAAAGCACACCAAACCGTAAATGATACAACAATCGACTTCTTTAACCACTATCTGAAAGGGCGACCGCTCCAGTTGGACAGTGAAGTGGGAGAACACACATCCTATTCATTGAAAAAAGGTTGAATCTAAAAATGGAAGAGGACTGGAATTCAGTCTTCTTCCATTTGTTTTAACCGCAGTCGCATGCCTTCTTGCAACAGATTAATGCCGTCTACGATCTGGCTCCATTCAGGATTCACGATCTTGCAGAGCTTGTTAAAACGAAGGATGCGCTCTGTTACGGAGTCGAGCATATATCGAGCTTGTTTACGGAAAAATGCTTCCGGATCTCCAGCATGTTCAATACTGGCGTACATCATCACAAAATCCCACACCATGCTCTGCACTGCGGGGCTATCTAACGGCCAACATTTGTCCAGAGCTTCGGTGGCACGAATGCGGATGGTCTCCATTTTTTTCACCCAGGCGTCTGCTTCAATCTGTGGATGATTCGCCATGGTGAAGAAGGGAAGTTCGAGGCGGGCCAGATCGGCGATATAGACCGGATCGTTGATGATTTCCTGGATTTCCTTCCATGCCAGTGTTTGTTGGGCGGACAGCTTTGTATCTTTCATCATGTATTTATCGAAAAAATGCAGAAACGAAACTCTCCATTCATGTGGAATACCATCCAGCAGCTGAGATTCTTCCATTTTGGCCGAAACGAATTGTTTTCTTTTTTGGGCATTGGCGGTCAGCGAATCCACTAAGCTTGAAACATAGGTTAGAGAATGTCCGGAATGGAGTGTATTTTCCTTTTCATGTTGTTTCGCTTGTTGCAGAATGGAGAGCATGGAATTCATGGTCCCGATCTGAGTTTCCAGGGCTTCAATCTGTAGATCCAGCGCCTGTGACACGCCAAGTTCACCGGACATCAGCTTGCGGATATCCGATATGCCAAAATTCAAATAGCGAAGCGTTGCGATGAGTTCCAGCCGCCAAACGTCTTGCGGTGTATAAAGACGGTGACCACCTTCCGTATGAAAAGAGGGCCGCAGCAACTCGATTTCATCGTAATATCGAATCGTTTTGACAGTTGAGCCGATCATTTTGGCAGCTTCACCGATCGAATAGGTATCTTTGTTTTGGTTCAATGAAATCACCTCAGGATCTATTATACAACCTCTAGTAACTGGAGATTCAAAGTCGGAAGGTTTGCCATGGAAATGTTTAGAGCCAGTTTAAATTCCATTCATCTCGGTTACAAAGGAAAGAGTGCAACTTTTATGAAAACAAAATAATAAATAAATTTAAATTTACATGATAACGAAGAGCGCAGAAATAACCTGGAGAAACGAAGTGTTCGCCTTTATCCCCGGATTTTCCCTTTATAAAAAGGATAGAAAAAAATCTGGGGATAACAGCGATAGTAAGGTTATTCTGTGATCGTAGTGATCATTGTAAATTAATCCGAGGAGGAATTGTACATGGCTAATCAAGACCAGCACACCATGCAAGATCCGACGACACAATATCCGAAGGCAACATCAGATTGGAAGCAGCAGCAGGAGGAGCCGGGGCTTCAGCGTGAAATGACTCCTGTACCTGATGCAGGTGAGAAAAGCTATAAAGGCAGCGGCCGTCTGACCGGACGTAAAGCTGTTGTAACCGGAGCAGACAGCGGTATTGGTCGGGCAGCCGCCATCGCTTTTGCCCGTGAAGGTGCGGATGTCGTTCTGGCTTACCTTCCCGAGGAAGAAGCCGATGCGAAGGAAGTGGTCAAGCTGATTGAAGAAGCAGGCCGCAAGGCTGTTGCGATTCCAGGTGACCTCAAGGATGAGAAATACTGCGAAGAACTCATTGAATCTGCTGTAAAAGAGCTCGGTGGGATCGATATTCTCGCCAACGTGGCAGGTAAACAGCAGTTTGTTGAGCAGATCGCCGACCTGACTACAGAACAATTTGATGCAACATTCAAAACCAATGTCTATTCAATGTTCTGGCTCTGTAAAGCAGCTGTGAAACACATGAAACCAGGCAGCTCCATCATTAACACGTCTTCTATTCAGGCATATAAGCCGTCTCCAATCCTGCTGGATTATGCGACAACAAAGGCTGCAATCAACACCTTCAGCAAAGCACTGGCGCAGCAAGTCGGCAGCAAAGGCATCCGTGTGAACGTTGTCGCACCAGGCCCAGTATGGACACCGCTTCAGGTCGTTGGTGGACAGCCCGTAGAGAAGCTTGCTGATTTTGGATCGAATACTCCGCTTGGCCGTGCAGGACAGCCTGCTGAAATGGCGCCGGCGTTTGTGTTCCTGGCGAGCCAGGAATCGAGCTATGTGAGCGGTGAGACACTGAACGCCAATGGCGGTACAGTTAGTCCGTAATTTTGGATATAAAATGGCCCTATGAATCTTAGGTCAGTGATCATAGGCAAGAAAAGCAAAGAACTCCATTCCCGATGAAGGTGAATGGAGTTCTTTGTTGTTATGGACTTTTTCCTGATTATTGCATTACTTCTGATCCGGGTTAGGCTCCAAAATGGCGTAGCTGCCGAGCGTGGCCAATCGTGCTGTATTCAGCAGGGCTTCATCCACAGCAGCAAGGGCTTCACCTGCAGCTGTCATCAGCTCATCAGAGTCCACAGGTGAGGCAAAACGGAGAATTACCCGATTTTCTCCATTTTTTAGTTCACTCTCAGCCTTCGTTTTGTATTCACTAATCGAAGCGACTTCGAGATCGTTCTGTACATAATAATCGTTCGCATCACTTTCGCCATTAAACAGGGCGAGTTCGGCATCAAGCCAGTAATCCTTATCGGCTATCGTTTTCTGACTTGCAGCCGTCTCATCATTTGCATTGTACAGGAAGTAAGGAATACCGGAATTGGTCAGATTGTTGGTGGCATCTACATGGAACCATTCATTTCCGATTTTCACCTTATTCCACGCATGAGGAACACCACTAGATGCTCCCGTTACGACGATGCTTTCCAGTCCAGACAGATCGGAGAGCAGTTTGTAGACGGAAGCATAGCTGGCACATACGCCAACACCTTTGACAAGAATACCATAAGTGGTAAACGAATCATTGAACTGTGCATCCACATTTTTAAAGTTGTTCTGTTCTGCATTTTCTAATGCTGCATCGTCATACTTCGCGTTATCGTTCAGATAATCGTAGATGGCTTTCCGTTTCTCATCATCCTTCATGCCATCCTTGATGATGGAAGCAACAACCTCGTTTGCTTTGGCGATAATCTCGCTCTGCTTCTTCTGGATGACATCTGCCGACTCATTGTAATGGATCGAAAGGGTAAGTGTACCGTAATTATATTCAAAACCTTCCACACCAAGAATCAATGGATTCTGGTACATTACTTTCAGGACAACATCCGAGAGCGTTGTGAAATTTTGGGCCTCTGGAAAAGCTTTTAATGAGATCTTGTCTTGGGCAGCAACCATGTTTTTAGCCAAAACTTCTTCCAATGCAGAATCTGCATTGATCATTGCATCGCCTGTAGCCGGCTCAGGCACCGTTTCCTGATTGCCTTGTTCTACATTCTGCTGTGTATTGGATTTCTGCTCATCTACCAGATTATCCTCTTCAATTTCGGAAGCTGGATCAGGAGATTCATCGCCAGCCTCGGTGGATGCAGAATCAGTATCGGCTTCTGACGTTCCAGTATCGGTTGTGGATTCCGTAGATGGAGCCTCTTCCACTGTCGGTTCTGTGTCTGCTTCTGTTTCCGTTTCCGTTGCCGTCTCAGGTGCATCATGATTGTTGATAATGGTTGGCACATCAGGTGCAGGGACGTATGGTGTGTCATTTTTCGGTTCTACCAGTCCGTTACTGGACTCGGCAACCGTTTGATTATTCAATCTGTCCAGATCTTCTTGAGTGATATTCTCTACGCGTACGTAACTTTTCAGAGCTGTTCCTTTGATATGAAACGGAATATTCGTTTCGTTGAACTCTGAAATTTCTACACCAGTCGTGTCATAGACAATCGTTTCTTGGGAAAACGAACCATCATTGTACTCAACTGTCGTTTTTTGGGGGAGTACATCTATATTCTTTAATTTCTCCCTATACAATTGTTCTTTCAAAGCTGTTGGTAACTGGGAAGCAAGCGGAGCTGTAGGGACACCTTTGCTAAAATTGGATTCTTTGCCTCCACCTAGTGCAGTGACGTAATATTCTCCTCGTATACCATGGTTCTGATGAGTAGTTATCAGTTCATTATAAGTGCCGAGCCCGCCTTTTCCGTCTCTCAAAAAATCATTGAAAGACGTCTCTGTCGTTACCGCAAGATCTAAAGGCAGACTATTATTAAAAGCATCCTCTGCACCGGTCACAGGCTTGTTTGTATCAAAGGAAGTTAGGTCAGAACGCTCATAAATTTTATATTCGGTTGCACCTTCAACCTTGTCCCAGACCAACTTTAACCGTCTGTCTTTATCAATCTCGTATCTTAGGTTGGGCACAGGTAACTCCGATTTCACTGTAAACGGAATAATGATGGGTTGATTGAGCAGTGTTAGCTTCTCCGCATCCGGATCATAGTTCAGACGAATGTAATAGATAGGGGCACCGCCCCAAGAACTTTGATGCGTGTTATTTAATGAATCGGAGCTTAGTACACCCGATCCAAGAGGCTCAATAGAAACATTGTTGTCATTGATTTCTGATATTGCATAAACTTTGCTGGCTTTGAGTGCTTTAATATCGGTATGTACACTAATAATGTCACTTGCTTGTATACGGCTATTTTTCAGATCTGCTTTGAATTTAAACTTGAATTCTTCATCTTGAGCTACGTTATACATCGGCATAATCGCTTTATTCGATTCAGAGCCGTACTTCTGCTTCAAACTTAATACGCTAGAACCTTCTACTATTTCTGTGGGGTTATTCTCGGACGGACTACTCTCCTTGTCATTGCTCTGGCATCCAGCCAATAACAGGGTGAGCGTAAACATAATCAAAAATAAACGTTTCATGATACACCGCTTTCTCGTTTTTCTCAGTTGTTGCAAAGGCTAATTTCTAAAAAAAATCAAAACACCGAATATTATCATTTCTGGTTAAAAACTATTTTCAAACCTCTTATCAGCAAGACCTCCTATTAATTCCCTAATGTCTTTTGCTAGTCTATGGTCATATAGACTTATTGTCAAGATATGTAATGGTATATTATGACTATATACAATAGAGTGATAATCGTGTATTAGAGTTAGTCAAATTGATCTTTGCGAGAGAGTGAGAATTGTCGAGACTTCTGGTACAATGCATGATAAAACGAAAAATGGAGTGGATCGGATGACGCCAGAACAGATTGTCAGAACTTTTTTTGAAGAAGTGCGCTCGGGTCGCAATCTTGATTATGCCAATACACTGATGGCCGAGCAGGTACTGGCTCACCAGGTGATCTCGGAAGAGGAAGTGACCGTCACAAGAACGCCTTCCGTCTATGCGGATCATGTGAGGGAAATGATTGAGGCGTACGGAGATTTTTCGCTGCAGATTCAGGAGTTGCTTGCACAGGGAGATAAAGTATATGTACGTTGGAGACAAGTGGGTACTCATGTCGGGGAAGTGGATGGATATGCGCCGACCAACCTGCCCGTGATTGAAATGGCGAGTGCGGTATATCGAGTGGAGAATGAGAGAATTGCAGAATACTGGATTCAGATCGACAGGCTGGGAATCGAAAAACAATTGGAGCGCAATCAGAGCTGAGAGCCAGCTCTTTTTTTTTGTTTAAATTGCTTGAAGCCAAAATCTGATCTAGATCAGATTTTGGCTTTCTTGACCCTATACCAGTATGAATAGATTTCCGAGAATCCAAGTTTGGCATACAGTTTTAATGCAGGAGCATTATTAGCAACTACTTGCAGGTAACTGGAGGTAGCACCATTCTCTTTTCCCCAATGCAATAGATGAAGGATCATCTGCTCAGCCAATCCCCGATTCCGAAAGTTAGCGTCCGTAATAATGTCATACAACCCAATATAGCCTCGTTCCACCACACCGAATCCACAAGCGACGACTTGTCCGTCGATGAACAGCGAGATGTAACCTGTGCGTGTACGGATGTTGGTCAACATTTGTTCCATCGTTCCCCGATGCAGATCATTTACCTGATTCAGCCTGCAAAAGTGATCCAGCCACTCTCCGGTTAACTGTTCGTCCATTTTTACATCAGAGTGCTCAGGCTCCTTAATAGTTTCCAGGCTCCGAGTCTGGACCCGGCTCAGATCCACAACATCATACCCCTTTTCATGCAAAAGCTGGTCGAGATGATCCGGCTGGATAAACGGTGTAATCTTAAATATGGTACTTAACTGATTGGAAGTATACATTCGCTCGCATTGCTCGATCTTTTCATACACATCTTGGGTAGAGTAGTGAAGGGGTTGAATGGAGTTGGCACGCTTCGTATATCCCTGTGCAAAACGCAGTACCCATCCGTCAAAAAGCAAGCTGGATAAGGGCTGCCAATGGTTGAGGGATAGTTCCTCAATGGTTTTGTAATCCGGATTCGATGTAGGGATCATATCTATCCTCCTATTTTATAATTTATAATAATACATATTAATGAATAAAAATTCAATACGAGATATATAATGTGTCGCTGAACATTATGCATAGAGCTACTGAATAGGTTACAATCTGAATGAATAAATCCAAATTTTGAAATTGAAATATCGGAAGAAGCGGAGCAGGTTATGCTAACTATTGAAATAAACAATCACATCATTAACTGTCATATCGAATATGGGAAACGGAAGAAAGCTTCCATTACGATGGATTTACCCTATATGGTCACAATCAAGGCTCCCAATGGTACCAGCGAAGACATGATCCGGCAGCTTGTTACGCAACATGGGGAAGTGATTTTGACAAAATCAGCTCTGATGCAACAGGCGTTGGACGGTCCTCAAGCGAAAGAATATGAAGAGGAGGGCAAAGGGAAGTTTCTGCTCTTTGGCAAAGAACATGCGCTGCATGAGTTAATTGACGTAGAGGGACGTTCGGAAGAGGAATTGCGTGCGAATCTGAAGAAGTTTTATGTTGCCGAGTGTAAAAGAATGATTGGTGAGCGGATCGGCCGTTATCAGCAGGAGCTAAAGGTGAAGCCGAAGTCTGTGGACATCGTCGAATCGGCGACCAAATGGGGAAGCTGCAGTTGGGATAAAAAGCTGACGTTTAACTACCGCTTGGCGATGGCTCCATTAGAGGTGATTGATTACGTGATCATTCATGAGTTATGTCATATCCATCATATGAATCATGATCGCTCGTTCTGGCGCCGTGTGGGCAGTGTTATGCCTGACTACAAAGCCAAAGAGGATTATCTGATGCGAAATGGCCGAGCCATGACGTTGTAAAAATACGCGTACCACGAATGGACGTGGTGGAAGGAGTTCAAGATGTCAGAGAGTACTTCTTTTGATGTGCTGGTAGATGAATATATCGCGCAATTTCCTTCGGATGTACAGGTCAAATTACAATCATTAAGAGAGATTATTCGCGATTCCGCTCCCAATGCCGTGGAGAAGATCAGTTACAAGATGCCAACGTATGCAGAGCACGGGAACTTGGTTCATTTTGCAGCGTACTCCAAGCATATCGGATTTTACCCGGGTGCCAGTGGGATTGAAGCGTTTAAGGAAGAACTCTCACGGTATAAAGGAGCCAAAGGATCGGTGCAATTTCCCTTGGATCAACCATTGCCAGAAGAATTGATCCGCCGGATCGTGGAATTTCGGGTGCAGGCCAATGTGGAGAAGGCTAAGGAAAAGAAGCGAAAGAAGTAGTGGATGGTACCGTAAATATATGCATGAATATAAGAGAATGTACGATGATTAACACGGTTTATATGTGACTTCAAAGATTTGAGAATGGAATAATTAGAGCAGATTAGACGTAAAATGCAAAGAGAGCCGTGCTGGTAACACGACTCCTCTGAGCAATAGCCGCTTTTAAGGGCGGTGGGCTTCGGTAACATAAGGGCACGATGAAATAGACCGCGATCCTTTGCTATGGGGGCGGTCTATTTGCGTTTATCGGACAGAATGGCAACGATGAGCGTACCGAAGGTAAGCATCAACATGATTGCTTCAAACACTGTCACAGGGCATCCCGAAAAAAAATAGCTATGTTAAATTCTAATATTGATTTGTGACCATAAGAAAACCGCCTTTGTGAAAAGGCGGTTATTTAGCGATTGTCTCCCCTTAAGTGACAAGGTCATCTTACCGTCTGGTAAACGAGACCAATAGCTCCAGAATCAAAGGTCTTATTTTCGATTAGCTTAAGATTGATCTTCTCCTTGATGCCATGGAATAATGGCAATCCCTTACCGATCAGTACGGGAGAAACCGTAATTTTATACTCATCAATTAAATCTAGCTGCATAAGGTGGTGTGCGAACCTAGGACTGCCGAGGATGACCATATCTTTGCCTGGCTGCTGTTTGAGGTTATTGATCTCTTCCTCGATATCTTCTTTCACGAGTCTTGAATTATTCCATTCGACTTTCTCCAACGTCGTGGAAAAAACGATTTTGGCTGTCTTTTCGATCCACTCAGCATGATCCCGTTCATGTTGCGAAGCTGACGGGTCCGAAGGCACAGATGGCCAGTAACTGTGCATCATCTGATAAGTCCCACGCCCCCAAAGGACCGTGTCGGCAGTACTCAGAATTTCTTTCGCGTGTTTCTCCAAATCAGCATCGTAGGAAACCCAGCCAATGTCCATTTCACCATTCGGCCCTTCTACAAAACCGTCAAGCGATGCGTGAAGAAATAGAACGAGTTTTCTCATTTTCAGTTCTCCTTTGTGCATGAGAGATATCTAACTATGAACATATTTTTCTTATTCGATGAGGTATCCTCATATTCCTTGTTCTCTCCATGAGCATTTTTAAGCACAAATCTGAATTCAGCCTTTTTTCAGGTACAGGCATTATACTATTCCCGAATCCTGTACTGGAAAAGGAGTTTTGGCATGTCTAAGGTGATCCATAAGTCGCTTTATCTCATTCTGCTTGTTTTTGTCGGCGTGTTTATCGTTTCATCCCTGTTTGTCCGGGCGCAGTACAACTACACCTTATATGGGGATAATCCGATTCTGGATACGCAGCAGTGGAGTATTTTTATCCCGGTGATTGCTTTGCTTCTAGGATCGGGTGTCGTGTTATACCGCCTTTGCCTGAAGCTGAACCAATACAGTCCAAAGGTTGTCATTCCGGTGGTGCTGCTATGTTCTCTGGCCATTCAAATTATAATTATCTTCGTGTTTCCACGAGTGCCTACGGATGATTCACAGACCGTGCTTTCACTCGCGATGAACATGCTTTACGATCAGGATTATTCCTCGTTCGAAACGGGTGGATATCTGCACATGTTCCCGTTCAACTTTTCTACCGTTTTGTACCTAAAGACATTGCTGTACCTGTTCCCGGATAATTATCTGGTAATCAAGCTGTTCAATATTTTGTTTGCAACGGTAACGACATTAATGATTTATCTCATTTATAAACAGTTAAATCATAAGTCCGAAGAACGTGATTACGGGGTTCTAATCTTTGCAGCCACGTATCTTCCAACTCTGTTCCTGAACAACCTGATCTATAACGATGTAATTGCTACGGCATTTCTGACGTCTTGTTTATACTTTTTGATTCGGTTTATACGTGAAAAGTCTTGGCAGACGATCGTCATTGCCGCCATTCTGCTCGCGATTGGCAACTACTTCCGAAGTATTGGCGTAATTGTCCTGATTGCTGCTATATTAACCATCCTGCTGAATATGCGAAGTATTGGATTCAAGAAAATGATTGTCTCCATCTTCGTACTGGCTATGTTGTTTAACGTCCCAGGGTGGACTCAGAATTCGGTCTTGAAATCTTCAGGTGCTGTAAGTGAGCCTGTTGGGGGAAATTCAGCACCGGTCTATATGTGGTTGAACATGGGTATTAATTTGGAACGATTCGGCTTCTGGGACAACATGGAGAGCTATCAGATTTATCAAAGAGAAGCCAACTATAATAAAGCTGAAAGTACAGCACTGTACAAACAGGAGATTGAACGCAAGCTGTCGGAAGCTAGCTTAAGTGACTTGGCCCAGATGTATTACAAAAAGATCATTTGGGCCTGGACCGAAGGGACCTACCAAATGGATAGATATGGCATCGGCAACGAAAGCTCCTCGGGTATGGGAGGAGGAAGAGGTGGCGGAATTGCCGGCTCCTACAGTTATACCAATGCGGTAACAGACTTATTCAAGGGAGATTCCGTCTACCGGACGGGGGTGCTTTGGATCGTTTATGTGATGAATTTCATGATGTACTGTTTTATTTTCATTCGTTTGGTCGGTGCAATTCGTGGAAAGCGGTATGACGAAGTCTCTTTGATTCTAGTTATTCTCGGATTTATCGGGTTCTATATTCTGTGGGAGATTAAATCGAGGTATATCTACCCCGTATATCCGCTGCTGATTGTATTGTCGTACATGGGATTTAAAGATGCGTATAATTTCATGTTTCATAGAAAACTTGGCTGGGAACGTCCTTCCCTGAGAAAAGGGTGATCCGTATGCGAAAAAATGGTTATCTCATATCGGCTATGCTCTTGCTGCTGACCTGCTCAGTTTTGCTCTCTGCTTGTGATGTTATTACTGCCCAGAACATTACGAATACCGGTTCTGCACAAGGCATGAACGGTGGCGGAATGATGAATGGCGGTGGCCCGGGCATGAATGGAGGAGCACAGAGGGGCGGAGGGCAAGGGATGAATGGCAGAACAGGCGGTCAGGACGATATGCGGGGGATGATGAATGCCGATCTTACAGGCAAAGTGATCTCTGCCACAGGGAGTACCGTCACGATCTCGTTGCTTGAGGTGGAGGATAACTCATCCACAGGCTCGACTAATGGAAATGGAAGACAACCAGGCGCCTCCAGAGGCGGAAGCATGGAAATGAAAGATACGGGCATTGAACTGAAGTTGGACATCAGTGAGGATGTGGATATCACGGAAGGCATGGGTGCCCCAGGCAACAACCAAAATGCTAATTCATCCCTTCAGGTGTCTGACCTGAAGGAGGGAGATGTCGTTATGGTTTGGTATAAGGAGAATACCGAGACCGTAGAACGAATGGTTGTTACACAGTCTTGATATTCATTGCCTATCATCACTTGATGGAGTATTATGGAAATAACTTGTTTCTCGGAAGGAGTGAGCGTCATGAAACGACGGGCTAAGATGATGCAAAGCGTTACTACAACAATTAAGGTGATTACGAACTGAATAGATCCGGCAGAGCAACGGACACATGGCGAAGCATTTGGAGTCTGCTAATGTGACGATCTGAAGTCTGCCGACATATAGGGATATAACTGCTCATTTTTCCTGGTATGCACGAGGTTTATTTGCTTATGCAAGTAAACCCGTGTATCCAGAATTTTTAAAGCCGCAGGCATAGCCTGCGGCTTTTTGCGCGCAAAAATAGGATTCGGAACGCTTAAAGCGTTCTATATTAAACGACCACTAAGGAGATATGCCCATGTTAAAACTTAAATATTTGTTCCACAATAACGATCTCGCCGAGATGATTTTGAAAAACTGGAGTTACGATCCGGAGTCACTGGACATGTTCCAGTATTATCGAATATCCTCCAATGCCGTGTACCCGTTCCGGGATCAAGGAAAGGTTCACTTACTTCGTTTTGCCCCTGTAGAGGAGAAAAATCAAACCAATCTTGCAGCGGAGCTGGAGTTCCTGACCTATCTTAAACTAAACCAATATGGTGTCATGGAAGCTGTACCTTCTCATGCGGGAAAAGAGCTGGTAGAGGCTCATACGCCTTGGGGAACGTATTATGCCTCCGTATTCAAACGAGTTCCTGGTAACCAGATGGGCAGTATCGATATAAATGACCAGATCGTGTACAGCTTGGGTGAGGCATTGGGTAAGCTGCATCGTTTATCTCGTGAATACACACACACACAGGCAAAACGCTGGACGTATACCGATGTATTGGATTGGATGAAGGACGTACTGGGGGAGTTCCCTGGCGAGAATGCGGCGCTCAATGAGGTAGAAGTTCTCCGGAATTATTTTGCAAATTGGCCCGTTACACAGCAGAACTTCGGGTTAATTCATTATGATTTTGAACTGGATAATGTCTTCTATGACGAGGAGAGTCATTCCTGTTACGCCATTGACTTCGATGACGCCATGTACCACTGGTACGCAATGGATGTGGAGCAGACTCTGGATAGTTTACGGGATGAAATTCAGCCGGATGAATGGGAGCAGAAGAAGCGAATATTCTTGCAGGGGTATTGGAAGGAAGCAGGAGACGCCTATGATATGGAGTCGATGTTTCCGGCATGTCGTCGTTTTGCCAATCTGTACGGTTACGTACGTGTGCTTCGATCTGGGGCAGAACAATGGGCAAATGAGCCGGAGTGGATGAGTGGATTAAGAGCAAGGCTGGATAAAGCGATG
Source organism: Paenibacillus sp. LK1 (assembly GCF_002750415.1). NCBI lineage: Bacteria > Bacillati > Bacillota > Bacilli > Caryophanales > Paenibacillaceae > Paenibacillus > Paenibacillus sp. LK1. Next base: position 113,730 of record NZ_PEII01000017.1, read on the forward strand.
ACAGTGAAAGCAAAGCAGTTTGGTCACCAGCAGCCCCTCCAACTACCGGCCAAATGATCCTCATTACATTATCAGCAAAGATGATTGAGCTTAAATCAGGCCTCTGCATAAGCGCAACGAAATAATGATTGATTTTTTATTCATCTCCATTGTAACATTAGATTAAGCGCTATACCTTTTATTAAAACATCAATGTTGGATTACATGGTCAAGTGGAAACCGGCAATTCGTTTCACCAATTGAATGAAGAGGACGGTCATAACGAACATGGACGACAAAAAGTTAATTATCTTTTTTGACAGCGGCGATACCATTGTTGATGAATCGACCGAGATTCGGGACGAAGAGGGAATTGTTCTGAGTGCGGATTTGATTCCGGGTGCGGATATCACGATTCAGAAGCTTCATGAAAGAGGGTACACGCTGGCCCTGGTTGCTGACGGCGATGCACAATCCTTCAAGAACGTATTTAAGCAGCATGGACTTCATGATTATTTTAGCGCAATGATTATTTCGGAAAATATTAAAGCCAGCAAGCCAAGCCCGCGGATGTTTAAGGCAGCAATTGGTGCCCTTGATTTGTCCGAAGGGGATTTTTCAAGAACAGTGATGATTGGCAATAACCTGAGTCGTGATATGAAGGGAGCCAATGCACTTGGCATCACCAGCATCTTTCAGAGTTGGACGCCGCGTTATCCCCATGAGCCGGTGGATGAGACAGAACGTCCGACTCACACAGTCGGTGAACCGCTGGAGCTGCTTGAACTTATTGAACGGCTAAATGCCGAAGTCAAATAAATAAAATGTTTGCTTGTATGCCCGTGAGCAGAAGGATAGAATGTCATTCAACCTTCTGCTCACGGGCTATTTTTACTTTTTTACATGAGAAAATGATAGAATGATCGTAAAATCCGGAACTGGGGTAGGTGTTCACATGGAGGAACCACATCGGAAGCCGTTGTTGTACTTGCAAACTGCCGATCTGGTGATGGAAGAAATCCGTAACCGGAAATTGCAGCCACATGATCCCGTGCCATCAGAAGGTGAGCTCGCCAAACTGTATTCTGTCAGCCGTATGACAGCCAAGCTTGCACTGCAAATTTTGGAGAAACAAGGCATTGTCTATCGGTTGGCGCGGCGGGGGACATTTGTGTCGGGTGATTATTTGGGCGGCCCGGGTAAGGAGTCATTATCGGGGAATGTAACTACAGACAAAAAGCTTATGAAGCGAAAAATTGCTCTGTTGTTCCCCAATATGGATGATTATGTAGCCAGAATTATAGCATCCGTTGAGCAGGAAGCACGTAAATCCGGGTGCCAGCTGCTCATTCGGATCACTACGGATAAAGAGGATGAGAGTTTCTGCCTACAAGAATTGTACGAGGAAGGACTCGATGGAATTATTCTGTTTCCAAGGGGACGAACACGCTGCAGTGAAAAGGTGTTGGAGCTTAATCTACTGAATTATCCATTGGTGATCATCGATCGAATCTTTCGTGAGGTCAATATTGATTGTGTGTATCATGACCATTATCAGGGAGCCTACAACTTGACGGAATATTTGATCAATAGAGGACATCGGGAAATTGGGTATATCTCTATGCCGTTTGATGGAGTGACGAGCCGCGAGGACCGCTATAAAGGCTATGTACAGGCCATGCTGGACTATGCACTTCCCGTCAACGGTCGTAATATTTGCCTGGATTGCGCAGAGGATTACATGCTCAACCTGAATGGAGCGAATCTGCAACTCAAGGATTTCATTCAAAGTAATCCCGCAATGACAGCCGTAGTTTGTGCGGATGATTATATCGCAACTTCTTGTCTGTACACGGCCTTATCCATCCACAAGCAGGTACCCGAGGAACTGTCCATCATTGGTTTTTCCGACATCCAGTTGGCGAGTCTACTGCCCGTGCCACTGACTACGGCAAGGCAAACCACAGAGAAGCTTGGACAGGCAGCAGTGAATTTGCTGGGCAAACGTATGGAGAATTCCCGAGAAGGGGCGTTATCCATCAAGGTAAACACAACCATCATCGAACGAAGCTCCGTACGTAATCTTAATCAATAAATGTCGATCTGGTTCCGCGTTATTTTAAGCCAATTCAAGCCTTCCTTATCTCGTTTTAATGATAAGGAAGGTTTTTATATGTCAGTGACATACGATGGTTGTTATCCAATTCAAACTCAATAATACACAATTTGTTATGTATCTCACCGTTTTATGCAAAAATATTGTAAATAATAGTAGTTATATGAATTTTATTTGGAGAAAAATTTACATTTATATCATTGTATATGTCAATGACATATATTAGTGTGAAGGTATGCCACATATCTTTCAAGGATGAAGGGAGGATTTTCCGGAAAGCGCTACCATACATCCTGGGAAATGACCTGCAGAGCCAAAAGAAATGAACGTACGAACGTTGGCAATAAACGAAATCATTATTCGAAGAGGAGCCCGAATATGACAATCAAATCCTTGCTTGCAGCTTCGTTCTTGGCAGTATCTCTTTTCTTTCCACTGGCGCAGCCCGCGCAGGCGGCAGAGGACAATGCCGTAACGGTTTACCAGGATGGAGATTTTGGAGGCAGCTCCCAACCGTTTGGGGTTGGCCAGTTCAATGTGAATCAGCTTAATGTGGTTGGTAACGACAAAATATCTTCGGTAAAGGTAGCTCCGGGATATCGATTGACCCTGTATCGTGACAAGGATTTCTCCGGTGACACCAAAACGCTGACCGGCGATGCGGGATGGCTTGATGATTTTAACGACGCGACCTCCAGTCTGAAAGTAGAGAAGATCGGAGGCCCCAATAAACCAGTTATCGCATACTCCAATTCACCTTATGGAGGTTTTGAGCAACAGTTTGATATTGGCAGCTATAATGTGGATGAACTGAAGGCTGGAGTAGGCAATGATGCCATCTCTGCACTTCGGGTAGCCCCAGGGTATAAGGTCACTTTGTACAAAGACTACAATTTCGCTGGATACTCCAAGGTTCTGACCGCAGATGCGATCTATGTTGGCGGAGATATCAATGATTCGGTATCGAGCCTGAAGGTTGAAGCCATCTCGCCGCTCGACACCACCTCGGTTGCCGTTCCGGGTAACGATTACAGTGACACAGCCAAGCGTGAAATATTGCAAACCTTTGCTCCTAAAATCTGGTTTGCCCAAGGCGAAGTTTATTTTCCATCCTCGGTAGAACACACCCTGCCTTATGTGGATCGTTATGTGAATCCAGGTTCAGGCTTATATGAATTCAAGACCAAAACGGAGTTGAATCCATATACCCTGAAACTACCGTATTTTACGGGCGATCTGGCTAATGCACCAATCTATGCGTTTTGGGTGGAGAAGGAGTATAACAATGTCGATCTGGTATATTTCCAGTTCAGTCCCTATGATCTTGGGAAAACAGTGTTTGGCACGGAAGTGGGAGATCATGTCGGAGATTGGGAGCGGGTCACGGTCAGATTGGCCAAGTTCACTGATCAGAACAGTAACTATGTGAAGCCGGTTCAAGTTTACTATGGCGCGCATTCTTTCGGTACAACCTACTCTTGGGGTGAAGTGGACAAAGTAAACAATACACATCCTGTCGCTTATTCAGCGTTTGGTTCCCATGGGATGTGGAAAGATCCTGGCAATCATGTCTATCAGGAACTCGTCGTGACCCAATTGATTGATGTGACGAATCAGGGAACGGCATGGGATACCTGGAACAATATCCAGGCTTTTCAGTATTATCCGAATACTCGAACAGGCAATGGTCTGGGAAATGCTTGGCCATCATGGCTGGACAGGGATTACAGTAATCCGAACAGCTTGTCTGTCTATAAATTTGGAAATCCGTCCCAAGGCTCCTTCTTTGGTCAGCCTTTGCTTGCAGGAGGACCAACAGGACCGCAGGAAAAAGGCGCATTAACGAATGATGTTATTTTAGATTAGGCGATGATTAACGAGGGGACTCGCTTTCACATGAAGCGGGTCTCCCATGCTTATTGTTCAAGTAAACAGTACTAACTGTGAATCTAACAACGGAGGCTCAGACAACGATGACTAACCGCAAAAAAGTACATGTTGTTTTTAAAACTCACCTGGATATCGGATTTACGCATTTGGCGGAAAACGTCGTAAAGCAGTACATGGAAGAGTATGTACCCAAAGCTATCGCTTTGTCCGCGCAGTTGGAAGCAGAGGGAGGGCGAGAGCAATTCATATGGACCACGGGTTCCTGGCTGATCCGTCATTATCTGAATCATGCGTCCGAAGAGGGTAAACAGGCCATGGAACAGGCGATCCGCAAAGGTCATATCGTATGGCATGGATTACCGTTCACAACGCATACCGAGCTGATGGACCCCTCATTATTTCGCTATGGATTGTCCATCGGATTGGACCTGGATAAACAATTTGGCAAAACGACCATTGCAGCAAAAATGACGGATGTACCCGGGCATACCCTGTCCATGGTACCTTTGATGAGTGAAGCGGGTCTCCGGTATATGCATCTTGGAGTTAATCCAGCTTCCATGCGCCCGGATGTGCCTAAACTGTTCAGATGGCAGGCAGCGGATGGCAGTGAGATCATTGTCAATTATGCGGACACCTACGGAGAGGCAGTCGAAATTGAAGGTATCGATGATATCTTGTTGTTTGCCCATACGGGCGACAATTGCGGACCGCCAAGCGCAGAAGAGATTCGTGAACAATTCCAGCATATCCAGGAAAGATACCCCGATGCAGAGATTATGGCTTCGTCTCTTGATGCATTTGCGGTGCACCTTGATCAGGTTCGGGACCAATTACCTGTTGTACGTGAAGAGCTCGGGGATACTTGGATTCACGGAGGCGGTACCGACCCGCTTAAAATAGCCAGATTCCGCCAGTTGCAGCGGTTGAGAGACAAGTGGCTGACCGAAGGCCGGATCGATTCGGCAAGCGCAGAATATAAAGGTATGAGTGATGCCATGTTGCTGGTTGTGGAGCATACGTGGGGACTTGATGTGAAGAAATGGCTTCCGGATTTCCGGAATTATGCCAAACCTGACTTCAACCGGGCGCGGGAAATGAACGACGTCGATGTGGAGGATATTCCTGCAAAATTTCAATATATCGGTGCCTTCGCCATGGATGAGTTCGACAGTCATTCCAGCGGACTGTTCTCTTCGGAGACGAGCCGTCGTACCTATTCCATGATAGAGAGCTCTTGGGCGGAACAGCGGGGATATTTGGACACGGCTGTGGCGTGCCTGAGTGAAGACAAGCAGAAGGAAGCGCTGCAAGCTTTTGAACAACTAAATCCAGTTAAAAGTGTATCTTCCGACATCGTATCTGCGGCAAGACATCAAGTTTATAGCAGTGGCGGATACCAGCTGGCCTTCAATAACAATGGTGCACTGATTCAGCTGACGGACGAGATGGAAAAGAATTGGGTGGACGCGAAGCATCCGTTCGGAGCCTATGCCTATGAAACCTTCGGGACGGAGGATTACGCCAGGTATTTCCGTACCTATATGCAGAACCTGCCTGTGACACATCCTTGGGCGGATGCCGACTTCAGCAAACCTGGCTTTGAATTTGTGCGCCCGCTGCCAAGCCATCAGGTGTACTTGCCAATCGTGACCGATATGCACAAGTCAGGCAATGCTCATGGCGATACGTATGGGTTCCGGTTGTCCATGCCAGCAGAAAGTCATGAATTGTACGGAGCACCCAAGGAACTGGAACTGGTATATACGTTTTCACAGGCAGGAGTGGTAGAGGTTAGCTTGCAATGGTTTGGAAAAGAAGCGAATCGTCTTCCAGAGGCAAGTTGGTTAGGATGCGGACTTAAGGTGGATAACCCCAATCTGTGGATGATGGACAAGCTTGGAGGACGAATCTCTCCGTTGAATGTTGTAAAAGACGGCAACCGCAATCTGCATGCTGTAGACAAGGGAGTATTCTATGAAGGCACAGATGGTCAGGCCTCTATTGAAGCATTGGATTCCGCTTTGGTCGCACCTGGACAGAGAAGGCTGCTGCAATTCGACAACTCGTTTGTTTCGCTTGAATCCGGATGGCAGTTTAATCTGCATAACAATATTTGGGGTACCAATTTCCCAATGTGGTACGGCGAGGATGCCAAATTCCGCTTTCGACTAAATACAGTTGCAAATCGCAAATAAGAGAAATTGATGTTGAATTTTACCAAAAATTGATGATCGCATAATAATCCTAGTACAATTGGAACCTATACTTGGATTTGTGAGTAAGGGCTGTTTGAGCAGACTTGGACTGTTCGGAACTGTTTCTGAAATGAATTTAAAAAAACAGAATTTTTTTGTAAAATCCCTATTGCTTGAACGTAGTCATCCATGTATTATATACAAATAAAGCGTTTACATTTTCTTATATGTCAATTAAACCGGTTTAATTCTATGAGATGTTTTCCCGATTGAGAACCTCTGTTACATAAAAATTAAACCGGTTTAATTGTATCTACATATGTACATAAAGGGTTTATTTCGTTAGGGAGGTGAGCGCCAACCAGAGCATATTTAGGCAAGTTAATGGCAAATCCAAACGTGGAGGGGTTTAGCTTGAAAAGGAAAAGCAACTTGTTAATTGTTCTTGTCCTAATCACGACAATACTAGGGGGATGCTCTGCATCTTCGTCTAACAACGAAAATGAGGAATCAACAGTGAAAGAACCTGTTGTTACGGACAACAGTGCCAAAGAAGCCCCGATGCTGGCAAAGCTTGTCGATGAAGGTAAATTGCCTGCCCTGGCTGAGCGCCTACCAGCTTCCAAAGACATTATGGTTGAAGAGGTCGTCGAGGAAATCGGGCAATATGGCGGAGATTGGAACATGCCTTGGACTGGTGTTCCTGATAAGTGGGGGATAGGCCAACCGACAGAGGAAGCGCTGTTTCGTTTCAACAAGGAAGGAAACAAGGTTGAGCCAAACGTAGCCAAGAGCTATGAAGTGAATGATGATTCCACCGTGTTCACCATCCATTTGCGAGAAGGCATGAAATGGTCCGACGGTGTTCCTTTCACAGCGGATGATGTTCTCTTTTATTGGGAGCATATGTTGACCAAAGAGACCTTTGGCAAAAAGATCTATGACGCTTATTATTCCGTTGACCCTGTTACCGGGGATAGAGCGTTGGCTGAAGTGAAGAAGGTGGATGACTACACGTTTACCGTAACTCACAAATATCCAAGTGTGCTCTTCCTGGAACGTGTGGCCATTGATAACAAGTGGTTCTTTGCTCCTGCACACTTTCACAAAACCATCCTTCCCGAGTTCGTAGGGGATGCCAAAACATTGGAGATTACGAAGCAATGGGGTTATGAAGATCCCAAAGTATTCTTGATGGAAACCGGGTATACGGATTGGCTGCACTACCAGATTCCTACACTTCGGGCTTGGGTGCCAACCAATGATCCTAACGGCGATCAGTTTGTCATGGAGCGCAACCCGTACTACTGGAAAACAGATAAAGAAGGCAAACAGCTTCCGTATATTGACCGGATTGTAGCGACTAAGATTCAAGATCCGAGCCAAAAGGTCCTTGGAACGCTTGCCGGTGATTACAACCTGGTGATCTTTGATTCCAAAGACTTCACGGTACTGAAAGAGAATGAGAAAAAAGGTGACTACCGTATCATCCCTTGGACACAACCAGCTTGGTCCAGCGCGGGAGTACAGTTAAACCAGACTACGGAAGATCCGAATCTCCGCAAACTCTTCCAGGACATCAAGTTCAGGGAAGCACTCTCCATTGGGGTGGATCGTAACCAGGTGTCTGAGATTGTCACCAGTGGGCTGGGAGAACCAATACAAGCTTCCGTACCCGAAGGCGTAATGGGTTACCAGGAAGGATGGGCTCAGCAATGGGCGGAATATGATCCTGAACGCGCTAACCAAATTCTTGACGAGTTAGGCTTGAACAAGCGGGATAAAGACAACTTCCGTCTGAACCCTGATGGTTCCGAGTTGACACTCACGGTGATTGAGAGCACAACCGATACAGCACCATTCCTTGAATTGCTTAAGAAATACTACGAGGATATGGGGCTGCGAACGAACCTGAAAGTGGTTGACGGAGGCACTCATTTTGATATGAAATATGCCAACAAGATTCCGATGACTACCGAGAATATTTCTGTCGTCAACGTAGCCTTCCGACCGGATACCATGGTTCCGCTCCGTGTTATCACACCATGGTTCGGCCATTACGGCTTATACAGCCAATCTGGCGGCAAGGAAGGTGTCAAGCCTGAAGGGGATGTCGCTAAAATCCTTGAGTATTGGGAAAAAGTGAAAGCAAGCAAGACACTGGATGAAATCAATCAGTATAGCAATGAGATCGTGAAGCTGCACCAGAAGAATCAGTGGGTCATCGGATATGCGGGACCAACTCCGGTGCTGATTACAGCCTCGAATAAAATTCATAACATCCCTACGGATCTCATCTGGTCCGATGAGTATCGCTCGCTGGGTCAAGGCCATCCGGCACAATTTTTCATCAAGCAATAGCTGGTGAAGCATTCAGGTAAACAATAGTGAGGAGGGGACTTATCCTTGCTATTGTTTCCTTTTGTATCATTCACGCGGTGCAGAGGAGAGGAATAGATGTTTGAATACATTTTAAAACGAATCCTGTTGGCCATTCCTGTTGTTGTTGTGATCTCCTTTATCGTCTTCTACATTATTCAATTGCCACCTGGCGATTACGTATCCTCATACTCGGCCAAGATGTCCGCTTCCGGCGATATCATGACCCAGGCTGAGATGGATGACATGCGGGCGAATCTGGGGCTCGACCGGCCAATCTATGAACAATACTTCGTTTGGGTAAAGAAAATCATTCTGCATGGCGACTTTGGTTTCTCGTTCAACTATAACAAACCGGTGATGGCGGTGATCCAGCAGTATATGGGATTGACTCTGGTCGTCTCGCTGGTGACAATGGCCTTCCATTATATAATCGCGATTCCGGTTGGGATCTACACGGCAGTAAAGCAGTATTCTGCGGGCGATTATTTCTTCTCCGGTCTGAGCTTTATCGGAATGGCAACGCCCAACTTTTTGTTAGCCATTATTCTCATGTTCTTTTCCTATAAGTGGTTCGGAAATCCATTGCTCGGCTTATTCTCCAACGAATACGTGAATGCGCCGTGGTCCATGGACAAGGTAAAAGACTTAATGCAGCATATGGTGATTCCGGTTATTGTTATCGGACTTTCGGGTACTGCGGATCTGATTCGGATCATGCGCGGACAAATGCTCGATGAGTTAAACAAACCGAATGTCATTACAGCTCGTGCCAAGGGCTTATCAGAGATGCAAATCCTGTTCAAGTATCCGACACGTGCAGCCTTGAATCCTATTGTGAGTACCTTTGGCTGGTCACTGTCCTCCATCTTTACCGGCGCTACCATTACAGCAATCGTATTAAACCTGCCGATTCAAGGGCCAGTTATGCATAATGCATTGCTCGGTCAGGACATGTATCTTGCTGGAACCTTTTTATTGATCATGGCTTTGCTGACGGTTCTCGGAACACTGATTTCCGATATTTTGCTGGCTTGGCTTGATCCCAAAATACGTACAGAGTTCAGAGGATCCTAATGATGAGACCACTACCGTTATTTAAAGGTCAAAGGCCGGCAGTCCCAGTTACAGCAGCACCCAAAGATACTGTATACAGTTCGCAGTGGCGGCTGATATATCAGAAATTTAAGAAACATAAGTTGGCCCGGATCAGCATGTACATTCTGGGCGCATTTTACATCATCGCACTGTTCGCACAGTTTATCGCGCCGTATGGGCTGCAAAGCTATGACAGCAAATACGTGAATGCTCCACCAATGGGACTTCGATTCGTTGATGCGGACGGCAAATTTCACATCAAGCCGTTTGTATATGAATTGAAGAGCGAGCGTGACCCCGAAACATTGCGTAAAATGTTTGTCCCGGATACCGAAAAAAAGCATTTCTTCAAGTTCTTTGTGAAGGGAGAAGAATATAAGTTTCTTGGTCTGATCCCCATGTCGACGCATTTGTTCGCTGTAGATGAGCCAGGGCGGATATTCCTGCTGGGTACGGACGGTATGGGGCGTGACCTGTTCTCCCGGATCGTGCTGGGCAGTCAAATATCACTGAGCATTCCGCTGGTCGGCGTAGGCATTAGCTTTATTCTGGGTTTGATTATTGGAGGCATCTCCGGTTATTTTGGCGGCTGGATTGATTCCATGATACAGCGCATCATCGAAATCATCCGTTCCTTTCCGACGCTGCCGTTGTGGATGGCACTATCCGCTGCAATTCCGCCACGTATACCGGTCGTGACCATGTATTTATACATCGTGATCATCTTCGCTTTTATTGGCTGGACGGATCTGGCACGGGTGGTCAGAGGCAAGTTCATTTCATTGAAGAATGAAGATTATGTAATCGCTGCAAAGATCGCTGGTGTAGGAGACGCAAAGATTATCGTTAAACACCTGCTGCCAGGATTCATGAGTTATTTAGTCGTGGCGACAACCCTGGCGATTCCGAGCATGATTCTGGGTGAGACAGCTATGAGCTTTCTCGGTCTTGGCGTACGTTCGCCGGCAACCAGTTGGGGTGTGCTGCTTCAGGAGGCGCAAAAAATTGAAAATGTGGCCCTTTATCCTTGGAAGCTCATTCCGCTCGCTTTTGTCATTCTGACTGTATTGACCTATAACTTCATCGGCGATGGCTTGCGCGACGCGGCTGATCCGTACAAAAAATAATTGTCCAAATACTAGGCAAGCGAGGGGATCGCATGGCAACTCAAACTGTTGATAAGGAGCAACCTTTACTGTCCGTTCAAGACCTGAAGATTCGGATTCAGATGGAAAATGGCGTCATGAATGCCGTGGATGGAGTCGACTTCAATATATACAAAGGCAAAACCCTTGGGCTTGTGGGGGAATCGGGCTGCGGCAAAAGCCTGACAAGTCGATCGATCATCAGCATCAATCCCAAGGAATGTGAAACGAGTGGAACAATCACTTACAATTCCGACTCGGAATCGACTCTCCATGGCCTGAACCTTTTGTCTCTTAAGCCGACAGGCAAGCAGATCCGCTCCATACGTGGCCGCAAAATCTCGATGATCTTTCAGGAGCCGATGACGGCCTTCTCTCCGATGTATACCATCGGGAATCAAATCATGGAAGCGATTCGAATTCATCAGACGAGGAATAAGAAAGAGGCCAAAAAAATCGCGTTAGAGATGCTAAGCAAAGTTGGGATTTCCGATCAGGCCAAGCGTTTCGATCAATATCCGCATGAATTCTCGGGAGGTATGCGTCAGCGGGCGATGATCTCCATGGCATTGTCCTGTAACCCCGAAATTCTGATTGCGGATGAGCCCACGACGGCGCTCGATGTGACCATTCAGGCTCAGGTATTGGAACTTATGAAAAGTCTGCAGGCGGAATTTGGCATGGCCATTCTGCTGGTGACCCATGATCTGGGTATTATCGCCGAGATGTGTGATGAGGTTGCGGTGATGTATCTCGGGAGAATAGTTGAGCAGGCCCCAATGAGAGAAATCTTCAACAATCCGAAGCATCCCTACACGAAAGGCTTACTTAAATCGATGCCTAGACTGGGAGGAAACAAAAGCAAACGGCTGGATTCCATCGAAGGTTCTGTTCCGATGCCGATCAACATGCCTCCGATGTGCGGATTCTATGATCGCTGTAAGGACAGGATTGAAGGTGTATGTAATCAACAAGCTGTACCGAAAACCGCGATTTCCGACCAGCATATGGTCAGATGTTTCTTGTACGCGGACCAGAGAGAAGGAGAAGCATAATGACCAAACCCATTCTTGAAGTCCTCAACCTGAACAAAAGCTTCCAGGTCAAATCCAAAAAAGCCCTGTTCAAAAAGCCAAAACCCATTCATATTCTGAACGAAATTTCATTTGAACTCCTTGAAGGGGAGACGCTCAGCATTGTCGGGGAATCCGGATGTGGAAAAACGACGCTCGGACGCTGCATCGTCAGAGGTGTGGATGCTTCTTCAGGCAGTGTAGTCTATCATGCGGAAGATGGAAAAGAAGTGAATTACCTAAACTTGAAGGGCAAAGAGATCAAAGCATATCGCAAGGATATCCAGATGATTTTTCAAGACCCGTATTCCTCACTGAGCCCCCGGATGAGCGTATTCGATATTATCGCCGAACCGCTGATTGCGAACTTTAAGCTGAGCAGAGCTGAAGTGGAGACGAAGGTGATGGAAATTGCCGAGAAAACAGGTCTGAATGTGAGTTATCTGAAACGTTACCCACATGCATTTTCGGGGGGACAGCGGCAGCGGATAGCCATTGCACGTGCGCTGATTACACAACCCAGACTGATTGTCTGTGATGAAGCAGTCTCTGCGCTGGATGTATCGATTCAGGCTCAGATTATCAATCTGCTCAAAGATTTGCAGGAGCAATTCAAGATCACGTATATCTTCATCTCGCATGATCTTTCCATCGTACAGAACATTTCCGACCGAGTAGCGGTTATGCATCTGGGCAGAATTGTGGAACTGGCAACAACGGAATCATTGTTCTCGAATCCTCAGCATCCCTATACGGAGGCGCTAATGTCAGCCGTGCCCCAACCGAATCCGGATTTTAAAAAAGAACGAATTATACTAGAGGGGGAAGTACCGAATCCGGCCAATCCGCCAAGCGGCTGTCATTTTCATCCCCGATGCTCGTATAAGACGGATAAATGCATCCAGCACGTTCCTGAACTCCGTGAAGTAGGATATAATCATTTTGCTGCCTGTCATTATGCAGAGCAGCTTCAGCTTCGCGGCGTTCCAATCGAGACTGAGGATGAGATGCAATCCAGGACATCCTAACCATCGACATGAACCTGACGGTACCATCAGTCATCTTTGAACTCGCGAGGACGAAATCGAACTAGTGTTGAGGAGAGGTTGTTCCTAATGGCAAAGATTGATGATGTAGCCCGTCTGGCGGGTGTATCCAAGGGAACGGTATCCAACGTATTCAGCCAGAAAAGGCCAACGAGCAAAAAGGTAACCGAGAAAGTACTGCAAATTTCGAAGGAATTGAATTACGTGCCGAATCATATTGCAAGAAGCTTGGTCACCAAGAAAACAATGGCGATCGGACTTACGATTCCGCACGGAAAATTCTTTTTCAGCGTGTTCCATAATCAGTTTATCAATGGTGTCATTCTGGAAGCTTCCAATTATGGATATCGGGTGCTTCTGGACATGATTGCTGCCGAAGAGGTGAAGACACCTTCACTTGCGAGCTATCCTATTGACGGTGCCATTGTGCTGGGACCTACAGAAGAGGATGACCGGATCAATCTGCTGTATCAGCATGACATTCCGTTTGTCACGATTGGCAAAATCATTAACAAGGGACTTCAGGGTGTATCTACCGTCAATAATGATAATAAACAGGTCATGCGCGATATTTGCGATTATTTGCTTGGACTGGGGCATCGGAACATCATGTTTCTGAACGCCGGGGAGCAGATGACTGTTTCCATTGAGCGGTCGGAAGAGTTCGTCCGGGTACTGCAGGAGCATGGTGTGACGATCCAGCCCGGAATGATACATTACAAACCAGGTATTCATTCAGACAAGTATATTAAATACGGCTATGATGAGACACTTCATAATGTGAAGAACCCCATGGGCAGGGTTACGGCCATTATTGCAGATGACGACCGTACTGCATTTAGCGCTCTTAATGCCATTAACGATGCGGGTCTTCGTGTGCCGGAAGATATCTCATTGTTTGTAATCTGCGGTGATCAGTCCATGATGCATCAGGTAAGACCTTCGTTGACGGGAATGGATTTGCAACCATCGGAGCTGGGTGTTCAGTCGGTAAGGCTGCTTATGCATAAGCTGGGTATTTTGGAGGGATCGTACGAGAATAACAGGATCGTGCCTAGCAAAATAATAGAAAGAAACTCTTGTTCCTCGATCAAGAATTAGCAAGAATGAGTTTCGGATGTCGTGAGGTTAAATATGATAACGTTTACATCCTGGATGGGCAACTCTGTACCTTTTGAATATTATGTCCGAATTCTGATCAGTGCTGTGCTCGGGCTGTTAATCGGATTCGATCGGACCCATAAGAACAAACCTGCTGGCGTAAAGACGTATACATTTGTCACTGTCGCTTCTGCACTCATTACAATCGTATCCATTGAGAGTGTTGAAGTGTACGGACAGCTGCATAACCGAACGATGATGGACCCGATGCGTCTGGCGGCTCAAATCGTCTCGGGCCTTGGTTTTCTCGGAGCAGGACTCATTATGAAGGCAGGATTTGAAGTGAAAGGTTTGACATCGGCAGCGATGATCCTATTTGCAGGTGGGGTCGGTATTGGTACGGGAGCCGGTTTCTACGGAATTGTGACCTTTTCGATGGCGGTAGCTTTCTTTTTCATCCGGGTTGGGGGTTGGATTGAGAAGTGGGAGCACAAGAAGCTGGTGGCAAAGGGAGAAAAGAAAGACTTGAGTGCTTAAATGGTTGAGTATTTTCTGCAAACGAATAAGCGTATTCAATGGAAAGCTTTGAATACGCTTATTTATTCACATAGCGAAGAATGCATAGTTACCCCAATCCTTATTTAGGATACTAATTTATAAACTACATACCCTAGTACCAATAATATAATGAGGATTCCAGTGCCTTTCCATCCCAAACCTCCAACTAAATCTGCGAAGCTTCCAAATTGAGCACGATTTACGCCATCACCCAACGTACCCATGGGGTTTCCCTTTAATTCTTCTTGTCTTAGACGTTCTCTTTTTTCTTCAGGTGTTTCTTCTCGAAAATCCATGTGATCACCCCTGAAATATGATTTTTTTGGTAAACAGAACCTATATTCAAAAAGAGCACAGGTGATCCGAAGTAAGTCAGGAACGCTTTGTGCTCTTGTTGTATTCAAATGATGTAGGAGTTATGGTTCGATACTAAGATCGAAATTGGGTTCGCACATATACCCCTTTTTATCCACATCAATCGTAAATTCCACATCATAGCTTACGTGAAACTCTTCCTTGTATGTTCCCTTCATCATCTTCATCGCATCAAAGTATGATCCGAATTCGGGATCTTCCATATAGGGAATGGCAATGAGTTCAGCGTTAATGTGATGAGTAATCTCGCTGTTGCTGGAAACACCCGTATTAAACTTGGTAGGCTGAAGGTCAATTGACCCAATCATGCTCCCGGGGAAACCGGGACTGCAACTTATTCGCATAGTCATCTCGTTCGTTGTTAGTTAATCATTAGACGAAAGAATGAAGGTAAAGTTGCTCCAGAATTAGGAAATTGAGGCTGGATATGAATGAACCTATTTCCAATCGTCTTGCTCTTTTGATACAGTATTTATAGTAAAATCCGTGGGGATATATTGTTTATGCAACAATCACTTCAGGAACTCCTGCGGAATGCGCGTGCGTAGGCACGTTTCGGTTAGATACTAATAATTTGTTCATTCTGAAAGGAGCCGATCCCATGAATGTGAAAGATAACTTGATTGAACAGCAGTCCCTAACTTTCGTAGGCATTAAAAGAACGTTCTCTTGTGTGGATGGCGAGAATTTGAGAGAGATTCCAAAGATGTGGCAGGAAGCTTTGGCGGACGGAATAGAAGATCGTTTAAACGAGTTTAATAACGGGGCCGTCTCCGGTTTGGTTGGCATTTGTATAGATCAGAGGGAATTACACAGCGGTCAAATGGAATATTGGATCGCAACTTCACACTCCGGGGAGGTGCCTGAGGGTTTGTTCTCAATAGAGATTCCCGCGTCCCACTGGATGGTATTTGAAGCCGATGAATTGGCGCCAGAAGCGATACAGCGGTTGTGGAAGTATATTATGAGCGAATGGTTCGGAGCCACTCCTTACAAGCACGCAGGAATTCCGGAACTTGAGGTTTACCCTGGTCAGGGTCTTCCTCCTCAAGTATGGATACCTGTTAAACCGTTAACGTGATTTAACGCATAACAGGCTAGGTTATATCGTTATATAGGTAAAGATCAACTATATCAATTGAACTAAACTTTTACACGATAACGGAGAGGACAGAAATAACCTGAAGAAGCGGAGCTAAAAGCTTTCTGAAAGAAAGCTGCATAGGAAGCATACGCTTCGCCTTTATCCCCGGATTTTCCCTTTTAAAAAGGGAATCCAAAAAATCTGGGGATAACAGCGATCGGAAGGTTGTTCTGTCATCGGAGTGCCACGTGTAAATAATCTTTAGTTCAATTTATATTGTACCAGAGGGTTTACTCATCANCGTGTAAATAATCTTTAGTTCAATTTATATTGTACCAGAGGGTTTACTCATCATGGCTACATCATGTTCGATTCATTAGGAGGCTTAATATGTTATCCAATAAAGTGATTGATTATTGTCAAAATCAGGGCTGGTGGCATGAAGATGTGCCAGCAGAGTACGAAGAAGCTTTACGTAAACTGGGTATTGATCTTGCATCTGATTTTGCACATTTTTATTTGCATGCTGATGATGGTCCGACCTTTTACAGCAGACATCAGGAAATCTATCAGATCTGCTGGGTTATGGAAAACACCGTATATCTGGAGGACATGACGGTGGCTCAACTTACGTTGGGATTGCCAGAAGCCTACATCCCGCTGGACAGCTTTGAGGGCGAGGGTGGATTCTTTTATAACCGCCAAACGGGAGATGTGGCTCTGGTGGAGCTTGGTGAATCGATCGAACGTTTCCTGAGCGGTGAAAGCACACCGCAGTGGGCGAACTTCAATAACTTTCTGGAATGGTATTTCGAACTGGAGGAGGAGGTTACGGAGTGAAAGATTTGACACCGGAGCATCCCGAACTGGAGAGACAAATTATTGAAACGGTAGAAGCAGGCAATGTTCTGGATGAAACGCAGCAGCATGAGCAAGCCCTGATCTATTATGATCAGGCTTGGGGGATGCTGCCCGAGCCGAAGACCGACTGGGAAATGGCAAGCTGGATCGCTTCCTGTCACGTGAATGCACATATGGACATGGGGCAGTACGCGCTGGCGAAGCCTTGGGCAGAAATAGCACTGCAAACACGAAGTTCGGATATTAATACCGGGCCGTGGATTGAGCTGGGTATAGTCTGCATGAAGCTAGAGCAGCATGATGAAGCTTTTGCAAATTTGGACCTGGCGTATGCATATGGCAAGGAAAGAGCATTTCAAGGCAGCCCGCGTGATGTTTTGCAATACTATAAGGAACAGAAGGCGAAGCGAGAACGAAACTGATTCTATTGGATTAAAAAGGGTACCCTGTCTGCCAGATCATTGGCTGTGGGGTACCCTTCTTACGAATTTATATAGATGAATGATTCTTCACCGAGTTAATCTTTCGATCCGTAAGGGAAAAATTCATCTACGAGATCCTGCGGCGATATGGATACAAAGACGTGATCCAGGTCGGTTTTGCTAGCGAAATCCACGATGTCCCCCGTATAATACCGTGGATCAATCAGGTAAATCTCGGACACGACGGTCGACAGGAAGGAGATCATCGGCACTGCGAGAGAGTCCTTGATGAACAGTACCTTGAGTCCGTTCGGTTTGTCTTTATTCACCACATGAACGATTCCCTGATTTCCGTACAGGTACGTAAAGTACTTGTCAGCGGTTAGATCATAGGTAGCTCCTTGTACATTCAGCGGATAGGTTGTAAGCAGCGCATCCTCAAAGCGGCCGTTCAGTGTGGCTTCCGTCTCGCCGGTCTTGAAGTAGAAGGAATAGTCCGTTTTGAACTTCGGATAAATCAGGTCAAAGTCATCGTCACCAGCAAAGTATTTCCCGGCTTTTCGACCCTGTGATCCAATGAAAATATCCTGATACGGAACCACATTATAGTTATTTAAGTCCGTGAAATAATGATCCGGGTCCAGCGGCTTGTCGTACATGCCGTCCAGATGATTCACCAGCTGGCCGAAGGCCCAGAACGCGGTCTTGATTTTCCAGTGGTGATCTGTGGTGAAAAAGAGATCCTTTGCCGGAATACCACTTTCCAACAGACCTTTGCGCAGATCCACCGTATCAATGCCATCCTGCTTAAGATTGGTCAGAAAGCCATCGGCTGTTTCGTTGTTATAATTGTAAGGAATGCCTTCCGGGAACTGGGTATACCCACGTACGTATTTGTCTGGTGTCATCACATAGGTCAGTTTAGTTTTGGGGTCCAAATGTGCTCCCAGCGCTGCAACTCGATCCGACAGATCTTTCGTATCCGTTGGCCCTGTAGCGAAGTAGGTATAGTGCAGCTTGCCTTCCATGTCTTTTACGACTTCGAAGTTGTTCTCCTCGTTCTTCCACATGAGTGACTGCATATATCCGTACGCTTCCACGAAGCCGAACTTATCGAAGACATGTTCATTAATGTCGTTATCCAGTTCGTGAATCAGTTCTTTGGCTTCAGAATAATGGAAGTCCGCTGAAGCCAGCGTCTTTTGGATCGGCCCGAAGGATTGAATAATGTTCAGAACAGAGAATGTCACGAGCACGAGAATGAAGAGGAAAGCCGTGATTCTCTTTTTGGCAAAAAAGTTGTGCATGGTTGTGCCTTCTCTCAGAAATTGAAATAAATAAACGGATTGTATGTACCTTTGACCAGATACGATACACAGACCAGGAATAAAACGATGATCGTGACCGGGTACACCAGTTCCAATGGTTTGCTGAAACGGGCGCCGTCGACCATCAGTTTGTTCATTCTCGTGGCAATCGGCATGCAGAACAGAATACCGAGGATGAAGAAGAGTGCGTACTCTTTCAGGAACATCCAGGTTGTATCACTCCAGAATCCATTGCCGTACAGTCCGAACATGTTGCCCAGATAGTTGCCAGCTTGCAGCAGATCCGGTGAACGGAAGATCACCCACCCGATGACCACAATAAACATGGCATAGAGATGCCGCAGCGGGTTGAAGCGGGTACCTTTATCAAAGTTAGAGATTTTTTCCAGCGCAATGAATGCGAAGTTAATCAATCCCCAGACTACAAATGTCCACTCCGCACCATGCCACACGCCAGTCAATCCCCAGACGATGAGCAGATTGCGAATCATTTTATCCTTGTTAGTGACACGTGATCCCCCGAGTGGGAAATAGACATATTCCTTGAACCAGGTGCCCAGCGAGATATGCCAGCGGCGCCAAAATTCAGTGATGGAGCGGGAGATATACGGATATCTGAAGTTCTCTTCGAACTTGAACCCGAACATGAGGGCGAGGCCAATCGCCATATCGGAGTATCCTGAGAAATCAAAATAAATCTGCAACGTATAGGCGATGGCTCCCAGCCATGCCAGACTTGCTGGAATATCCGAGGTGCCCCCCATGCTAAAGATGTGATCGGCGACAATGGCCATGCTGTTGGATAAAAGCACTTTTTTACCCAGACCCACAATGAAGCGGCAGCAGCCCAGTGCGAACTTGTCCCAACTCTCCTTACGGTTGACCATCTGATCTGCAATCGTGTTATAGCGCAGAATCGGTCCGGCAACGAGCTGAGGGAAGAAGGAGATATATAGCGCCACATAAAAGAGATTCTTTTGCACGGCACCATGTCCGCGATACACGTCGATGACGTAGGAAATTCCGTGGAAGGTGAAGAACGAGATCCCTAGCGGTAACGCAATATTCGGGATATTTAGGCCAAAGCTTGTATTCTCATTCACAATACGAAGTGCAAAAGCCATGTATTTAAAGACGAACAGCATACCTAGATTGACGATAAGCATCAACGTAATGATGGTGTACGCGGCATTCCTTCGTTCCCTGAACTTGTCCACAAGCAGGGCGAAGATATAGTTGAAACAGATGGAGGCCAGCATGATGAGGACAAACCACGGTTCACCCCATGCATAGAAGAGCAGGCTGGCAACCAGCAGCAGTATGTTTTTGGCCGTAACCGAGAATCTCAGTATGTAATACAGCCCCAGAACAAGCGGCAGGAAATAAAATAGAAAGATTACACTGGAAAAGAGCACTGCCTTTCCTCCTTGAGGATCATATAAGCTAGCACGTTGTATCAATTGATGCAACATGCTCAATTAAAAATAGACAGACACCCGCATCTTAGGATGCGAGTTGGTCTGCAAGGTTCGTTTACATGCGAAAAGGTCGCCGTGCTTGTCGATCATTGCGGGAACGTCGCTTTCTGGCACCCTGGGCATTCCGTTGTCTTCTCCACATCCAGTAGAGGACGAGTCCATGGATTCCGGCAGCTGTTAACAAGAGACGAATAAACCATCCCACCGATGTTTTCATCAGTGGGTCGGCAGGGCTGAGCACCTTGGTAACTTCAGATGGGTCAGGAATAGAACGTGGCGTCCCGTCTTTCTCCTGAACATTCATCGCTGAAGAGCGATCCAGCATGACGGTCTTTGTCAGATTCCATTTGCCATTCACAAGTGCACGTATGGTGGCCTGCTCAGCATCGACATCGGTATGCAGCGTCAGCAGTCCATCCGGTGTAATGGATGCTCCCTGAACGGGGGTGTTGAGCTGGAATTTTACATCGGGCGTTTCTTCTGAGGAAGATTGAACACCGTATTGGACAATGGATTCACCAGCTACGGGCTTCACCACACGTTCGTCACCAGTCATTTGCAAGGTGGTGAGCCCATTCTCCACAACAGCTTGCTTCTTGGACAATGGCTTGATGTTGCCGATGCGGAAGCTCAGCTTGGCGTTTTCGGGAGTTGTGGTTGTAATGCCCCAGCCAATGACTTTACCCAAGTTCACCTGACCTGCCGTGCTGGCCTTGTCCTGGACCATTAGGCTGGAAAAGGGGATGCGGATTTGTCCGACAAATCCCGGTTCCAATGCAATCAGGCCAGATAACGGACGAACCAGTTCAGCGTGTCCGGTTGATTTCTCGACTACGATGACGTTTCGATCATCAGACACAGTAAGGGAGGTTTTATCCGCTCGGGTCAGTACGATATTAAGAGGCAACCTTCGGTCCGATTCATTGCGGATGGAGAAGGTCAAAGCCCCATAGCCTGACCAGTCTCGATTCTGCAGCTCATAAACGTAGGCCGAATAGTATCCTTTTTTGAGCCCCTGCGTGGAGGTCTTAATCTGAATACTGCCTTGGTTATCAACGCTGGCGTCTACCTTGGCTCCATTGTTCCATTCATGGAGTGTACTCCTACTCACCTTAAGCTGCTCTGCCTGAACAGCCTGGATGGGATACATGTTCCATAACACAACAAGACTAGCAACAAGTGTAAGTTGTTTCCACTTCTTGATCATGCTTTCTTGCCTCCCCTCTATAAATAAGCCATCTCGTTCAGTTCGTCTGGAGAGATGTTGTTTTTGCCCTGGGATGCAGGGCCTGTTTTACCCAACTGAATATGTTCCTTATTCCACTGTTTCAGCAGAGCTTCCAAGGTTGGCATCTGATGGTTGCGAACAATATCACGAATATTGGTCACACGGTACAAATTGCCTCGTTTGTTACGCAGGGACTGTACCCACATGCATTTCAGTGAGATGTCTTCGCTAAGCGAAAGTTGGATCTCATTGGCCAAATCATGATGCTCCATCTCCACCAGGACGAATTCATAGTTGAAATCCATCAATGTCACGATTCCATGATCTGCCGTTGGCAATTCGCGATTTAGCGCAATTCGTGCCAGCTTCCGGTTGGACATGAATTCACTCTGACCCCGACGTACAAAATTCAGGCGAATGTCTTCAAATGTACTGATATCCTTGTCCAGCTTCTGTGGCAGCGTAGGTTCGCGATCATAGATGATGTGCAGCAGCTGGCGCTGCTCTTGTTCCGTGATATCCTTAACGGTAAAAGCATATTTCCAACGGTTTCCGATCGAAGCGACATGTGCCACCTTGCCTGTAAACTCGCTTGAATACCGGTCATTTACCAGTTTAATGCCAATCTCCATATCACTTGGAATGTACTTCGGAGTATCCAGCATGACGGAAATACCGCCTTCCGAAAGATCATGGGTGATGCAGGAAATGATCTCCCCTTCCGTTGTGAGCGTGCAATCCACGGAAGCCATTGAGCGCTCGTGATTGCGGAACACTTTACGTCCAGCCAGGAAGAAGATCGACATCATGATGTTGTAGAAATTAATTAACAACCAGTACAGCACAACGAGGAAACCAATTGTTCCCTGGCTAAATGTCCAGTGGATGCAATTAACGATTCCGATAATGGATAGTACCGCCAGAATCAGATGAGGAATCATCTGTTTAATCTGATAGTTCCGATCATCATTTTGCGCACCGTCTTTGCGGGTAACGACGAATTTGTTCATCGTGATGCCCAGAGTTTCCAGAATGACGGCGGGCAGAAGGGAAGGGAACAAAATGGTCTCATATACATTGGTCCATTTGGTGGTTCGAATATTACCGGATAACATTCGCAGGCAGGTGTTGGTCAACAGATACATGGGCAACCAGAACACAAGAATCTCCAGAATGGTACATTTCACAACCAGAACGCCGAACACGGCAAACAGTATGGGTGACATGATGTACAGCAGTCGTTTTAACCCGGAGTACCAGTAGGTAATGGAAGAAATGTAGTTCAGTTTTTGAGCAAAACTAAGTCCCTTTTTGAAGAGAAGGTTCATTTTTTTACCTGTCTGAATACAACCGCGCGCCCAGCGCTGACGCTGTTTGATCAGACTTTTCAGATCACCGGGAGCAAGTCCGGAGGCCAGTACTTTATTGGTAGCGAAGCAGCGATACCCTTTGCTTTGCATTTCAATACCAGTGGCGAAATCCTCTGTAATGGAACCGGTATAGAAACCGCCGACGTCTTCCAGTGCCTGTCTGGAGAGTACGGTATTTGTTCCGCCATAGATGACGGAATTGGATTTGTTGCGACCTACTTGTACGTCCCGATAGAAATAATCCTGTTCATTCGGTATCCGGTTCTCGGAGTACAGATTGTACTGGAACTGATCCGGATTATAGAAACTCTGTGGTGTTTGCACAAAACCAATTTTTTCTCCGGTCAGAAAATAGGGAACGCACGACGTCAGAAAATCATGTTTTGGAATCATATCTGCATCAAAGGTGACGATTAGCGGGGAAGACGTATGCTTCATGGCATTGTTCAGGTTACCCGCCTTGGCATGTACATGCTCTGTTCGCGTAAGGTAGTTGATACCCAGGTGCGCAGCCAGGTCCCGCATCTCGGGACGGTTCGAGTCATCACACAGATGGATATGTACTTTGGATCGATCAGGATAATCCATGTTCAGACAGCCATTAATCGTTTTGAACAGAAGCGAAGTGGGTTCATTATAAGTTGCGATAAATACATCCACATCCGGATATAAGGCTTCGTCAACAACGGGAAGTTCGGGATATTCGAGCCGGGTCATATTGTAAAAATGGACGGCGAGTTCGAACATACCTATAAGTTCGACAATGAGGAGGGCAAGACCTGCGGTTACAGCGAGAGGGCCATGTCCAAAAGGAATGGTGAAAAATGTACGCCAAATGACGTAAATACAAGACATAATCACAGTAGCTGTGACAAGTATCTTGTTGCGTGTACTTAAGTAGTTCAAGTGAATACCTCTTCCTGATTTTTCTGAGTAGTGCCGCCTATCGGAATAAAAGAATGTGATCATTGTACTAAATGATTCTGAACAAATTCTGAAAAAAGAGATAGGACCTCGAAAAATATAGAACCTTAGGTTCTATTTTTGATGGTTAATTTTGTCGTATCATAATAATTATTGTAGTTATTTGTCGAAAATTGCGCAATATGTTTATTTGTTTTTTTCGCATAAATGAAAGTAGAGGCCGGATGTTATCTGAAAACACAAAAATGACGAGCTCAATGTGCAATATCATTAAGTTAAGTAACTTAATGATATTGCCCCAAGGACTCGTCATTTCTGTTTCAGTCTTCTGCCATTGTGATCAGCAAAAGGCATATATTCATTTCAAATTTAGTCGGAGATGTTGCGCGTATAATACTCAATAATATCCTTGCGACGGATAATACCGAGGAAGACACGGTCCACATCCACCACAGGCACAAAGTTTTGATCTGCTGCCAGCGTCAGCATATCTTCCATTTCTGCCTTAATAAAGACACATTCATTATATACACGGTTGTCGATCTCATGCACTTGGACCTGATCCATCGTCTCAAATGTCAGTCCAGGAGTGCTCCGCATTTTCCATAACAAATCGCCTTCGGACAGGGTGGCAACATATTTTCCATCCTGGTCAATCACGGGAATGGCGGTATAATGCTGCAATTCAAGCTGCTCGATCGCATCTTTCATGGAAGCGGAAGACTTGATATAGGCCACTTCGGCTTTGGGGAGTAAAAAATAGCTGATTTCCATCATCGGGCTCCTTTACTGTAATCTCACTCTCCTTATTTAAACATATTATGTGAGCTTTCGGCTATTTTTAATGATAAATTCGTCAGATTTGTTCCATTGTTTAATTGAGGCTGGAAATCTATAGTGTATATTAGAGGTGATATGATGAAATCGAAACGTAAAATTATTTATGGACTGCTTCCCATCTTATTTGCCGGTGGAATCGGAATGTACTTATACATGCAGAATAGCAAAACAGAGGAAGTAAAGCCTGAGGTAACCGCTAATCAGTACATAGAGCATTTGCAAAAGAAAGAATTTGATCAACTGTATACCTTGATGACACCTGTTTCATTGAAAGAATCCGGTATGAACCGTGAGCAATTTGTGGAAAAATACAACGCAATCTATTCGGGTATGGAGGTTTCTGCGATTAAAGCAGAATTGAAACCGAAATTAATCGAAGAGACAACGGATGGCAAGGGTAATGAAAATAAAAACGAAAACCCGGATGCCTATGAAGTGGACTACAGTCTGCAGTTAACGACTTTCCTGGGGGAAGTGGATGAGACACATACACTGAAACTGGTGCGTGAAGAGCTTGAGGAGGGTGGCAAAGTCTGGCGGATCAACTGGAAGCCATCCATGATTCTGACTGACATGGTCAAGGGAAGCAAAGTTCGGGTGAGAACCCTTTTCCCGGAACGTGGAGACATTGTTGATCGTGAAGGGCTGCCCCTCGCAACAAAAGGAAATATATATGAATGGGGTATTATACCTGAGAAGTTGGGAGAAAATCCAGAGGCGATGATCGCCCGGATCGCGGAGCATTACAAAGTAACAGAAGCTATGATTAACACCGCGCTTGCACAGAAATGGGTGAAGCCAGAATATTTTGTCCCGATTGCTTCAACAGAAGACTCCCGGGTGCCTACAGCACTGGCTGGTGTGCAAGTTCAATCCAAGGAAATACGATATTATCCTCTTGGTGAGGCTGCTGCTCATCTAATCGGTTATGTGCGCAAGGCCACCAAGGAAGATCTGGAGAAAGATACGGAAGGCTATTATCGTGCGGAAGATTGGATTGGCAAAGCCGGACTGGAGCAATCCCTGGAGAAACAGCTTCGCGGCGAACGAGGTGGCCTGATCGAGATCACCGATGAATCTGGAAACACTCGCTCTGAGCTTATTCGCAAGGATGCAGTGGATGGAGAGAATATTCAACTGACGATAAGCTCTGAGCAACAGCGCAAGTTGTATAAGACATTATCGAGTGGCGGTGACGCCGGAGCAATGGTGCTGATGAACCCAACGGATGGTAATTTGCTGGCACTGGCAAGTGCGCCCGCCTATAATCCGAACAAGATGGTTACGGGACTGACACAGGCAGAGTGGGATGCCTATTCAGCAGATGAGAAGCTTCTTTTTATCAACAGGTTTACGAATCGTTATGCACCAGGTTCAACCTTCAAAGCCATTACGGCAGCTGCAGGTCTGATGGAGAAGGTTACCACCGCGGACAAATCGCATGATATCTCTGGTCTGCAATGGCGCAAGGATGAGAGCTGGGGCGGTTACTATGTGAAACGTGTGAAAAGTGTATCTCCGGTGAACATGGTTGATGCGCTGGTCTACTCGGACAATATTTATTTTGCGAAGGAAGCCGTAGAGATGGGCAGCGCCAAGTTCATAGATGGCATCCAGAAGTTCGGTTTTGGAGACAACTTTGGACTGGATGAACTATATTTGAAACCAAGTCAGTATGCAAACGAGGCTCATCTCGATCTGTCATCCGAGGTGCTGCTCGCTGACACGTCCTATGGACAGGGAGAAATGTTGATGTCGCCGATCCATCTGGCGTCCTCCTTCACCCCTTTTATTAATGAAGGAAAAATGGTGAAGCCTGTACTGATAGAGGAAAAGGAAACCGTCGAACCGGAAGTTGTGATTACGCCTGAAGTGGCAAATACGGTGAAGGATGCCTTGGGCCAGGTTGTGACCCGAACGGGAGGAACGGCTCATTCCTTGAACTCACTCCCCGAAGGACTGGCGGCCAAGACAGGGACTGCCGAGCTGAAGGCCAAGAAGGGTGAAAAAGGACAGGAGAACGGATTTGTCGTGGTGTTCGATACCGAATCACCATCCTTCCTTATAGCCGCAGTCATTGAACAAGTGAACGGGAGAGGCGGCAGTCATTATGTTTTGGATAAATTAAAGCCTTTCCTGGAGAAAAAGGGAGTAACGCAGTAATTGGATTGCGATTTACGATGTATCTTTAGTATTTGAAGAGCCCATCCACCATTCATGTTACTAAAATGGCGGATGGGCTTTATTTTGCCTTTATGTTATAAGATTTATTTCCGAGCAGTCAGCATAAAACGTGCCGAGTTCGTTCGAATCCCTTTATCGCAGCGATTTTGCTCAACAAACTGTTGGAAACGCTTGAAGTCAGATTCCTTCTCTCCAAAACCGGGAATGATCGGTGCGTGGGTCAACAGGAAAAGCAGATCATCAGGCGTGGCGTAATATTCTGTTGCATTATATTCGTGTGTCTCAATGTCACGAAAACCCGCTTCGCGAAGCTCACGTTTGCATCGTTCCATTAATGTGCCAGGCTGAACATCTGAGGCTTGACCACGGCCAAAGGCATTTTTTACATTATACTTATCATGTTCACTGACTTGTTGGGTAAGGAATACACCGCCATCGTCCAATACCCTGAATACCTCTGTAGCGCAGAAGTTGCAGTGTCTGGAGGACACTACATTGAAGAATTGATCTGGAAATGTCAGTTGCTCTGCATTCATATGCACAAAACGGACATTCGAATGGGAACCAGATGCCTTGAGATTACGCTGGGCAGTCTCAATCATTCCCCGGGAAAGGTCGATTCCAACCAATAATAGTGCGGCATCCGCGATGGAAAGAACAGCTTCTCCCCCACCTGTGCCAATATCAAGCAATAGATCAGACGGTTCGGTGCAGCGTATAACTTCCTCGTAGAAATTCCATTTGATTCCCTCTGAAGTCACTTTCAGGGAGCTGAAGTCCCAGCCATTCAATCGCCCAATACGTTCGTAAAAAGTAGTATAGTCCATCTTTTTCTTCATTATATGATTCCTCCAATGTGAGTTCTTGATTCTAGACAGATGTTGTGCCAAATCGTTACGATTAGATGCCGAACAGGCTCAAAAGGGCAGACGTATCCCATGTTAGCTGGTACGCGTTTTGACCCAGCCCGACGACTAATTACTTCGAACGATTCGGAATAACATCCGTTTCACCTCACAGTCTGGAATATCGTTATTATATTGAATTGACAGCGTATACGCGAGATGTTATTTTGAGATGAAATCCATTCTATTAGATTGAGGTGATCGATGGTGGCTGTTCGCGCTAAGCAGATATTTGTTAATTTGCCCGTTAAGGATTTGAAGAGGTCCGTTGATTTTTTTACCAAAGTAGGGTTTGAGTTCAATGCGAACTTTACAGACGAATCTGCAACCTGCATGATCATTGGAGACAACATCTATGCGATGCTGCTGGTGGAGGATCGTTTTCAATCGTTTATTTCGAAAAAAATATCCAATGCGGCGGACACGGCAGAAGTCATCGTAGCCTTGTCGGTGGAGAGTCGTGAACAGGTCGATCTGATTGTACAAGCTGCCCTGGATGCTGGCGGCAAACCGTATAACGATCCTCAAGATCATGGGTTTATGTATGGGTGGAGTTTTCAGGACCCGGATGATCATTTGTGGGAAGTTTCCTATATGGATCTAAGCAGCTTTCCTACGCAAGAATAGAATACATTAGTTAATCAGTGCCTTCCTATTAACAGGGAGGTACTTTTTGCGTTCATTTATCTGAATCATACATAATTACATAATCATTTCGATTTGGAGGAATAGACACCGGATTTATCCGAATAACTTATGGTGTAATTTACCTTTTTACTATATGATAAGTGTCGATTCATGTAAAAATAGCATAGTATACATACGTTCTTTTTGATGGAGGGATCAGGGTGTATTGTCACGTATGTGGGACCAAAAGCAATCCAGGGGACAGCACATGTAGAAAGTGTAGAACGAAATTAAAAGATTCAAGCTCTACCGATGAACAGATTTGGGCAGAAACAGCAGTTGGTCTGGAAAGTGGAACAGGAAAAGCACTAGATCAGTTATCCAGACAGCAGCAGTCTGCACCGAAGCAGAGCAATACGGCACAAGGCCGAGCATTTAGCTGGATTATTCCACTGCTTCTGGCAGCGGTGATGGGGGCCTTGTTGACTTATTATTACAAACAGGAGATAGGGATCAATGCGGAGGTAAAATCACTGCATCAACAGGCGGAGCAGGCTGCCTTAGATGGTAAATATCAAGAGGCGCTTCAACTTCTGGATTCGGCTCTTGCGAAACGGCCCAATGTTGATGGCCTTGTGAAGGATCGCCAAATTACAGCCAAAGCCTTCAATCTGATGAATCAGCTGAACGAAGCTGCGACAAGTTTGAAAACGGGAAAACTTGCTGCCGGTGACAAGACACTTCAGGCTGTAGCAAAAGTGTTGAAAGAGCGAGAAGAACCGGTTTTTGCCAAGGTGCGTACGACTCTAAACAACAACAAGGTGACACTGGCTGTCCTGAAGGTGAAGAAAGAAATCGATAGTTTGACAACCGTACAGGCACTTGCTGAGAAATTGGACACGGTATCAAAATTGAAAGGCAAGGAAGCAGAGGCGGTTCAGAAACAAATCATCGACAAGCTGGCTGGACTTAGCTATAAGCAAGCTGAACAGCAAGTGAAGAAAAAGGATTTTACGGCTGCATTGCAAACCGTTGATCAGGGGCTATCCTACGCGCCCGAGGATGACAAACTGACAGCATATCGCGAACGGGTGCTGAGTGAGAAGAAGGCTTTTGAAAAAGCAGAAGCCGAACGAATTCAACTTGCTGAGCAACAAGCGGCAGAAGAAGACTTGAAAAACCGCACAGCAGCGGTGAGCATTGTAGACGTAGAAGCGACGCTTGATATGTATGGCGACCTGTATATTAGCGGCTCAATCGTGAATAATGCCACTCGGCCTATCTCTTCCGTGACGGTTATGTTGGACATCTACAGCTCAGACGGGGCATATCTCGGTCAAACCTATGCGGATGTGTACCCAAGCTGGCTTGATGTAGGGGATCAGGGATTTTTTGAAACGTATTATTACGGTGTGTACGAGGAAGCTGAAGTTTCTGTAGTGAACGCAACGTGGTATCTGGAATAGGAGGACAGGTTGGAATGGCCAAACGAACATGGAGTACGATTATATCCAGTGCAATCATTATTGGAGCAGGAGCAGGAGGGGTGTTCTGGATTCATCAGTATTCAGCAGATCAACTGCAGGATGGACCAAGACTGGCTGTTGTCACTACGAAGGAAACGGCAACTACAGCGTCTAAACCGTCCTCCCAGACAACCGTGAAGAAAACACGTAAACAGATTATTGAAGAGAGTCAGAAGAAAGTGGTTACGATTGAGAGCAGCAGCGGACTGGGTTCCGGTTTTCTCTACAATGATCAGGGGGATGTGGTAACCAATGCTCACGTGGTGGAGGGCTCGAAAGAAGTAACGATTCGAACCCTGAATCATGAGGAGTATAAGGGAACCGTTATCGGGATTGGAGAAGAGACGGATGTCGCTGTCGTCAGGGTGCCTGATTTGAAAAAAGTTAACCCGCTGCCTATCGCCAAATCCAAAGCGGAGACGGGAGATGAGATTCTCGCTCTGGGCAGTCCGCTAGGTCTGGAGAACACCGTAACTACAGGCATTATCAGCGGTGTTGGTCGCAGCTTCGAAATTGCCCCGTATATCTATAGTAATCTGTATCAAATCTCGGCGCCCATTACACACGGCAATAGTGGTGGCCCACTGATCAGTGCGGACACCGGTGAAGTATTGGGCATTAATTCAGCCGTTGTGGAGCAGGAAGGCGGAATCGGGTTCAGCATTCCGATCACCAGCGTATTGAAGCAGGTCCAGGCCTGGTCTGAGAAACCATCATCTAAAACGGCGGTTCAGACGAGTGGCAGTCAGGGAGCAGACTCAGCTTCTTTGGAAGCGGAGGGTCTGGTGACCGAATTTTATATGAACCTGAATCTGAATGACTATGTTACCGCCTATGCCTTGCTTGGCAGTGAGTGGCAGAGCGGTATAAGTTATGCCAAGTTCCGTGAAGGTTACATCAACACCAGTTATGTTACCATCGCCGAAGTTTCGTCCTCGGATAAGTCAAATGATGAAATAGAGGTCACTGCGGTTATTACAGCGGATGAACGAAAAGATGGTGAATTGGTCACCACGAAATATAAAGTTACGTATCAAGTAGGTTATGAAAATGGACAACTGAAAATACTTCATGGCCAAGGGAAAAAAGTGAAATAAAGATGTGAAGGGAGAATGGGCGCCAAGCCGATTCTCCTTTTTGATTGCTTAAGTTTGATGGTTCTGTTAAAATACAGAACGAACGTTCAGTATGCAAGAGGTGGAGTGAAATGTATGAGTATGAATAAAAAGCAAATTCAAACCGAGCAGACCAAGAAGAAACTTGCGGATGCCTCAAGAGCTCTTTTTGTGCAAAAAGGGTATAAAGCAACTTCCATTGAAGATATTGTGACTGCGACAGGCAGCAGCAAAGGCAATATCTATTACCATTTTAAAAGTAAGGAAGGCCTCTTTCTGTATCTGATTGATGAGTGGGATCGGGAATGGGAAGAAAATTGGGCGGCCAAGGAACATTTGTATAATACGTCTACAGAAAAGATCTACGGCTTGGCAGAACAATTAATCCTCGACGATATGAATCACCCGCTAACCAAGGCGGCAGATGAGTTCTTTACGGGGGAAAAGAAAGAAAATGATATTGAAGAACGCATAGCTTTGATGTTTGAGCGGCATATTCAATTTAACAAACAATTGGTGGAACAGGGGATAGAGAGCGGAGAGTTCAATGCGGACAACGCTGACAATCTTGCTCTCATTCTGGAAAGTACCATTATTGGACTTAGTCAGCTGTCGCGCGGAATGGAGCCAGAACTGGCTCTTGCCTTGTACCGCCAAGCGGCTAGCGTATTCTTGTATGGAATAGCAAAAGATAAAGCTTAAGGCAACATTTTGACAACTACGGAGGATGGAATCATGGCATTACTTACACGGAACAGGGGCGCATTGCTGCTGTTAATGTTTAATATTTTTCTCGTTTTTACAGGTATAGGTCTTGTGGTACCTATTATGCCTGCGTACATGGATCTACTGCATATCACCGGGTTCACGGTTGGTTTGCTGGTAGCAGCATTCTCCTTCACGCAGTTTCTGTTTTCTCCAGTTGCGGGCCGTTGGTCTGACCTCTTGGGACGTAAAAAAATTATTGTTGGCGGGATGTTAATCTTTGCTGTATCGGAGTTTATGTTTGGTGCTGTGAATGCACCATCGCTGCTCTTTGCAGCCCGGATGCTTGGAGGGATCGGTGCAGCGATGATCTTCCCAGCAGTAATGGCCTATACCGCAGATATTACGACAGAAGAAGAACGCGGTAAAGGCATGGGATTAATTAATGCCGCAATTACTACAGGATTTATCATTGGTCCGGGGATCGGCGGATATATCGCTGACTTTGGTATTCGGATTCCTTTCTATGCCGCAGGTATTGCGGGTTTGCTGGCATCTATCATTACGTTGATTATTTTGCCGGAGTCGACCAGAATTACCGGAGAGCAAACCAAACCTGTTGCGGGTGCACCGAAGGTCAAAAGCCCGGGCATGGTTTCCCAGTTGCTGCATTCGTACCGGGAGCCTTACTTTTTCAGCTTGATTATCGTGTTTGTTATGGCATTTGGTCTGGCGAACTATGAGACGGTATTTTCACTGTTTGTGGATCACAAGTTTGGTTTCACGACAAAAGACATTGCATTCATTATTACGTTTGGTTCCATTGCGGGAGCCGTGGTGCAGGTCTCACTGATTGGCTGGCTGTTAAACCGGTTTGGTGAGAAAAAAGTCATTTCGGTCTGTTTGCTTTTTGTAGCCGTATTTGTACTGTTAACCTTGTTTGTGAACACCTACTGGATGATTCTTGTCGTAACGTTTATCGTGTTCCTAGGTATGGATATATTGCGTCCGGCAATCAGTACGCAGATGTCCAAACTGGCGGAAGAACAGCAAGGCTTTGTGGCCGGATTGAACTCAGCCTACACAAGTTTGGGCAATATCGCAGGTCCCATTGTAGCGGGAGCATTGTTTGATGTGAATATCAACTATCCTTACGTTTCAGCAGCTTTTGTTCTGGCAATCTGTTTCCTATTATCTCTGCGGGTGTTAAGAGGAGTTAACTCCACAGGCAACGCCAAAGCAGAAATGTAATCCTGATTTGAATAAGAATGCGTGAGTGAACCAACACAAAAAGCCAGTCGGCTACACATGAACGATGTGTAAACGACTGGCTTTTTAATTTACAGTATTAACGGACTTCTCCATTGGTTTCAATCAGTTTTTGATACCAGTGGAAGCTCTGTTTGCGGATACGTCTTAATTCCTTGATATCGAATTCTTCCCGATCCACGTAGATGAATCCATAACGTTTGCTTGATCCTTGATGTGTGCTGACCAGGTCAATCGCAGACCAAGGGCAGAAGCCGAATACATCTACACCGTCTGTAATAGCCAGTTGAATCTGTTCGATATGTTTATTGAAAAACTCGATGCGGTAGGGGTCGTTGACCACGTCGCCTTCCTCCAGTTTATCAAATGCACCCAGACCATTCTCGGTAACGATCAATGGCAGATGATAACGGGAGTAAATCTGACGAAGGGTAGAGCGGAAGCCGACCGGATCAATTTCCCAACCAAACTCCGTTTTTTGCAGGTTCGGATTCACAGATCCTCTATATGCACCCGGTTCTCCTACGATTTCGTGCTGATCTCCTGTATGGGAGAAGTCATTACCATCGTTTAGACTTTCACCAACGGTTTGGGAAGTATAGTAGTTGAACGCAATAAAGTCAGGGTTTCCTTGAGCCAGGATATCCATGTCTCCATCTTCAATGACAGGGGTATATCCTTTTTCTTCGAGATAACTCCAGGCAATATGATTGTAGCGTCCATATACCGCCATATCGAGATAGAGCCAGTTGCGAATGGCAGCATAGTTATCAGCAGCGAGCGTATCTTCCGGTTTGGAGCTCGCGGGATAGATTACACCGATATTGGGAGCCGGGCCGATTTTGGCTTCAGGCAGCATCTCATGACACAGGACCATGGCTTTGGCTTGAGCGACCAGCATGTGGTGATTTTGCTGATACAGTGTTTTTTGCGGATCAACAAGCGTTGTATC
This sequence comes from Paenibacillus sp. LK1, assembly GCF_002750415.1. Classification (NCBI taxonomy): domain Bacteria; kingdom Bacillati; phylum Bacillota; class Bacilli; order Caryophanales; family Paenibacillaceae; genus Paenibacillus; species Paenibacillus sp. LK1. The sequence continues at coordinate 147,506 of NZ_PEII01000017.1, forward strand.
CAGTGTACCCAGAGAGCCAGGATGCAGGATCAACATATTTTGTTCGTTGATGGTCAGCCAATATTTGACCCGGTCACCGTAGTTTTCATAAAGCGTTTTGGCATATTGTTCAAAGGCATCTATCGTTGCGCGGTTGGACCAGCCCCCTTTTTCTTCAAGCGCATAAGGAAGATCAAAGTGATACATGGTCACGATGGGCTCAATGCCGTATTTAATCAACTCATCAATCAAGGAATCATAAAATGCCAGCCCTTTTGGATTTACTTCACCTGCGCCTTGCGGATAGATGCGTGTCCATGCGATGGAGAAACGGTAGGCTTTGAAGCCCATTTCGGCCATCAGGGCCACATCTTCTTTGTACATATGATAGTGATCACTGGTTACCTTGAAGTCGGTTACGCCTTCCACATGATTGCCCATGTCGATGACAGAAGGGCCTTTGCCATCTTCATTCCAGGCTCCCTCAATTTGATAGGCAGAGGTTGAACCTCCCCAGAAGAAATCTTTAGGAAATGGTTTAAGTTGAGTATGCTTCATTGTTAGTTCCTCCTAAATTGAATACATATGATATGAGTTGAGTTAGACAACCAAAGTCAACAGGACATCGTTTTTCTGTACATGCTCTTGAGTCGTTTCGAATACATCCACTTCCTGCTGCGTAAGAGTAACAATGACAGGAGTCACCGTTTCGTATCCGGCTTCTTTAATTTTATCGATTTCAAATTGGATCAACAGATCGCCTTGTCTAACGATATCGCCTTCCTGAACGACAGGATTGAAATGTTTTCCCTTCAGCGCCACCGTGTTAATACCAATGTGAATCAAAATCTCGGTACCTGCGTTGGTCGTTAATCCAATGGCATGTCCAGTTGGGAAGAGTGAAGTTACAACGCCATCCACGGGAGCGACGACTTCACCAAACTCAGGAACAATCGCCAATCCTTTGCCCATGGCACCTGTTGAGAAAGCAGGGTCGTTAATGGTGCTTAAGGCTACAGCTTTACCTGTAAGAGGACTATAAATTTGTTCCTTCTTGATTTCTGTTGTTTTGGTCTCAGGTACTACAGGAAGTTCTTCCGGTGTACTTTCAGTCGAAGTATTGGAGACAGATTCATTTTTGTCGGAAGCTGTGTCTTTGCTTTTGCTTTCATATCCGAACATCACGGTTAATACCGCTGCTACAGCAAAGGAGCAGGCGATCGCAATCACGTATACAACCGTTGGTGTATAGACAGGAATGGCAAATATATTGTGGAACACATAAGCAGTCATTTTAACACCGAAGTGACCATTAATGGCACCGCCGATCGCACCTGCAATGACAACGATAGGAATCACTCGTTTATAACGCAAGATCAGACCGTATACGATCGGTTCAGTGACACCTGCAAGTAAACCGGTGAGGCTGGTGGAGCCTGCAAGGGTTCTCAGGGTTTTGTTCTTTTTGGCTTTCAGGAAAATACCAAATGCTACACCAATTTGTGCAAACACGGCTGCAGCAGCCATAGCTTCAATTGGATCGCCGCCAACCCCGATATTCTGAATCGTGATTGGTGTGAAGCCCCAGTGGAGTCCGAAGACAACCATGAAGGTCATGAATCCACCCAGTACAATTCCTGACAAAATACCGCTGACGCCAATAAGCCAAGTTACGCCGGAGGAAATCCAGTCACCTACCGTGGTGCCAAATGGTCCGAAGGCCATTGCGGACAAAGGAACCATAATCATCAGTGCAATCATTGGTACCAGGAACAATTGCAGATCTTTCAAAATGATTTTCTTCAGTAGTTTGTCAAGTACAGCGTAGATGCTGATCGATATGAAGATCGGGAACACGCTGGCTGAATAATTCATCATGACAACCGGTATGCCAAGGAACGATACATCCGAGCCTTTATCCATCAGTCCGGTAAAGTTCGGCTCCATCAGGGCGGCACCAATTACCCCGGCTACATAAGGATTGGCTTTCAGTTTCATACCAAGTGTGATACCGAGGAAGATAGGTAAGAAATAAAAGACTGCGTTGCCGGCAGCAGATAGAATCAGGTACGTGTCACTTGTATCAGACATCCATCCAAGCATGGTCAGGACAGTCAGCAAAGCTTTTAACATACCTGATCCTGCCATGGCCGGGATTAACGGTGAGAAACTTCCGGATATAATTTCAAAGACTTTGGATAATACCGAGGTTTTTTCTCCTGTAGACTCAGCGGATGAGGAAGAATCTCCTCCAAAATCTCTGTTCTTCATGATCTCTGCATATACATGAGCCACATTGCTGCCAATGACGACCTGGAACTGTCCACCGCTTTCGACAACGGTAATGATACCATCGTGTTTCTCGAGCGTTTCTCGTTCTGCCTTTTTCGAATCCTTCAGATCGAATCTCAGCCGGGTTGCACAGTGGACAAGCCCGTTAATATTGGCTTCTCCGCCGACGAGGCGAACGATGTCATCCCCCATTTTTTTATGATCCATGTTCATTCTCCTTTGTTGTTAAGATTGCCTGAAAACAAAAAAATACCTAAACGAATGGCTATGATCATCAGAAAAATGACCCGTTGCCAATCATTTAGGTATCGCCTGCTTTACCAGTAACAATCCTTGTCGTTAAGTTGTGAGACCTACTATAAATGACGCCGAAATCGTTTGCAAGCTTTTTTTATTCAGCGTCCAGCATTTCGTTACGTGAAGTGACACGGTGGATGTGGATCGTCAAATACACTTTTTCATCAATGGACATGGCGCTTTCAAACTTCTCTTCAAGGTATTGATTAATCAATTGTGTACACTGAAAAGCCTTGGCATATTTGTCTTTAACCTGCTCATACAGGAAGTTATCACCCGATGCAAATTGCTCTTGTTCATTACTCAGCATTCTTTGTACAAAGTATTGCAGATGGGTAATAAACCGGGAATAATTAAATGAATTTTCATCCAGGGCAATGTGGTAATGATTGGTGACAATATTGAAAATATCATCAATAACCTCGGTAATTTCAACCGTTTGTTTCATACCCTGACCATCTTGCCGGGCGTTGACAAAGTGCATGGCAATAAAGCTGGCCTCATGCTCATCCATTTGGATGCCGAATTGTTCCTGAATCAGATTCACGGCATTCATGCCAATCCAAAATTCCTTTTTGTAAAATTTCTTGATTTGCCATAAAAGGGAATTCTTCAGCCCGACGGATTTACGGTACCGGGTAATGGCAAACTGAATATGATCGATCAATGATATATAGATATTATCACTAAAAATATCGCCCATTTCCTTTTTGGCATAGCCTACAATTTCGTCAGCCAATTTTAAATATTCAACCGATGTTTCACCGATCAGGTCAATCAATTTTTGCGGTATTTTATCCGATTTCAGCACAAAGGTTTTCTCGATTTTATCCTCATCCACGGGCTGTCCATTCTTCTTCTTGAAGCCCAGACCGTTGCCGATGACAACAAACTCTTGGCCTACCTGATTCTCGGCGCGAATGACGTTGTTGTTGAAAATCTGTCGGATGATCATGTATGTGTTCACCTCAATAGCTCGTAATAATAACAAAAAACCCAAACAAAGGCTTATTAGACAGCCTTTTGTTTGGGTATCGCCTGCTTACCAGTAACAATCCCGAAGAAGACACAGCTTCCTCTTTCAATTATGTCCACTATACCGCTTTCATAACAGAATAACAATACAATGATTTATGGAAATGAACGTAAAGACGTCAATTTTTGTTATAATAAGAAAGCTGGAAGTGAAGAAGATGGGCTGGGTTGCATAATAAGTTACCGAGGACGGTCATTTTTAAGCATATACAGGATTATTGGAGTGATAACATGAGCAAAGCAAAAGGAAAAGGTGGCACCGGCCGTGGTACTGGCAAAAAGGGCTGGAATCGTTGGCAAGCCGCCGCTAACCGGGCGAAAAGTGCCCCGAAGCCTTATAAAAGTAAAGGTACAAAGAATAAAACCGATGCCGAAACGCCAAGTGACAAGTCCCAGTAAGTGGGCACAAGATAAGTTGGAGAAGAGATCTGACCTGAAACAGGGCAGCTCTCTTTTTTTTGGGCTTGATGCGTTAAAAAAATTATGCTTAACAGAGCCTAATAAGTGATATCCAAATTGCCGATATAAATGGTAAATTACCCCTGTGTAGTGTCGACATACTACCTAGAACAAAGGAGATTTGTCATTGTCCAATAAAAGAATGATACTCACAATTAATCTGTTTATGGTTGTTACGCTTACTGCGTGCAGTTCTTCGTCTGGTATTCCCAATACTCCTGCGGTCTCCAAATCCATTTCTTCGGAAAAGACGGTTAATGAAACACCTGTAACAATGTTTTCTAAGAACAAGGAAGTGGAGATAACCCTCTCTTCGGATTGGAAGGTTTCAACAGAACTTACTAATCCATCACTATTGAAGTTAGCGACAGTGGATCGAACGAAGTCCATCCGAATCGACCGAGTGAACCGGGCAGACTACTTACCGGATACGTCATTGACTGATTACATGGCAATCCACAAGAAAAATATTGAATCCACACAAGGCCCAAAGAGAAAGAAAGATGAGATCATCAGAACCAGCAATCTAACTATTGATAAAAAGGAGGCTTACGTAAAAGAAGGAAGAACCAGTTATGAGAGGAATCAATTCGGGTACATTACAGCATACCTAGAAAGTAACCACCATTTTTATATCATTACATATACATCGATGTATGAATTTACGTTAGCAGACCGGGAATTTTTCGAAAAAATGTCTCAACAATTTCGGATATTGAATGATGAACCATCAGACCTTGTCCTTTCATCGACGGATCTTACATCGCATCAGGGAAAATATTCTCAATTCCAGATCCGTACTCCATCTAATTGGGAAGTTCAAGATTTTGAATTACGGGGTTCAGATCTGGATATCTCTCTCCAGGCAAACAATGATTACATGTCGATATATCTCGAACCAAAGGAAGAATCTGATTCCGATCTAACGTTAGAGGAGTATGGACGTTATGTCGCTGAAACGTATGCTGATCCAGAGAACTCCATTCTCGTTCCAGAACGCACGCCTGTTGAAATCAATGGTTTGAAGGGGATTCAGATGGAAGGGTACCAAGTAGTAAATAAACGTAAGATTGTCCAGCTACACACCATTTTAGAAGCTCAGGATCATTTTGTAGAGATCGTGTTCTATACGGGTGAGGGTCGATATGATCGGGTAAAGAATGAGTATCAGAGATATACAAGTACCTACAAGGAAAATAAAAGGTGAAGTTATAAAGGTATAAGAGATCTGCCCACCCGATATCTGGATAAGATCTCTTAAATCTGTAATACAGTCTATTATATAGCAGCTTGAATGAAAGAAGATGACTCCGAAACTTCAAGTGACAAGTCCGTTTAAATGGGCACGAGATAGAGTAGAGAAGGGAACTGACCTGAATACAGGGATGGTCTCTTTTTATTTTATCGCAAGCGCATCATATTAAACGAATAACAAAAAAACCAAGACGCAGAGGTACCCTCAAGCATCTTGGTTTTTTGTTATTAACGTTCTTATTGTTTACTTGGTATTCAGCTCTAGTTGGCCCTTACTTTAAAGAAGGAGATCAGTTCTTGCAATTGGCCCGATACAGCCGAGAGTTCATCAGAGGCTGCAACAATGGAAGCCATGGATGATTCCTGTTCGGCAATGGATTGCTCAATCTGTTTGCTGCTATGTGCTGCTTTGCTGACGCTCGCAGACAACTCATCCGCAGTAGCGGACATTTCCTGTGTGCTGGCGGATATTTCTTCGGTGGAGCTGGAGATATCCTGAATTTGGTTAGCGACTTTGTTCGTAGCTGTCAGAATATCTTCAAAGAATTGCCCCGTCTCCATAGTGACCTGAGATCCCTTCTCCACTTCTTGGGAGCCAAGCTGCATGGCTTCGGAAGATTGAAGGATATCGCGCTGAATGCCATCAATTAAGGTACGGATTTGTTTGGCAGAATCCTGGGACTGTTCAGCGAGTTTGCGGACTTCCCCTGCGACAACCGCAAACCCTTTTCCTTCCTCACCTACACGAGCCGCCTCAATGGAAGCATTCAGGGCGAGCAAATTAGTCTGATCTGCAATTTGTGTAATCATATTTACGATGCTGCTAATTTCGTTGGAGCGGCTTTCCAGAGACTGTATCGATTCCGACGTGTGCTTCACCGCACCAGAGATGAGTCTCATCTGCTCAACCACTTGTTGCATAATCTCATGACCTGTATTGGAACGTTGTTCCATGCTTAATGCCTCATCCGCTACATCTGCAGAACTGCTGGCAATCGTCTGCACAACGGTAGACATTTCTGTCATTGCTCGGGCACTTTCCACGCTGGCCTGATCCTGGGAGCGAAGGCCGTGAGAGATGTCCCGGATATTGCTGCTGATCATCTGGATATTATCATTATTTTTCTCGGAAATATCTAATAATTTCTTGGATGAGTCAGAGAGGTGATAGGATGTCGTTTGGACTTTGAACATCGTGTCATTGAATCGCTGAATCATCGTATTGAATTTTTCATTGATAATGCCCAGATCATCCCGTCCGGTTTGAATGGTTACATCCAGATTGCCTGCGCTTGCAGTCTCAATCCCCTTCATAAGGTCCCGGATTGGCTTAAGTGTTTTCTTCAATAGGATGTACTGCAGTACCATAAACAGGATCAGGAAACCGATAAGGAAAATACTACTGTATGTAATCAGCTTATGAAGTCCTTTTGGAACTGCGTTTGCATCAACGTCGAAGTAAAGTGCGGCGTACATTTTTCCTTCGGCATTTTTAATAGGGTACATAATCGTAGTCCAAGTACCGTATTCGTCCGTATAAAAGCTGCTTAATGCAGGTTCCTCGTCGTTTTTCATACCTTCAAGAGCTATAACGTTTTTCTGTGGTAATGGATACATTGAACCTGCTGCCATATTGCTTTCTTCAAAAGGCCCCAACAAATTAGTAGGAATCGCAATGATGGACGTTTGATTTCCTTCCTTCAGTTCAGTGCCGAAGATATAGGCTTGTGCAATATTAGGATATAGCTCGTGGATGGAATCCAGGTAATCTCTTAATTCTTTCTGAACAGGTCCAGAATAACTTTTCTCTTGTACTGCTTCAAGTACTTTGTCTGTATCCAGATCTTCAAACCATTTCTGTGTTGTAACTTCAGCCTGCTCGTACAGTTGTTGACTCAAAATATTCTTTTGCAGTTGATATCCCGCAGTAATCAGAATAACCCCAATCAACATAATGCTGCCGAATGAAATAACGAGATTTTTAGCAAAGAAGGGAAGAGTACTCCACCTTATCTTATTTAACAACATAGTTCACTCCTTTTTCTAATTGTGACCATCTGGATGCGTGTTCGCTCTACGTATGGTGCTTTGTATCCATGTGATATATCGTAATAGGGTTAGACTAATGTTAGTTTTTGAATGAAAATGATGCTTTAGTACCAAGGTTTTCAGAATTTCCCTCATTTCTTTCATTATTGTGTTCATTATTAAAAAATGCGCAAATTCATAAGGGGAATTTCATTAAAGATTGTGGAAATTAAATGCCCCAAAGAATAAGACCCCTTCATTTTAAGAAGTGAATTGTGCCTAACATGTATATACATAAAGGAAAGAGGGATTTCTGTTGAAATTAAGATATGCGCATATATGAAATACATTAATACGCAAAAATGACTCTAAACGAGGCTTTACGAATATCGGAAAGATCACTGAACAATATCCTATTACTGTAATGAAAGCAGCAGTAAATAGACGAAGCTAGCTTTATAAGTAATGACATTAATGAGGAGAAGTTTTCTCGGCACTACGAAACAAACTGTTCATTAGAGCTTAGGCGTTAGGATGACAACCAATAGAGGCTGTCCCATAAAACTCAAAGAGCGGTTCTGTAGATTCCGTTGGCTTAACAACTGCTGGAGTGCATTTATAATAGGAGAGTAGATCAACCCAATGTAGTGAATAAAATTAATTTATAATATGGGTTGTAATTAGTATTAGAACATGTTATATTATTAATCCGGCCAAGAAAACACGAGAAACA
>NZ_PEII01000018.1:0-101651 GCF_002750415.1 Paenibacillus sp. LK1
CGCTCTACCGTTAGTGTAACCTGCCTTAGTTTAATGAATTGAAGGGCAAGATGACCATTAGATACACGCCTAATCGGCAACAGGAACATGTTCTAGTCCTCAGCAGCTATTTTCAGTCCGATATTTCGCCTTTTTAATACCGAGCAACCGTGTTTAACCTCTCATCTTGTCAGTTGTCACATAACAATGTGAACATTTTCATGTATTATGGTACTTAATAAAGCTTTAAGTACAAGTAATTAATGCTTAGATGTACATCTAATCGGCAATCGGACTATGTTCTTGTCCATTCCGGCAATAGGTACAAGTTCTTTTCACTCATCTACCACCACTTACGGTAATGATTTCCCCTAAAATATAATTTGCTACATCTGATGCGAGGAAGCAGATGACTTCTGCTATTTCCAGTGGAGTTGCAGCACGTTTCATTGGGACGGATGCTACTAATCGTTCGAGGCGGTTATCTTCAGGGGCAAACTTATCATGAAATGGTGTTTCAACAATTCCGGGGGCGACTCCATTTACAATAATCCCATATTCAATAAACTCCCTAGACATTCCAACTGTCATCGTGTTTACTGCACCTTTTGTTGAGGCGTAGTGGATACTTTCGCCCGAACCTCCAATACGAGCCGCTGCCGAAGAAAGATTAATAATTTTACCACTTTTTCGTGAAAGCATGTCTTTTAATACCGCCTGTGAACATAGAAGGATACTTTTTACATTCAACGCATAGGTATCGTCCCAAAGTTCCTCGGTCATATCCATGAATGTGCTCTGTTTAATGCCTCCACCAGCGTTATTTACCAATACATGAACGGCTCCATAAATCGAAACAACCTCTTGAACCATTACCTCAACTTGGTCTTTCTTAGTAACATCTGCTTGGACAGCTATACATTCACCACCCAATTCTCGAATCGCAGTAACTGTTTCTGTTGCTCCCTTTTTGTTTGTATTGTAGTTGATGACAACGTTTGCCCCTCTAGAAGCCATTAATTGCGCCGTCGCCCGACCAATTCCAGAACTGGCTCCCGTAATGAGAACAATTTTCCCTTGTAAATCTTGCACAATCTCTACCTCCCGACTGTATTCTTTTTAATATTTTTGGATATTATTATGCATCAAGCGTGGGATGGAACATTTACCTTGCCTTTATTTCAAGATTACTGCCCTTTAGTTTAACAAAAAAATGGAGCAACATCCGCCCGCAGAATCCTCCATTTTTTGTTACGCTATAGTTTCCTGATTGCGTTACATTGTTTATTGACAACCTTAACAACTATTTAATCGGTAAAAAATCAGTACATAATTTTTTACTCTTGTTTATCTAACCATAGAAAATGAAATGGGAATATAAAATTTTCTATCCATTATAGTTCTTCGTTGTATAGAGCTATACTCCGTGCTGCACAACTCTAAGTCTAATTCACTTGCTCTTCCAAAGATCTGACTCGTAGTAGCTCCATCAAGGAAAACCAAATTTTTTAGCCGTTAGTTCTACGATCTACAACAGCTATTTTCAGTCCCAAATTGTTATTCTTTAATACCTAGCCGCCAGCGTTTAACCTCTCATCATATGTTTAAGTGGTTAAGGTCATTTTATATAGATTATAACGTTTACCATTGTTACGCTAACTTGCCAGTTAGCTTAGTTAAACAGATAAAGATTCTCATTAACATTGACCAAGTTCTTAACCGTTTCAACCATTATAGCCCATTTAGAAATAATCATGCTGGCACGCTAACATGGGTTAATAATAATACTCTTATTGAAATGAGTAGTTCTCATTTTAACAAAAATACCATGATGCAATAAGCCTCTACTATTAAGTAAAAAACAAAGGATGCCAAACGCGAAATTAACGTATTGGCATCCTTTTAAATTTATTGATATTCGTAACCGTCTAAAAAAACGCAATGTTCTCCATGAATATGAAAATACCGCTAAAGCGTTATTCAACAACGCTTAGACGGTATCCAGTAATTGTTCTTGATTTCAATATCGGGGTGGTCGGCTGAGACAGCATGACCAACCAAATCGTCGTTGGCTTTTCGTTTACACCCTTTATTAGTGCCTGTGCTCCCTCTACTCTCGCTAATTTTATTCCTCTACGGCGATGCCGGCAGCTCTTAAGTGCCCATAGGCAACAATTTTACTAAACTGAGATGAAACTTCATCTGCAGGAAGGGGTTTATCGTTTTTAATCCACCAAATTACAATGCCCATGAAAGCCGATCCGAGGTATTCGATCAGCAATTCCTTGGATATCGCTAGTGTGGAGTTTTCCTTAGCAGGTTTCCACCCCTCAATTAATTTATCATTAATGATATTCTCCATTTTCGCTTGAAACTGATAGATTCGATTCTCTTCAATTAACATGGAACGGTAAAAGGTCATACTTAGGGAAATATGCTCCAGTACAGTTTGCGTGACTGTCTCGAGTAGAGAAATGCTGAAAAGATTCATGGTGATCGGACAAAGAACGACTGCATCCTTTAAATCGCTTAACAGTTCATTCATGCATGTATCTAATAAATCAGGCTTGTTTTGGTAGTGGAGATAAAAAGTATTTCGATTGATCATAGCCCGATCGGCAATATCCTGGATCGTAATCGCCTCGTATCCTTTTTCCTGAATAAGCTCATAAAACGCCTTTCGAATCGATTGTTTCGTGCGCAGTATTCTTAAGTCGGTTTTTTTATTCATTGTATTCGTTCCCCCTAAATTTATTTAGGTCGTTAAGCGACAAAGTTTAATGAAGTTGTCTGTTATCCATCATAGCTAAAAATATTGAATATTGAGCGTTATATTAACCATTATTATAATAAGCATCAGATAAATAAACAACGTTTTGTTCATTATTTATCTAATGACCAAAAAAATTCCAAGGAGGATTTACTAATGAAATTCAACCATCAAAATGAGCTTGTTCGTAAGACAGTCGCCGTGCTGGAAAGTTTTGAAAGCGGCAATCCCGAAGCGATTACGGCTTACGTTCATCCAGATCAATATATTCAGCACAACCAGGCCTTACTCGATGGTCCTGAAACCATGCTTGGTGCTCTTGATCATTTAAAGGAAATTGGTACAAAGGTAAGCATTAAGCGGGCTTTAGTTGACGGAAATTATGTGGCTCTTCATTCTGTATATCATTTTCACGGCCCTAAAATCGTATTTGATATCTTCCGTTTTGAGAATGGGCTAATCATTGAACATTGGGACAATTTGCAAGAGATGGTGGAAAAGACACCAAGCAATCATACAATGATTGACGGACCGGTTACGATTAAGGATATCGACAAGACGGAGGCCAACAAAGCATTTGTCAAAAGCTATGTTGAAAACATCTTGCTCGGAAAGAACCCTGATCTGCTTGCCTCTTACTTTGATGGAGATACCTACATTCAGCATAGTCCTCATATTGCAGACGGCCTTTCTGGTCTTCACGCTGCTTTGCAGGCTCTGAAGGAGAAAAAAGTTGAGTTTCAATATACTCATGTCCATCAAGTTATCGGGCAAGGCGATTTTGTTCTTACCGTGAGCGAAGGTCAATTTGATGGTCAACATACTGCTTTCTACGATTTGTTCCGCGTACAGGATGGAAAGATCGCTGAGCATTGGGACGTTATCGAGGCCATTCTACCGGAAGAAAAACGAAAAAATACGAACAGTAGATTTTGAAGTTTGTGTAGCTGAATCGCAAGAAAGACATCGCCAAATTTATTTACGGTGATGTCTTTCGCTTCACGAATGTACTTTAATGGAAAATTTTAAAGTCCAATGGATACAGGAGCGTTGCTTCAGCAACGCTATTTTTGTTCAATGCAATGAAGTGATGAGGGGAAGAGAATCATGAAAATATTGACACAAAAAATGATGTGGATCGGATTAGTGCTCGTCCTGATCGTGCTGACCGTATTCGGGGTAGCGATGATGGGATCGGTGATGGGATCGAAGCCCAAGGAGCTTCCAGTTGCCCTCGTTATCCTTGACCGGCCGGCGGATCTGTCGACTGGAGGAACGATTTCGGTTGGGGAAATGATTCGGGAAAAGTTGGTGTCAGACCCGGCAATGCCGTTCGTATGGCATATCGTGGATTCAGAGGAAACGGCTCGGGAAGGATTGGATAAACGCGAATATTACGGAGTGATAGTGATTCCGGCGGATTTGAGCAGCGGTTTACTCTCGTTAGCAACTCCCTCACCGATTCATCCTAATGTGAAGATCATCGCCAACGAAGGGATGAACAGCCAAGCCTCGTTGGTCGTAAGACAGGCCATGAGGCAAGCGATGCAAATGATAAGCGAGGAACTGTTGCTGCTGCTGCTTGAGCAGATCGGGCAGCAAACGGAGCAAATTCCTGTTGACTCGGCAACAGCTTTAATGACACCGGTGACCGTTCAGGAGGACGTCGTGCATCCACCGGGAGTGAATAATGCGTCGGGGAATGCGCCAGGTTTGTTGACCCAGATCATGTGGATCGGCAGTCTGGTGACCGGGATAGTTTTGTTCCTGGCTAGCCAGAAGGCAGTCGCCGCGGGTTCAAGGAGATGGACAGTAAGTGCGCTGCAAGCTATCGTGGGACTTGCGACCGTTGGTATAGCGTCAGGCTTCACCGTATGGATGGCTTTGTCGTGGTACGGCATGGAACTAGCGAACGCGAGGGAGACTTGGTTCTTCTTATGGTTGGCTGGATCGGCGTTCTTCTTGTTGCAATCTTCATTACTCAATTGGATCGGATTTCCGGCTATGCCTCTGCTCGTACTGCTGATGTTCTTCTCCATGCCGCTGCTGAACATGGCTCCGGAGTTCTTGTCGCAGACAACGCGAGATTGGATCTATTCGTGGACGCCACTGCGGTTCACGGCAGAAGGGCTGCGGGAAGTGATGTACTTCGGAGGACTGGACGCGGTCGGCTCAAACGCCTTCGTTTTGTGGGGCGTCGCCGTGGGATTTTTGGTCCTGCTGCTCGCTTCCGGATTTAAGGCCGGTCGAACTACAGATGCGCCCCCTACTTCTGTTACAGGAGATTAAAATATGGTAAGAACAAACAAAGTTGTGTTGTCGGTATTTGGTTCGGTTAGTGTGGTTCGATATTCTCCCTCATGATACTATTTAGATAATTACCTAATACGAAATGATACCAAGTTTTTGTCCCTCGACCGTTCCCTACCCTTTGTGGTGTGTACGATATCATCGATTGAATTTCTCCTTTAGCACTATCATGCTGATAAGGACATAAGCATTTATTAAGTATCGATTCATTTTTACTTAAATGGTAATACTCAATTCTGCTGGAAGAACTGCTGTAATCAATGAGCCTGTGTGAGGAAATTGTATCATTTCGAGGGAGCTTAACAAAAGCAGCCGATCACGATGATCAGCTGCTTTATCTTATTGAGCTATCGTTTCCCGTTAATTGAATACTGGCCTTAATACGACTTCTTTACCCTAAAAGAGTCTCGTGGACTCCATGAAGTTAACTGATTCAGCAGAGCATATCCTTTTCCTATTTCTTCAATTGCTTGAGCATGGTTATCCAGATCCTTAAACCTGTCACCCACAGCGTCAAAGCAGAACCGAAACCGATAAAAATAGACCTCGCAATCAGAGATACATCGCCCAAAGTGGTATTCAGTGGTATAAACAAAGAAATGATGCCTAGAATACTGAGCACTATACCTGTACCATAATAAAAATTCTCTCGAAACAATCGCGCTAAAGGAAAAAAATGGACTCCGACAATGATAGCCATGATCGGGAAAAAGACTTCAAAGCGATCAAATAAGTTACAAAGCACACTTGTAATCAAGATTGCCAGACCTTCTAAACCACAGATCACACCAAATTTCCGGTTAATTTTATTCCTCATTTCCCTCTCTTTCGGTGTAGTGACATGGTTCACGTTACGTGCTTTCCCAATTAGCGAAATAGCTCCGATTAGCAACGTTAATGTCACAATACCTGAAAGAACAAGCAGCCAAGGAGCTCCCAGTTTATTTGAACCAATAATACCAATTGCAGACCAAAGGGCTCCAAAAAAAGTCATGAATATTACTCCATTTGCAGCTCCAAAGACAGCAGCTTTCGGCAGTTTTACTACATATCCCATCCTAACCATGTCTCCTACAATTCAAATTTTAACCACTTTTAATGTACCATAAATTCTCTTTTTGAAAATGCAATGTTAAATTGCTTCTCCACACTTAGTGAAGATTAATCTATGGTTCTATACATGGCTAACGTATTAAATTGGAACTATCCTGTACGTTTAGGATGCAAATACTAAGCGTACAACCCCTTTACAGTTGCATGCTCTATTTTTTATGTCTTTGCAAACCCTAAATATCCATATACTCCTCAACCTGGATAAATACTGATTTCCAACTACAAGTCGGAAACTGTACTTGTTGATACTCAAAATATTATTACATTGAGACCATATGAAGCTAAGGTTAATTTATACACAGTGTAATCAAATTTTTTAAAGGTCTTCCACACCATACTGTTCAGCGAGCCGAAGGCCAGTCTGGGGACAAAGCTTGCCGTTCGTGCGATTTCTGAGGGCCTGCTTCAAGATGCCAGCAACAAGCTTCGAGTAACGATCGTTTCACCTTGGATCCACACAATTGGATTCCCTGGACGCCATAAATGACTCAGAGATGAAAGCCAAACTCGAAGCTTATCAGAACATTGGGTTCTCCCCCTACTCTATCGCTAAAGCTATTGCGTTCGCAGTTGAGCAACCAAATGGCGTGGATGTAAGTGAAATAGTGGTCCGCCCCACAGCGCAAATGTCCAGGGACATCCTCATTAATGATCAATAAGGATCAGGTACCACCTCATTACGAAGTTTCTTGATCTCCGCAAAAAACTTAAAATGCACCTCCAATTGTTAGTAGTGGTTAACAATTGGAGGTGCATTTCATATCCTTTAGCTTCTTTTATATTACATAAATGATTAATATCAATCCTTAGGCAATTCATTAAAGAAAGCGACATCTTCTATCGGTAATCTTACCGTCCGGTGTCCGGGCTTCACCGCCTTGCCGATGGCGATAAGCATAACAGGAGCGTATCTCGCCGGAATATCAAACTCTTCTACAAATTTTACTTGGTCAAAGCCGCCCATCGGGACCGTATCATAGCCTTTTGCACGAGCGACAAGCATTAGCTGCATGGATACCAGTCCACTATCAATAAATACTTTTCGGAGTACATTTTCTGGAGGCATACTCGCGAACAGTCTTTGGTATCGCTCCACGAATGAATTAGCTGTCTCTTCAGGCATGTACCCCGCATCGACCGCCATCCCGTATACTTTCTCGGCCAATTTATAGCCTTCTAAATCTCCGAGTATCGCAATGACAGCTGAAGCCTCAATCACTTGCTGCTGGCTGTTGGCGATCAGAAGCAGTTTTTGTTTTAGCTCCTGCGAGTCGATGACGAGAAATCTCCACGGCTGGAGATTGGCGCCAGAAGGAGCCAGTGTAGCTAGCTGCAATATATCCTTCATTTCGTCCCGTGAGATCTTTACTTCGGAATCATAGTACCTTACAGATCTCCGATCTTGAATAACATCAAAAAACTGCGCCTCCACCTTCTGTGACGATTGTTCAACGGACATGCTTCTCTCCTCCTCATAATTTCCTTGCCCCAAGTTGGCACAAGATATTCTAAATAATTTGTAGTCGACCTTCAAAACAAATTCAACCATTGCAGTTAAATGAGCTTAATTGTTACTATAAATTATTTAGTGTATACTTTAAAGTAGACACATTATTTTTATATAGCTCTATAAATTAGACTAACTATACTATAGTAAGGGATGATTTTGTGGATATAAGCAAAGAGGACGAACAATGTCTCATCTCCATTCGCGAGGCGTTGGAGGTTGTTCGCGGAAAATGGGCTATTTTGGTACTCACCTTACTTAGTCTGGGTCCGCAGCGATTTAATCAGATGCGAAGATATTTAGACAATGTCAGCATCAAGTCTTTAACGGATGTCCTGCGTCATTTTGAGCGGCATGAAGTCATCAACCGTCAGGTGTTCCCTACCTCACCTGTTACTGTTGAGTATTCGCTAACAGATAAAGGAAAGGCGTACATACCTGTACTTCGGGAGATGCGCATATGGGGTGAAACCTGGGGAGGAACATCGGAAGGCGTTAATGATGACGAAACCCCGCTTGGGTAAAGTCATAGTTTAGACTGGCTCTTAAAAATGAAACGGCAACAGCTAGGGAATCAGAAAATAAAGTCTTCGTTATGGTCTTAATACAGTATTAAGTTCATGTGATTAATGTTTAGATGTGCATCTAATCGGCAATCGGACTATGTTCTTGTCCCTCGACAATTTTCTATCTATATCCCCTTTATTTGATTAATACGAATAATATATTACAACCAAAATAATTCTTTCAACTTAAATCCTATAAGCCTACGAAATCCATTAGTATGGAGATTAACTTGGTGGGTTTGAATTTATTGTTCAGAAAAATGCTGATCCAATCAGTAAATCCCAATAAGGCAATCACTAAGAAAACTACAATTTCCTTTTTTGCGTTACGTTTATTAATCATGATAAACAGACAAATCCCCAGTACTGTTATAAAAAACACAATAAACCAGATCATGAGGTCGTCTCCCTCATGGATTTTTTTCTGCTCCTACGTATCCAAGTGACAATTAAAAGCAATAGTGGAATGAATACGCTATAGATTAACGTATATTCAAAATCATATTTTTTGCTGAATTCGATATTCTCCACTACATTATCATATCCCAGAGCCAGACCTGAAATAAGCAAAATGAGCGCAAGCGTTATCCAAGATCTATTTTTAATCCGGAAGAGTTGGCATATGCCGAGAACTGAGCAATAATAAGCGATCGATAATTTTATGAAGATAGCTACTAACAAGATCAATGCAATCGTAGATTCCATATGTTCGAAAAAGGACCCAATATGAATCTCCTGCGCAATGACAAACAACGGATAGGTATCATGGGAAGCACGCGTGACACCAAGCACCCCTATCGTAAAAAACGTTGAAAAGCTTAGCATAATTGTTGCAATTACAATTGCCAAGATAAAGCTACTCTTCAATTTACTTTTAACGAAAGGAAACAGCATTAGGAAAAGCAACGATTCTAGGAATGGGAAGCCAAAGATTGAACGGGTCTCCTTCATCGTCTTCCATAGATCCATTCTAAACATTCCCTGAAATCGCCCTGAATCCCATTGAGTCAATCCCAAACAGACTATGAAGATAAACGTTACCCCCATAATGATAAATAATAACTCTGAAGATCGAGCTATGGTGTCGATGCCTTTGTATACGGCATATCCACTTATAACGAGAAACATGAGATGAAACACGGTTATAGGTGACATGGGCATCATTGCTTGTTTCATGAAATCACCCATATTACGAGTAACAAATACTGCTAATTGAATAAAGTAGGAGATATACATCAATGCTAGCAGACTTCCCAGCTTCTTTCCCGCTACTTTAATACAAATCTGGATAATCGATAGACCTTGATATTGCTTGGAGAGTTCTAACCATATTAGGGACACTAAAATAGTGGAAGTTCCCGCCCAAAGCGGAACGATCCAAGCATCTTGCTTGGCAACATTAATTAACCCACCAGGGGTAAAAAAAAATGACGTTCCGATTAAAAAAGTTAAAGTCAGAACAAAAAATTGCCAAACCGTAATTTTACTCTGTCCCATTCCCTTCACCCTCCTTAAACGGATCGATGATTTCGCCAACATCATTAATTGTACTCCTGACGGTTAATTGCAGCTTGGTTTGAGTCCAAGCCTCACTTTGCTTCTGAAGAAAATTCCATGCTCGCCCCCGTTTATATTTGATCATATCTCCGAGTCCGAACATATCCCATTTGTTTCTGATCGCTTTCTTATAAAGATTATGGGAATTCTCAATAATCTGTTGATTAAATTGGTTTGAAATTTGAGAGACATTGTCCCAATCAAGTTTTTCTCTCTGATTATTATTCCGAATGGCAAGTTGGGCGGTAACCTCAATATTCAATACAGGTTCCCCGTTAACTAGCGACAAATGCTGCTTAGTCTTGACTTTATTAGCATACAAATCTACAAAACTGCCTTTTAAGTCGATGGACTGAAAAAAAGTATCCGTCTCACCTTTCAACATATTGTAATAACCATTTTCCCACAAGGTAATTTTCCCCACCATTCGGTCTTTATTAAACAGCGCAGCACCGGTAAGGATCAGGTTGCTCTCGCTAACATCAATGTTTTCGAAACTGCCCGTGGTATGGTCTGGTGTTTTTGCTCCTTTTAAACTGACGATAGGCAAAACCGTTACTTTAGAAGAATCCAAGTTCTCGACCAAATCCTTTACACGGGATTTCAAGCTAATTTGACCGGTAGCCTTATGTGTATTGCTAATCAGAGATCGTAAAAGCCGCCCGGGAAGTTTCTCAAGCGGAGTATATGTCTTCATAACCTCAGATAGGGGAGAATCAGTGATGAACAGATATAGGCTGGATCGCCTGTTGAACTGACGCTCATAATAGTTAAGAAAAGAGCGCATACCTTCTTTGGCATAGGCTTCAGTGACGATGTGAGACTGATAATGATCCGTAAAAAGTTTTCGAGGCAGCATATAACTTGACTTTTGACCAATTGCTCCTTTGGTCTGACTACGAAATGTATAAGTGAATACAGGAGATCCACCACTTGCTGAGCTTGAAGAAAAGGCTTCGGGATTAACAATCTGGTAGTAGACAATTTGCTCGTGAGTCTTTTTGTCCATCTCTGATCCTACCAGCCCAACAACGGCCAGTTCATTAATCTCAACACGGTCCCAGCAGCCAGTGAGACAGCTTATAGTGAGTCCACCAACTATAAGCTTCAGAAAGACAGATTTCATAGGCCCCTCCTTCTTTTCCTTCTTTTAGTCCCTTTCATTTTTGGATATTCCCTCATCCAAGGTCGTGGCACACGGATTAAAATGTCTTTCCAGTCGGATAGAGTGGTGGGAGCAACTGGAGACAAATAAGGGACGTTGAAAGAATTCATGGAAGCAAGATGCACGACGGTAAGCAGCACTGCACATAAAACGCCGAAAAGGCCCATTGCTCCCGCAAGAATTAGATAGAAAAATTGTAAAATCCGCTGAGTAATCCCGAAACTGTAAGAAGGCGCTACAAAGTTGGAGATGGCTGTAATCGATACTACAATTACCATTGCCGTAGAGACAAGGCCCGCTGTAACTGCGGCCTGACCAAGTACCAATGCACCAACGATTGAAATCGCTTGTCCGGCTATACGTGGCATACGCAAGCCCGCCTCCCGTAGCACCTCAAATGTGATCATCATTAGCATAGCCTCTACAAAGGCTGGAAAAGGGACGCCTTCCCTTTGCCCTGCTATGCTGATTAACAAAGAATGGGGGAGTAGTTCTTGCTGATAGGATACGACGGCCACGTAAAGGGCTGGGACGAATATTGACAACATAAAAGAAAGAAATCGGATCCATCGAAGCATTGTTGCAATGTCTGGACTCTGATAGTAATCTTCAGGTGCGATAAAAAATTGGAAGAACGTAATAGGACCCACCAATGCAATTGGACTCCCGTCTACAAGTACACCTACACCCCCTTCCAGAAGGTGTGAAGTTATAATATCGGGCCTCTCTGTACTGAGCAGTGTTGAGAATGGAGAATAGCTCTTCTCTTTCAACCACTCCTCTACATAGGCGCTGTCCAGAATACTGTCTGTATGAATTGCGTCAAGACGCTTGCGAAACTCCTCTATCACTTCATTCGAAGCCAAATTATTCATATAAATAATTGAAATTTTTGTATCAGTCTCTGTTCCAGCTGTAACTTCCTGAATGCAAAGATGTTCATTTCGGACTCGCTTGCGGATCAGAGAGAGATTAATTGCCATTTCCTCTGTAAACCCAACTTGTGGTCCCCGTACAGTTGATTCCGTCATAGGCTCTGCAACACTGCGCTGACTGGTCTGAGAGACGTTAATCCATAACACTTCTGGAGCACCTGACACTATAATGAGGCAGGCACCTTTTAAGAGGCTGTCGATACACACTCTAAAATCACTTGTGGATGATACTGAGCTGAAAGGAATACGTCCCTTTAGGACCGCGATAATTTCATCTGTACTGAAGGATTCTTGGAATTCCTTTTTCTCAGCTAAAAATGAGAGCAGCTCATGCTCAATTTTATTCTTATCTGTTAGCGTCTCAAAAAATACACATTGGCAAGGAATATCTGAAGATATAACCATTGAATGGATAATAAGATCGGGAGGGCTATGCAGGTATTCCTGTATAGCATGAACAAACGATGCTGTATCCTCGCAGTTAAAACTTGAATCTTTGAACGATTCTGATGATTGCTGGTTCGAGTAGGAATCTTGAGTAGTCATGCTAGGTGCTCCTTAGGTGTCATCTGGAATGTTTTTTTAAATATGTCCAACAATGGGTAAATTTATACGAGAAGTCCAATGCCTAACCTAACTGAAAGAAAACACTAAACGGCGAGATTAACGTATTGGAACATTAGCCGATTAAAAAAAATGTTTTCTTCCAACAATTCAATCAGCGGCGGAGAGGTCTCTACGGCGGTTACACGGGCCCCTCGCTCCGCAAATGGTACCGAGAACACTCCCGATGCCGCGCCAATCTCCAGCCCACGAATAAATTTGTTAATCAGGGTCAATCCGGTATAGAAACCGGCAGCGACTAATCCATAGCCGATACCGAGAAGATGATGCCCATTTGTCTGCATCCTTTCGTTTTGCAAAATGAGAAAACAGTCCCAGCAGAGCAATGACTATACAAATTGTCTTTTTATACCGAGCTTATAGAAGCAGGTATCATATTATAATTACCTATTTGTGTAATCGACTATGACACGATGTCCTAGTCCTCAGTTTGGAAATAAGCTTGGTTCCTTAAACAAAAACGCTATTTACGCGACATTTTATGTTATTTTCTTTAGTCACTCTACATGAATTCCAGCTATGAAACTATTTAGATAATTATCTAATCGAAAATGACACAATGTTCTTGTCCTTTTCGGCAATGGTACAATGTTCTTTTCCTCAGCAAGGGACAAGAATCTAGTTCCTTAAAACAAAAAGGCCGCTAAATAAGCGACTTTGAATGGAACAATGTTCTTGTCCCGCGACACATTTTGACAAGAACTTGTACCTATTGCCGTAGCTGGACAAGAACGGCATCAGAGAAGGCGGATCGTACCTTATCGCTGCCTTTAAACGACAAAATGGTGCCGATAGCCATAGCCCCATAGCCGCAACGAAATAATGAGCCTAATCCGACAGTGCCCGCATGATGTTGGATTTTGCCTCTGCCGCAATCGCTTCATTCCCGTCATCAACCGCTTGCATTAAGATCAGTATGGGGATGTATACCGCGATCAGCCGCGCCAGCAGCTTCGTTTCCTCGTCCGCTCCTCCGTACGTTTCGAAAAACACGCCGCGAGCGTAAGGTGGTAAAAAGCTATAAGCAACGCTTAAATCGCAAGCCGGATGGCCTACGCTCAGATCGCCCCAATCAATGATGCCGGAAACGATCCCGTTCTCATTCACAAGCATATTTTTGAAATGAAGATCCCCATGTAGCAGTGCATTCACCGCCTCGACACGGTCCTTTTGCAGCCTGCTAATATATGCTTCGATCACACCGGACTCCTCCCACGACAAGTGTTCAACCACCTTCGATAGAAAGCCCTCCAATTTCACTTTGCGCGATGCTATGTCAGTCAAGTTTCGATGATCTTGTTGAACTCCGCACTTTAGCGCCGCCTGCACCGGAAACTCATGCAATCTCCGCAAAAATTTCGCCAGCGTCTCTGCCGATAAAGCCCGGCGTTCTTCCGTCAAACCGATTGGGAAATCTCCTGGCACGTAGGCATAGCCAAGAAATGGTGCCGGGTATTCGTCACTTGCTTCGCCATAAAACAACGGTTTTGGATAGGGGATGGTCATATATGCCTCCAGCTTCGGCAGCAGTTTCCCTTCCATATGAATCGAGCCAACTGCAATCGATCTTCTTGGAAACCGGAACACGTACTCGTCACCAATGAGAAAAACCGTATTGTCCCAGCCCCAGCCCAATCGCTTCACTTGCTTCGATGACAGCTGAGGGAATTGTCTGCCGATCAGCGTCCGCGCCTGCTCTTCGTTAACCTCCCACTCCGCATCCCATACATTCGTTCCTCCCATGAATTGTCTGCCTCCTCGTTCCTTACGTTATTTAGATGTTTACATTCCCTGGAAGTTACGCAAACTGCCCGTTAGTTGAGTAAAAGCAGCCATTCACAATGATAAGCTGCTTTCTTGTTGTTATAGAGCCAGCAACAACTCCAGTAAGTAAAAGCGATACTAATTTTTTTCCTTTCATGGATTGAAACCTCCTTTTCAATGTTTTTCCTAAAGTGTTGGAAATGCTGATCTTATTTTCTTTAGGTCTACTGATATAACGCAGTAGATTGCTGGAAGGTTGTGAGATTTCTGATAATATCTTTAATCTATAAGTTAGGTTTACTAACTTACTTGAAGTTTTCAAGAAAGCCTAGTGAATATTCTTTTTGACTGTCTATAAAAGTATACAAAAAAGGATCGTCAGCAATCCCTATTGTCAGTACGTTAGTTAAAAACAGCAGCCAGAATACCGGCTGCTGTTGATTACATTTCTTTTGTGCAAAAGTTTCTCGTTATCTTAATCTGCTTCTAAAAAGCAATAACATTAATATCATCTACCCTATAGCCATTAAGACCATCTCGGCAATACGTCAGCTGAATTAACGAACATTGAGTTGTGTCTGTTACTGGCACTCTCGAATATACTATTTTATCATAGGTTTCGGAATCGAATTGGGATGAAATGCATTATTCAGACCCTAAAGCCACATTAGCGACTCTTGAGCTTGAAACCTTCTCCATCCATTCCTATGAAAAATCCAATCTGTTAGTCTGTTTTTTTGGGCACAGCATGGCGGTAATATCGTATTACCTTGCGATACATCTTCTTGTCCTTTAATTGATTGAATATAAATGGGTCCGGTTTGACATTCACCTCTATAATCCAGGGTTTCAGACTGTGGTCAAGGCCGATATCCACACCGATTTGCATTAGATAAGGGTACTTTTTTTTCATATGACGAGCTATGCGCAGGCTAAGCTCATTCATCTCCTGAACCAGTTCATTCCTGCGTTTTGTGGATGCATGCGATTGTAGCAGCTTGTGAATATCCATCGGGGTTCCACCACTATGATAATTGGTTACGATTTTCTTTGGATGACCCAGTCGGCCGATGATTCCGGTAGCTTCCCAATGTTTGGTAGGGCTTAGCTGTATCATAACTCGGATGTCGAAACGTCTGTTATTGTGCTTAAGCAGATGGATTCCTCTCTGAATCAGATAACTTCTTTTATGCACCAAACGAGTCAGACTGCTATAAAACGATTCAAAGCTGTCAAACGTCAGGCGTTTTTGCTCTATCTGATAGACAAAATGTTGATGACTGTCCATCTCGGCCTTAATAACACCCATCCCGAAAGTACCTCTCTCGGGTTTGACATAGACCATTCCATATTTGCTGATCATGGATTTCAGATTCGTTTTGTTATATTTCTGTGTGTCGGGGATATACGGTTTTATTGATTCATTATTAATGATCAATTTTGTTTTTAACCACTTGCTTCTTAACGGCTGCAATTTATCAACTCCCATGTCGTAAACTCTCCCTTCAGCAACCGCATCAAAGCTCGCTGTTTGATCAAGATCCTGCATGCATTATATGTAATACCGATAAAGGAACCCTGAACAAAAGCCCCTATTCGTAAAAATGTATATTTGCACATGCCCTGACCAAAACACTTTTGCACACATACCATATAATAAGTCATCACGATCTGTGCAAGGAGTTGAGAAGATGTCCGTCCAGCGTGGAATCCGGTTGAATAATGCGCCTAAGATTGATGTTCTTATACCAGCGATCGAAAAAGATTTGACTACCCTTCCCCTCGTCATCGATAACATTCGCCGTTATGTAAAACATCCCATTGGAAGCATATATATTGTTTCTCCGGTCAGCACCAAAATCAGAAAACTTTGTTCCCGTAAAAACTGCATTTTTGTTAATGAGCGATCCGTCCTGTCTATAACCAAAAACGAGATACACTACCAGTCCTCCCGGTGGAATCGGTCAGGCTGGTTATATCAGCAGTTGCTCAAAATGAACGGAGATTCCATTGTGAAGGCAAAATACTTTCTAGTCATGGATGCGGATACCGTACTGATTAAACCTCATTCATTTCTTGTAGAAGGCAAAACAGTATTTTACTGCCGTGACTGGAGCCAGCCGGAATATTTCAATACCTACAGCAAGTTGTTAGGCATGAAAGCTCCGCGTCCCCGCTCTTTTGTCACCCATTATATGCTTTTCGATAAATCTAAACTCTCTGCCTTGAAACAGAAAATTGAAGCGGTTCATAAACTGCCATGGTACAAAGCGATCATCTCCAATATCAATAAGAAAAAGCAGTTTGGTTTCTCCGAGTATGAAACGTATGCCAATTTTATGTACACGAAGAACCCAGGCAGCATGGTCCTTAAAAGTTCCATGAATAAAAGTCTGAATGTGAACGCTTCTTCGTTAAAAGAGCAACAAATCCGTAATCTGGCCCTTAAATACCGTTCTCTTTCCTTTCATAAACGGAAAATCTATAGTAAAGCTCCCTGAGCTTAAGGAGGAAGCCCATGCATATCGTACTGCTGTGCGGTGGCTCTGGCAAAAGGCTCTGGCCGTTATCCAATGAGCTTCGCTCCAAGCTGTTCATAGATATACTTCCATCACCCGCTGGAGGTAGGGAATCCATGATCCGCAGAGTATGCCGCCAGCTTGACAGTTCATCCCTGACGGATTCAACGCTCATTATTTCACATCAGGATCAGGCTAATATTACGGCTCGACATACTCAAGGCAAAATACCAGTCATAGGGGAACCATATAAACGAGGCACTTTTACTGCGGCGGCCTTAGCGACGTTATATCTGCAATCCTTCCGAATGGCCAAAGATGACGATGTGATCTGTATCGCGCCAGCTGATGTGTTCGCAGGTGAAGATTTTTTCAGCAACTTCCAATTACTACCGGACATCTTGAAACATTCTCAAGCCGATATCGCTTTAATTGGGACAAGGCCTACACATGCTTCAGAACAGTATGGATACATCCTGCCGGGTGGGGAAGAACGTAATGCTTATGCGCCCATAACACAATTTATAGAAAAACCCGAAGCCACCATTGCTGAAACTCTGCTACAACGTGGGGCACTATGGAACTGCGGTGTGTACGCGTTCACCGTCGAGTTTATGATATCCCATATTAAAAAAATGGGGCTTCCGGTTCATTATGATCAATTGTCATCCCTGTATGAAGCGTTGCCTGAACGCAGTTTTGACAAGCATGTTGCAGAAAAGGCTCAGCGGGCCGTAGTCCTGCCTTATAAGGGAGTATGGCAGGATATCGGAAGCTGGGATACGCTGTGCGCACAGTTAGATTCCCATATAATCGGACACGGTGGAATCTCGGGCTCTTCCTCCGACTCCTATATTATTAACGAGCTTCCCTACCCCATCCAAGTCATTGGCGTGCCAGGTATTATCGCTGCCGCAAGTCCGGACGGCATACTCATTGCCAACAAAAATAATTCAAATGAAATTAAAGCGCAATTAGGCAACTTGCCATTAAAACCGATGTATGGTGAAGCAACCTGGGGCAGTTATCGTGTCATCGAGAGTTCGGTAGAAGATGAGAGTACAACTGTAACCATATTAAACATAACGGTTCTACCGGGCAAACATATCGGGTTGAACTGGCACCGGGCAGGATGTAGAGCGTGGATGGTACTTGCAGGCAGCGGTCAATTGCTTATCAACGGACAGGTCACACAGATGACTCTGGGCACTCAGTTCGCGATGATCTCGGAGAGCGTCTATTCTATTTTCGCTGAAACCAGGTTGGTCTGCCTTGAAGTACAGATCGGCGAACCCGAGGATGAGAACAATATCCTTTTTGAAGAAGAAGACTGGAATATAATCGTAGAACGTGCAGGTTCGTATAACTATGGAGTGTAAATTGAACCGTTCAAATCTTAGCCCCGTCCATTCGTGGGGGCTATTTGCTTTGCCTATCAAACGCAACATGGGGTAAAACCAAATATCAGTGTGCTAGGGAATATGTTCTTGTCCCTCGACAATACTACTATATTGAAAGGGTACTTTTCGACATTGAAGAGTTTATCACTCACGCGCCAGAGCAAACTCTATTTGTCATCATTATAAGGTTTACCAGATCAAATGCTAAAAACATTGCCTGCCCCGTATTTCATCTCATAATTAGTAAGATCAATTTGTATACCATTACTATCTAAGTGACGCTTTAAAGACGTATCCTCACTCACTGCTCTTTGAAGATTTATTAGGGATTTGGAAAATAGTCGAATTGAGGACAAAAACTTGTACCGATTCCCATTTACTTTCCCATTTCTTGAAATCGCTGACTTATGGGATAGTTATAAAAAGTAGTTAAGTTAATTGAGTAGTGATAGTAAAGTAAATGAGACGTTTATTTTCGGGATAAGTTACTCCCCCCTAGACCACAATTCAGCAGATCGTAGGCAAAGTTTTTATCTATGTTCCTCCTCATTAACTATGAGACACTTGAAGCCGTCACTGTAGGCGTTCCTGAAGAGATAATTCAAAAATAGGAACCTAACGCCTTAATGATACTATTTCCCACCTCTAATTTGCATTTCATAAGCCTCATGCATGAAGAGTTGGCGCAATGGACTAGGAATCTATATTGGTAAAATTTACTCATTAAACTGTGTTCTCATCTTTGTTAAAGTGGATAAGCATTATGAAGACAAAGACGGGAGTTTTAATTGACATGAACGTTCTTACCAAATCCATCATCGGCCTGCTTTGCGTGACGACATTAGCAGGCGCGTATTTCAGTTATACCGAGCATCAGGATAATCGACAATGGAAGCAGCAACAACAGCGCAATACGCAATACTGGTCGCATATGCAAGCGATCTACCTGCGCGATTTCGACTATGCGCTTGCGGAAGCTCTTGCGGCATCTACGATTGCGGATCGGCAAGCAGCACTTCAATCTGCAATTGAACATGCCAATTTTATCTTGGAATATGTAAGGATCGGATCCGTTACAATGAACTTTCCATCTCGGTCCTCGTATGAGTCATTTATCACGGACGGCAGCCGCTACTTGGCCTATCCTGCCAGCGAGAAGGGAATGTCGCTCAACCCAGATCAATTAGAACAAATTCAACGCTTGAGAACGTTCGCGAGGATCGCTCTACCGTATCTAGAGCAGATGAGGAAGAAAGCTGTTGATTCCTCTTTATCAGATATACAACAGATTTCGACCGAAATGGAAGAGGCTTTGTCTCAACTCGACTCGGTCTTTACGTCCGGCAATAAAGCCTTTAACGAGTTCCTGTACAACCAGAATCCTTACATACCTCTGAAGCCAGGAACCGTGTTTGCCGGGGAAACCACGTATAAGGCTACGGAGCTTGCGGCCAAAGCGAAAATTTTCATGGGCGAGGCTTGGAATAAAGGAGTAGGTAAGCAAATCGTCCACATGTCCTCCGGCGGAATCGGCCCCGAGTTCGGAGAAGTCATGGATTTCAATTTATCGGACACCGATGGGAAACCAACCAGCTCCTATATTGCAACACTGAGTAAAAGCGGACACGTGCTCCAAGTGAGACGCAAGGGCTTGATCTCCGAAAAAGGAGATGTAGAGCAATCTATGGACTTAAAGCAGGTTGTCGCGGTTGCGGATACCTGGATGGCTCGCTGGTCTGGCGAACGTCTGACATTAGTAGCGAAAGAGATAAAAGAAACCTCCATTTATCTCACGTATATTCCGGTCCGGGAGCAAGTTTCCATTCCACAGATGAAAGTCGTATGGCAATTTGATCGCCGTACCGGTGCGTTAAAGCGCTTCGATGCGTCTAAGTATTTTACCTATTACAATAAAACCTTCCCCATTCACCCGAAGCTTACAGCGGAGCAAGCCTCAGCGAAGCTTGGTCCAAAAGTTAACGTTTCGGGTAAGCCAAAGCTGGAGCTCCGCAACGACAAGCTCGTATATGCATTTCCCGTCACTGGAATTGAAGGCGTTTCTCATGTATACATAAATGCCCGCACAGGCGCTGGCGAAGGCATTAATTACAACTTATAATCACAATTGAAAAGGCAGCCCCACGAATACCTTTGCTGCGGGCTGCTTTAATTTTGCGTGTCAATCTTGGCTCACCTTCATTGTTACTTACTTATGTCACCGAGAGCCCAACAAAAAATGAGAATCGGTTACCTTCTTAGAGTAGGCAAGTCATAATCCCTAATGTGCTTATACTCAAGAACCACTACTGATCCGGAGTTATCTATACTAAACCTCATCGAGTCGAGTCCAACATCCAAATGAGGTCCTACGTACGGGATTGTTTTAACCTGAACATCAATATGCGAAGAATGATATTTAACGTCTACATCAGTTCCATTCAAAAAAGGCGCAAACGTAGGTGATACAGTTAATTTACTTGTATAGTATTGGTTAATCTGTTCCTGTATTTTTGGAGCTAACAAAGTAAGTACAAGCCGTTTCAATGGTTCATCGTTTGGCTTTGCACAAACGGGCTGTATTGTCACAAAGAAAATGATGACTGTTAGCAGTGATCCGATACATCTTTTCATTTCTAAAACCCTCATCCTCAGCATTTTAAAGGTAGTTTTCACCAAATGAAGAGAATTTATTTTGCTATCCTGCCCGTTAGTTGAAAAAAAGCAGCCGACCATATTGATCAGCCGCTTTCTTTGTTGAATTGAACTATCATTACGTTTCCTGCTACCTCCTGAGTGACTACAAATAAAAACAAAAAAGCACGCATTTATCCCTGTGTTAGGATAATCGCGTGCTTCGCAATGTAATTAGACTGATACCCTATCGCTATCGATCATCAATCCATGTTCAATAGATTAGGGGTTGTTCATGAAAGTTCCCCGCCATTTTGCCTATAAGGTATGCCTGAAATCAGGTTTACCTTTTTTTAGTCGGCTCCCAAATGTCTTCAGCTGCTTGTCACATCGAAAAAGCGAATAAACTCTTCAAGGTTCGCATCCAAGAAGAGTTTATGCAAAAGTTTTAGCTTATAGAATCGATGTTGGTGAGGATATCGATACAAATCGGTATCTTAGTAAAGGATATGTGTCCAATTTATACTAATGCATGTGGTATATAAAGTTCTTCTAAACGGCTAATTTCTTCAGACGTTAATTTAACCGATAACGCTGAAACCGCATCTTCGAGATGGCTGATTTTGGTCGAACCGATTATTGGTGCTGTGACCTCTTCCTTTTGCAGCAACCATGCAAGAGCAACTTGCGCGCGCGGAATCCCTCGGTTAGCGGCAACCTCCGCTACTCTTTCAGCAACTTTGCGATCAGCTTCTTCCGTTTTAATAAACAACGCTTTTGCTATTTGGTCATTCTCGGATCGCAAGGTCTGCTCATTCCAGTCCCGGGTTAACCGGCCTGCCGCCAAAGGCAGGTAAGGAGTAATGCCAACGCCCTCATCTTTGCAAAGGGGGAGCATTTCTCTTTCTTCTTCACGATAAAGCAAGTTAAGTCTATTTTCCATGGAAACGAAACTAGTCCAGCCATTGCGCTCCGCGACATGCTGCGCTTTCGCAAATTGCCATGCCAACATGGAGGATGCTCCGATATATCTAACCTTTCCCGCCTTAACTAAATCGTGAAGAGCCTCCATTGTCTCCTCGATTGGTGTATTAGGATCCCACCTATGGATCTGGTACAAATCGACGTAGTCCGTTCCAAGCCGTTTTAGACTGTTATCAATTTCGGTCATGATGGTTTTACGGGAAAGCCCCATTGCATTCGGACCTTTGCGCATCGGAACAAATACCTTTGTAGCAATGACGATTTCATCACGGTGGGCGAAATCCTTTAATGCACGTCCAAGAATTTCTTCGCTTGTTCCGTCCGAATACATGTTAGCAGTACTAAAAAAATTAATGCCCATTTCGATTGCTTCTTTAATGATCGGTCTGCTGTCCTCTTCATCCAATGACCATGGAGTATTGCCCCGTTCAGGTACGCCGAAGCTCATGGTTCCAAGACTTAACTTCGAAACATCCAAGCCGCTTTGTCCCAGTTTCACATATTCCATTTAATAACACACTCCTTATATTTGTAGGCGTTACGCTAGTGAGTCAGTACTAGAGATTAACTCGCTGGCGTTTCTCATTTGAGAACGTTGATGAGCACGGTAAATCCTTGTGACGCGAGATCTTTCGTTATTTGATGCCCGTTTCCTTTGTTTGCCCCAGTGACCAAGGCACAGGTTTATGCACTTTTCTCTCCTTCTTCACCTTCCTATACATCTTTTGCAGATCTTTATGACCCTCTTAAGTTGACATATCAACCAAAAGACAAATCCAACTCTCTCGGTTGACATGTCAACTCATAAAACAAACTCTAACATCTTGTGGTTGATGTGTCAACCATGGTATTATATTAGCATGGATATTAATGAACTAAACGAAGACGAAATGCGACTATGGAATACGTGGAAAGGCTCCTTTAAACGAGTCTTCGGTCGCGTTGTAAAAGAAATGTCTGAATATACAGGACTATCAGAAGGCGATTTTGGAGTATTAGATCGTTTAGTCCAATTTGGGGATGGTAAACTTCGCCAACAAGAATTAGCTGACTCGATGGATTGGGATAAGAGCCGACTATCTCATCATCTAACGCGTATGGAAAAACGTGGTCTAGTTCTGAGGAAACCACTAGACACAGATCGCGGTGTGCAAGTCATTATTACATCCGTCGGAAAGTCAGCCTTGGATGAAGCCCTTCCCATAGTCTCAAAGGCAATACGCAAGTATTTTCTAGATCTATTAACTGATCAAGACATTAAGTCAATAACTGAACTGGCGGAACGAACCAAAAAAATTGACAGATCGCCTAGTAACAACTCTTCATCTTGATCGCTGTTTTGGAGGGCATGCACAATATATAAGTACTGCAATTGACAAGTAACGGGCCTCTCTCGCTGAAAATAGCGGAGGGGTCAGTTTAATTTTTCCATTAGAACGATAAAATCATACAAATTACTTTAGACCTTTCTTTGTTTAATTTAATTCAATCATATTAAAGGATCTAATAAATAACAATAAATGTTCACTTTAATATTATCCTTTTAACGCTCACCTAGATGTCTAGCATATGGAAATTCTGAAATCACTTTTTCTAGTAGTATTTGTGTCCCGTCTCGGTGCATAATAGAAAGATATATATTTACA
The DNA here is from genome assembly GCF_002750415.1 of Paenibacillus sp. LK1. Classification (NCBI taxonomy): domain Bacteria; kingdom Bacillati; phylum Bacillota; class Bacilli; order Caryophanales; family Paenibacillaceae; genus Paenibacillus; species Paenibacillus sp. LK1. The sequence goes on from NZ_PEII01000018.1 coordinate 23,471, forward strand.
TTGTGTTGACAAATAACCTTAGCACTATAGTTTTTTTAGGACTCTTGATAACTTTCTTCCAGCCCCACTCATTTAATCTCTTTAAATGGTGAAATATCCGCTGTGAGGTGATTTGATGAACAAGATTTTAGCGATCTCGATTTTGGGAATGGGTTTAACAGGTGCCGTTTTAATCATCTCAATTGCTCTGTTGTTTAACCCCCCAATAGGAAATGTGTTGAAGATGTTTACTGCTGCTTCAACATTATCTTTTATTATATTGGCTGTTTCGGCTTTGGTATTTCGTCGGCGATTAGATAATGAAAAAAGAGAGTAATATATTTATACTTCCTCGATTTAGGACGAATGATACCCAATAGCAATCCTAACAATGTGTCTACTCAAGAAAATAAGCATCTCCTTCAGGAGATGCTCTGCTTATCTTCAGGAAATAATGAAATATATCTCCTCCAACATGCATTCTCCCCCCTACAAGTACCCATGCCAGAAAATAGAATCTTCTGTTTTAAGATATATAGAGTTTGTTTCTATTGAGCTGTGTCCTGCTCTAACCTCAAATATCTTACTAATGTCCATGATCATCTCATAAATCTCATCTATTCGCCTAACATTCTCCGGTTCTTTTTCTTCAAGCTCTCTGGCTTTACGCCATAATTACTGATAAAAGAGCATCAGATCCGCGCATTGGCTTTCTATACCTTTTTTTGCCGGGAAACACCCATTTATATCCAGGTACGTGATCGCTGACCCGCACTTGGGGTGTCCTGGTCTACAGAGGAGCCCTTTTTCGTGATTTATATACTCATAATTAAACACATACAAAAAAAAGATCGTCAGCATTTCTGCAACGATCCCTATTGTCAGTCCGCTAGTTGAAATCAGCAGCTGATCAATTTGATGCCTTCTTAAGTTTTATTAAGCTAACGTTCCCCGTTAGCGTAACGATGGATCAATACTTTTTGAGTTCCTTCACTAAATCATTTAGTAGCACTTGAATCTCAAGAACTGCAGAATCATCTCTGTTCCAAAAGATCGACAGCTTATGCTGATCCTCCACCATATTGGGTAACCAGTCACTAATGAACTCGTCTAATGAGATACAATGTGCTTTATAATTTGACCACTCTTCATAAGCACAGTACTCTGCAAACTCTTTCGAGGTTATCGAATTCATTTGCAGCCTCCTTGTTAGAACTTTAAATTAAATATACCACGCTAACCTGCCCTTTAGTTATATAAAGGCAGCCGATCAATGATCACCATATTTATGGTATATATTCTACGTTAATACTGATAAATGCAGACTAGTTTTTGAGTATAAAAACGCTGAGATGAAGAAGTTCCACGGTATAGCAACAGCCTAGTACCGAGGTCCATTTCGTATGCAAATACAGACACATCTCACAAAGCTTATGACTGAGACAAAATTCCTTTTACAAACAATGAGACACTGTGCTTGTAGAAATCTTCCTCGGTGACGAGTTGGGACTGATATTGCCCGTGAATCAGCTCGCTCATCTGAAAGCCGTAGCACATCGAGAGAAAAGACATGGCGGCAAGGCGCTCATCCTGTCTGGCTATAACTTTTTTCTTCTGCAGGCGTTCAAAATATTCAACCAGCAAGGAGTGCAGCTTCACCGGCGGATCGGCCAGCACTCTGTCTAATTCGGGAAACATTCCTTTGTCGCGGATGCCAATCAAAATGATGTCCGCATTTTTATGGAAGAACAATCGGTACTGCTGACTTACATTCAGCAGATCGACTTCCGGATTATCGGTCGCGTCCTCTTTTAACAGCTTCTCAAATTGCGGGATATCCGAATGTCTTTCAATGATGGCTTCCAATATGCCTTGCTTGCTTCCAAATTGCCGAAAAATCGTAGATTCATTGACTTTAGCTTCCGTTGCAATGGCTTTGGTGCTTACTCCGCGATAGCCATTCTTTTTGATGAGCCGTGTCGCGGCTTCAATGATTCTGTCTGAAGTTTGCATTATATTGCTCCTTTAGCATATGTTAAATCTATTCTACTACAAGTTTTGTATATGCAGCAGGGTAGGGGTTCATCATTTTCATAAACGTTTATTTAAGGTAAATCACTTCTTTTATCCCAGCGGCTTGGTTCCGTAATTTTGATATGATCAGGCACCAATTGCGTGAGCGTGCCTAATTTATCAAATGTAATCTGGATTCGGTCAGAGGGCAACAGCCATTCTTCGGTCTCGATTGCGCAGCAATCCGGTATCGTCCCCATTCCTATAATCGTGCCCGGGAGTGGCGTGAAAACTTTGAGAACCTCCTCCATCACTTTTGCAGGGTGTGCAGAATACTCGGATGTGCTTCCCTTCCAGTGCAGTCTCTCCCCGATACGCACATCCACGTCCAATGCCAGCGGGTTGTCGATTTCATCCGGCGTTACCAGAAATGGCCCTATCCCTTTGCTGCGATCGAAATCTTTGCAGCGCGTCGGTCCGGTCATCGCCTGGAAATCCGGCCACTGCACATCGCGGACAGTACTGTCGTTAAAAATAACATAACCTGCAACGCAGTTCCCCTTCCCTGTAACAAAGGCCAGCTCCGGCTCAATATCCAGGTATGAAGAGTATGATGGCCAATGAATCGTATCCCCATCGCCAATTACAGCATTATGGTTACACTTGTAATAACTGAAATTCACTTTATTCGGATCTTGCTGGAATTTTTCGGCGATTTTCCGTTTAAGTTCTTCTCTTTCCGGCCCTGTATATTCTCTTTGCAGCAGATTTACGCCAGCATTTCTCAGATGTCTTGGCGTCAGCCCAAAATCGATAAGCGCAGCCGGATTCGGAACCGGCGGTAGCAGGTTTACCGCTGAAATCAGGCTGATTTCATTTTCATTGAATTGATGCAACTGTTCGATAGCATATTGCATCATTTCCTTAGCAGCATCATAACTCTCCGGCAAATAATGAAGATAGCTGTCCATACTTTCAAGACTGTCAGAGAACGTTCCCTGCTTTTTCATGATTGCAGCAAAAGACACGATAAATCTCTCGTTAATTACAAGCCCAAACAAAGGTTCCTGGGATGTATTGGTTTGAAAGGTTACTAGTTTCATATTGCAGCGCCTCCATCCATGTAGTGTGATGTTGTTCTGTTAGTAGCATACAGTATGGAATTAATGCATGCAAGTACATGCTTGCATTTCTGTTTTCCATTTTCTATAATGAGGACATAGTCAGTATGACTTACCAAAAAAACATATACACGAAGGAGAATTTTTATGAAGTATGGACGTATTATTCAAAAACCTCGCGTTAAATTTTTTGAAGTCGCAGATGGCGTCTTTGCCGGTATTTCGCCGTATCGCGGCATCAGTTGGGCCAATGCCGGATTCATCAACAAGGGTGAAGGGCTGGTGTATGACACGTTCTTCGATTTGTTCCATGCGCGGGAAATGCGGGAGGCTTTTAAGGAAGTAAGCAACGGCGGCTCTCCCGCATATGTGGTGAACTCGCACTATAATAGCGACCATGCCTGGGGAAACAAAGTGTTTGAAGATGCTTGCATTATTATGCACAAGGAAGCGTCCAGAGAGCGTCTTACAGAAAATATCGCCTGGATGGACAGCGTCATCAAAAGAGGAAAGGATTCTCCGGAATCGACTTCGGGCGAGCGTTTTTTTGCAGCTGAATTTGAAGGATTCGACCTGGAAGGCGTAGAATGGTTGCTCCCGAATATTGAGATAAAAGACGATATCAACATCCGTCTTGGCGATACGGAAGTAATGATTTACAACGTTGCTCCAGCACACTCTGACAGCGACTTGCTGCTGTGGATGCCAAAAGAAAAAGTGCTGTTCGCCGGCGATGTCGTGTTTAACGGGTGTACGGCATACAGCGAAGAGGGAACCCTCAATTGGGTTAAAGTACTTGACCGCATTATTGATGAAATTAAACCCGAAATCGTTATTCCAGGACATGGCGCCATCTGCGGCCTGGACTTCGTGAAGGAGCAGAGAGACTACCTCCTGAACCTGATCAGCGAGTTCAACAAGCATTACAATGACGAAATTGATGCCTTGTCCCTGACTAAGCAAATTGATATTTACCGCTTCCTTCATTGGATTCAGCCAGAACGCTTGTATGTTACAGTGGACATCCTATTGAAAAGCAAACGAGGGTTACCCCCCCTTCCAATTTGGAACGAGGTGCCTGCTAAACTGGAAGACATGAAAGTTTTTTTGACCGCAAAATATGGTAATCAAATCAAGCCATGGGACCCTATGAGTGTTTGGCAAGAGTGAATAGCAATTTGAAGCTAGCCTACGAAAAACAAAAAACGACCCTGTCGCAAACGATGCGAACAGCGGCCGTTTTTTTGAATTGTTCCACGGAATTAAAATGGGTGCTTAGAAACCGATTATGAAGAAAAATGGAGTTGGACTCATGACTTACTAGTAGAACTCTTCTAAAACGATATAACCAAAATTTGACGCCTTCACCTCTGCCGTTAAATTGTTTCCTACCTGTCATTATTAAGTTAACATGCCCGTTTAGTTTAATGAATTAACGAGAAAAAAACGATTAGATATATGCCTAATCGGAAATAGGAACATGTTTTTGTCCCAATACGGTAATCGGTACAAGTTCTTGTCCTTGGCATTTGCAACCTCAATTTTCAATAGAATAAGGAGGTAGCTGGACTTGCAATCGAGCCTTGATAGTAGCTGATAGCTTGCAGCACTTCCTCATCTTCCCTATTGATTTAGCCTAAGCCTCGACTAAAATCGTCCAAAAATTAAAGTGGGCACCCTCAGAATAGTGGGAGCCCGATTAGTTTACATTGTTTTCATTTGCTTTTTGAATGCTATTTTCAGCGCCAAAACGAAAATTTCGCCCTATTCATGATAAGGTACCCTCTAATTAATCCTCAACTAAACTGCTCGTTATTATGATATTTGATTCTATTTACATTTCTTTAGCAAGGCCCACATTGAATGATGCTGTTAAAGGTTTTTGTCCAGAATCATTTGGTATCACAGTAATTTCCACAGTTAGATTTATAGAGTCAGGCAGATTAACTTGATCTATATTCTCAAAACCGACAAAGTAATAATGCTGTTTGTCTAATTCTATTAAGCCTCCATCTGTCGAGCCAGAAGATGAAATTAAATTTCCGTCATTATAAAGCTTACAAGAAACATTATACTCTTTCAAACTGAATCCATTCACTTCATATCCGACCTTTATTTGTCCTTCCGTGTATTCAGCGTTTCTTAGATTAATAGTGCCCCTATCAACCATTTTTGTTTGAATTTCAATATTTGCTTCGGGCATCTCTGGTTTTTTTAATAAATATCCCACTCTAAAATACCATATAACACCCAATACAACTGCAATAAGTATAACAATAGCAATAATATACTTCTTTTCTTTTTTATCCATAATCTCGCTCCTTACATCATCAAAATAAAGAAGAGGCCATAGAATAATTCATGGCCACATAATAACATATTAAAGATTAAAATAATCCTGGTATGTAAGTAAAGTTCTATTCTAATATTAATACTCCCTAATTATCTCATTTATATTAAAATATACGGACTTTAGGGGTATAACCCCCTGTTTCCAAACTGCGCCTAAAGACGCTAGCCTGACAGCAGGTCTGTTCAGGCTCAGTGTTATTTGTCACTTTCACTTACCAGTTAAACTGGTTTTGTTTCTATTTGCTTTTATTAATGCTGAATGGATCTTCGTATTCTTTTACACTCAGCTTGTCTACTGCTTGATCATGTGCTTCTTGCTCACGAATATAAACAGCAGCTCCCTTTCTTTCACTTCTGTGTTTTAATTTTTTCATACCTCGGTCCGTCCTGTTGCAAACTTTATGCCGTATTCTTTATCTGATAAGCCACAGACCACGGAAATGTCTGGGTTGGTGGATGTAAAAAAGAAGCTGCAACCAAAGGTCCGGGTAACGCTAAACCTCTTGATGCAGCTTCTTTTGTATTTCTACTCGGTTTGCACAGCGAATTCATAATAACTTTAAGCCTTGCGAAGCATTTGTCTCTCGCTTAGCTGTGAAAGCATATCCTTCGTCATGGCCTTCAGATCGTAGCGGGCATGAAATCCCCATTCTGTTTTCGCTGCCGTCGCATCAATGGAATGCGGCCAACTATCGGCAATCGCCTGTCTCTTCGGATCAACGTCATAATCGAGGATAAAGCCGGGAAACTCATCCCGTATCGCTGCAGCGATCGCCTCCGGATCCACGCTCATTGCGGTAACATTAAATGAATTTCGGTGTATCAACCGGGAAGAATCCGCTTCCATTAATTCGATGATAGCGTTCAGGGCATCCGGCATATACATCATGTCCATGTTTGAGTCCTTGGCGATATAAGATGTATACCGGCCAGTCGTCACGGCTGCGTAATAAATTTCCACAGCGTAATCTGTCGTTCCTCCGCCGGGAGGCGTCATATAAGATATCAAACCCGGGAATCGCAGCCCCCTAGTATCCAGGCCATATTTGTGAAAATAATAATCACAAAGCAGTTCGCCGGACACTTTATTCACACCGTACATCGTATTGGGCCTCTGGATCGTATCCTGCGGGGTATTGTCTTTCGGAGTCGAAGGACCAAAAGATCCAATGGAGCTTGGAGTGAAAAATTGGCAGCCGAGCTCCCTGGATATTTCAAGTGCATTCATCAATCCGCCCATATTCAAATTCCAGGCAAGCAGCGGTTTCTCCTCTGCGGTAGCCGACAGCAGCGCAGCCAAATGGATGACGGTATCAACTTCGTACCGCTTGGCGATTTCGAACATCGCCTTATCATTCGTCACGTCCAGCAGCTCGAATGGCCCGGATCGGGTAATTTCGTGGGCTGATGACCTGAGATCCGTAGCAACGACGTGATCCGCACCATAAATTTCACGTAATTTAACAACTAACTCAGAACCGATTTGGCCCAGTGCTCCAGTCACCAAAATCTTGTTCATAAGACATTCCTCCCGAAATATACTCCCGCGAATACAGCTAAATCAGCTTCATTTCCTTGCCAACTTTCTCATAAACGGAGATCACCTGATCGAGCATCTCCTTGGTATGGGCAGCTGTCGGCATGTTGCGTATTCTTCCGGTTCCTTTCGGAACTGTCGGAAACAGGATTGCCTTGGCGTAAACGCCTTCTTCATAGAGCCGTTTGCTGAACTGTTGGGTGGTTACTTCGTCGCCAATGATACAAGGTGTGATCGGCGTTTCGCTTTGGCCTACATCATATCCAAGCAGTCTCAAGCCATTTTTCAATTTATTGCCGTTCTCCCACAGCTTCTCGATCAGTTCTTTGTCATTCATCAAAATGTCGACAGAAGCGCTGCAAGAAGCGATTACAGCCGGAGGTAGCGATGTCGAGAACAGAAACGGACGGCTTCTCAGCTTCAACCATTCGATCAGTTGTTTTTTACCCGCCACATAACCTCCGACAACGCCGATCGCCTTGGAAAGAGTACCAATTTGAAAGTCAATGCGGTCGGACAATCCAAAATGCTTCACGGTTCCCGCACCTGCTCCGAGAACGCCCGAACCGTGGGCATCATCCACATAAGTAATCAGATCGAATTCTTCTGCTATTTTCACGATTTCGGGCAGCTTTGCTATATCACCATCCATGGAGAAAACCCCGTCGGTGATGACCATAATTTTATGGTACTGACCGGATTCCTTGGCATCTTTCGCCTGCTGTCTTAAATCATTCATATCCGAATGCTTAAAGCGAATCACCTTTGCTCTCGACAGGCGGCAACCATCAATAATCGAAGCGTGGTTCAGCTCATCAGATAAAATCGCATCATGCTGGTCCATTACCGCGGATATAGCAGCCATATTGCAGTTAAATCCCGATTGATACACGATAACGGCTTCCGTTTTTTTGAAACGGGCCAGTTTTTCTTCAAGCTTAATATGAAGATCCATCGTACCATTAATGGTTCTCACAGCCCCTGCGCCTGCCCCGTATGTCTGCGACGCCTTAACTGAAGCATCAATCAGGCGGTGATCTGTTGCCAGTCCCAAATAGTTATTGGAAGACAAATTGATTAGGGACTTTCCGTCGATACGAATAACAGGACCATTTGCACCCTGCAGCGTGTCGATGACGTTATATAGACCTTTAGTCTTTAGATCCTCGATGTTCGAAATTAAAAATTGGTCCAATGCTTGACTTGACATTCCATTCCCTCCTCGATATACGTATGTCCTCGTACAGGAGACATAGTATTCTTTAAAAAAACCCTGTTATAAAAGGAGTTAAACTAATTTCAATGTATCATCTTTTTTATTTTTTGTACACATGTGGAGGACAAAAAATAAAAATATCCGCACGAAAACATAGCGATTGCTTCCCCATTTCCGGAAGCAATCGCTACTAAATCTTTGCTTATATCTTTTGCTGCTCGGTAACTTCTTGTGCAGCCATTATTTCTTTTGCTTATTAGTTTGATATAGTTCTATTGAGTGTACGGAGTAATTGAACGTAAAGGTGTGAATTTGGAATTTGAATTTGATTAAAATCGCTATTTGATTCTGGAAAATTAATTTCTCATTAAATAAGAATAGGGATGTAAGCAGTCATCTCTAAGACGACTGTTTACATCCCTATTATGAAATGCTTTTTCCGGAAAAATTGTAACTAATAAATCGCTATGGGCCCATAAGGGCCCTCGATAATTTCTATCTTTGTTTCAAAAATATCTGTCAAAATTTCTGAATTCATAATCTCTTCTACTGTTCCAAAAGCTGCAATTTGTCCATCTTTCATGGCACAAATTCGATCAGAATATTTGGCTGCAAAATTAATATCATGCATAACAGTCAGAATTGTTCTTCCAAATTCCTTTGCAGCAAGCCTCAAATGCTCCATCATTTGAACAGAACGAGCAACATCAAGGTTGTTTAGAGGCTCGTCCAAAAGCACATATTCCGTTTCTTGGCTCAGAACCATGGCTACATATGCCCTTTGCCTTTGACCACCAGATAGCTCATCTAAATATCTATTCTCCAGATCAGTCAAGTCTAAAAAATCGATATACTTAGAAATAATAACCTCATCTTCTTTCGTTAATCTTCCCTTAGAATAGGGAAAACGCCCAAATCCAGCTAGCTGTCTAACAGTAAGCCTTGTTACAAAATGATTTTCTTGTCGCAAGATAGTTACAATTTTGGCTAAGTCTTTTGATTTAGATTCAGAAATATCCATGTTCGCCACTATAATTTGGCCTTCATCTATACCCAAAAGTCTTCCAATCATTAAAAGTGTCGTAGACTTTCCAGCACCATTAGGCCCAATTAAAGAAGTAAAACAAGCCTTTGGTATTTCAATATTCAAGGGTCCTATTTTCACCTGATCAGCATACAACTTTCTAGCATTATCAATCTTTATCATAAAGCCCTCTTCCTTAAAATCACAATTAAGAATATGATTCCACCAAATAGTTCGATAATAACTGAAACCACACCTTGAGCATTGAATATATGATACATTAAAAAGTAAGCACTCGTTATGATCAAAAATCCTATAGCAAGAGCCATCGGAAAAATATATCTGTGATCATAAGTTGGCGCTGCTTGATAACTCAAAGTTGCAACTAAAAACCCATAGAAAGTAAGTGGTCCAACCATAGCCGTAGAAATGGACATCAAAACAGAAACTAATATTAGTGTATAAATTATACTTGCTTGATGTTTAACTCCAAAAGAAGTAGAGACATCTTTTCCAAGTGATACTACATTTAATTTCTTGGAATACGCAAGTATAAGCAAAGCTACAATGATTACAATTGGAATTGCAACAGGATAATATTCAGAATTCGCATTATTAACAGAACCAAACAATCTTGCCTGTAAAATATCAAACTCAGACGGCGCAAGAAGTCTTCTCATAAAAGTTGACACAGATCTCAGTCCAGCTCCAATAATAATTCCAACCAAGAGCATAAGTTGTAGATTTCCATACTTCCCAGAGAGCAACCATCCATATAGGATCAAACTCATCAAGACCATAACAATAACTTGAAATGCAAACGATCCAATGCCAGTAAAATTGATGAATGCACCAGCACCAAAGAAAAATATGGTACTAGTCTGAATGGTTGAGTATAGTGATTCAAATCCTAAAAGTGAAGGAGTTATAATCCGATTATTCGTAATCGATTGGAAAGCAACCGTCGACAAACTCTGACAAATCGCAGCAATAATCATTGCAACAAGAGCATCTACCCTTCTTCTAACAACTGGTATAAAAGAAGGTGAATCTATGGGAACTGGATTGTTATAAACTAAAAGTCCATACGAAGAAAGAACACCCAAAACAATTAATGTGATCAGCAAAATCCAATAACGTCTTTCTTCTTTCTTCGAACGAAAAGCTCTGGCTGATCTTTTTGCATTATGGAGGCTAGAATCGACTTTGACATTTTCTTTATTTCTATATTCCAATGTGCTCATCTTAGCCTCCCTTGTTTCCTCTGTCTCAATAAAATAAGAATAAATACGACTGCCCCTACTGTTCCAAGTATCAATGAGACAGGTACTTCAAAAGGCATGATAATGGTTCGAGAAATGATGTCGCAAACCGTTATAGTACCCATTCCTATCACACATACCCAAGGCAAATTACTCCTAAGATCATCGCCTCTAAACATTGAAACAATATTGGGTACAATTAAACCTAAAAAAGGTAAGTTTCCAATAACGGCTGCAACAATTCCAACTGCAAGAGAAATAAGACCAGTACCCCAAAAAACGATCCTATTATAATTCGCTCCAAGACTTGTTGCAACATCTTCCCCTAGTCCTGCTAGAGTCAATTTATTAGCATACATAAAAATAAGAAAAGTAACGATGACAATGAGCCACAAGTATTCATATCTTCCAACTTGAACGGGTGCAAAAGAACCTACAAACCAAGTTTCAATATTCTGTGTCATTTGAAAAACAAGTCCAATAAAAGTAGAAAATGCCGAAATGACTGCTCCAAGCATCATCCCGATAATCGGTACAATTAAAGACGAACGAAGTTTAACTCTTCTTAAAAATAAAAAGAAAACCATTGTACCTATAAAAGAAAAAATGATTGCACCAGTCATTCTTTGAACTAAAGTGGGTGCAGGAAATAATAAATATACAGAAAGAAGTCCCAACCCTGACCATTCAATAGTTCCAGTTGTGGTAGGTTCAACTAAACGATTCTGTGTAATAAGTTGCATTACGAGTCCAGCCATGGACATAGCAGCTCCAGTAAGCATTAGAGCAACTGTTCTTGGAACACGAGTGATGAAAAACATTTCCATTCCATCCTCTTGTCCACGTATGTCATACGCTCCAGTAAACAATGATATAATGCATAAAATAAAAACAACTAAAATCGTTAATATAAATGGTTTTGTCCATATCTTATTGTACTTATAAAGCCGAGGTTGAGAATTATTCTCAACCTCGGCGATTATATTTTTCGGCACTATGTTATACTCCTTTAAACTACTTAGCTAAAGTGTTTGCAAGGTTTTCAAATACTTCTATAAAAGTTTGGATGGATTCATTTGTGTACGTGTCATTTGGCGCATAAACAATCTGCCCTTTAGAAATAGCAGTTACCTTTTTAAGAGCAGCTGAATTATTAATAACATCCTGAGCTGGAACGGCATCACTCGTAGAAGATACTGCTGCATCACGATCTAGTACGAGAAGCCAATCGGGATTACTTTGTGCAATAGCTTCTACAGAAATCTCGTCTCCTTTATGGTCTGAAGTAGCATTTTCAATTTCTAATGCTGGTTTCCATCCAAAAATATCATACATAGGTCCCCAAACACGTCCAAAATGAGGAGCAGAGAAACCAATATTCCCACCAGCAACTTCAACACCCATAACTGTATCCGAACCATTATAGGCTGACTTAGCGTCTTCAATAGCTTTATCGAAATCAGCTACCAATTGTTCAGCCTCTTCATTTTTATCAAAAATTTTCCCTAAAGAATTTGTAGCATCCTTAAATCCATTTACTAAGTTTTCCCCAGGTGTAGCCGCTTCCTCAGAAACATCAAAATTAAGATCAATAACAGCTGCATTTGGCACTAATTTTTTTATTTCATCATAATAGCCAGCAAATCTTTGACCGATAATTACAAGTTCAGGGTCTGCCGCTGCTACAATTTCAAGATTTGGTTCACGGTGATTACCAATATTTTGAACGGAGTCATCACTTACATATGGTGAATCTGCAGGCATAACATCCTTTGGAGCAGCCACTAATTTGATTCCCCAATCAGCTAAAGTTTCAAAAGTTCTACTATCTAAAGAAATCACTTTCTTGGGGTTTACAGGAACAGTAACAGTGCCATGAGCATCAGTAATATCGACCGTTGAAGCTTCAGTAGAATTGCTTTCTTGTCCATTAGTTGCAGTTTCTCCATTTTCATTACTTGCATTTGAACAAGCTACCAACATCAAAACAAAAATTGCTAAAAAGACAGTTAATTTAAATTTTCTCATTTCCAATACTCTCTCCCTATAATCAAATTCAATATTGGCATAAACAGCCATGTGCCTGTCAGTGCAAAAATAGAAGCGAAAAGTACTCTTTCAACATATGTAGCACTAGTAAATAACAACATTGATACTAAACCCCAAGCCTTGTTGTATCTAGTGTTCCAGCTTTAGTCAGACATACAAATTATCCTGGCCCTAGCTTTGCATAGTTCAGCCTACTATACTTATTCCTGCACTTGAGTATGTTCGCAATCTATCTTGGTATTAGCTCCCCCCTACTAATGTGATTTTTAGGAAAATGAAGTTAATAGATTGAATGGAATAGTAATTGCCACCACCTCAATTGCTATTGATAATCATTTTCATTTAAACGTTCTGTGGAACAGTATAGTCTTTAATTATGTGAAAATCTTGTGAAGGTAGTCGTGTTCTTTCGATTATGCTTGATATGGATTATTGTTCAATCATTGAATAACCCCTGCCATGTACGGTTTTGATATATCTGTCTTTTTTCTCGCATTTTAGCTTTTTTCTTAGATACCCAATATATAAATCCACTACATTTGGATTGACTGCTGTATCATATCCCCACACCTGGTTCAAAAGTATCTCACGGCTCAATATTCTATTTTTATTCTTGATTAAAAAAACAAGCAATTCGTACTCACGCTTAGTAAGGCGGAGATTTTCATCCCCTTTTTTCACAATATTGCTTGATGCATCAACGATGAGTTCTTTAAACTGAAAAAAATTTGTCTCGTTTGGCTGGAAACCATCCTCTCTTCTTAAAATAACTTTTATTCTTTCTACTAATTCTTCTTTCACAAATGGTTTTCTTATATAATCATCTGCTCCTGCTTGTAACCCTGCTATGCAATCCTTGCTGGACACATTGTCGGTCAAAATGATTATCGGTGTCGTTTTAACAGTTCGTATTTGTCTGCATATTTCCGGTCCAGATATACTTAGTGAATCCCAATCTAATACGATAATATCCCAATCTAGGTCAAATACTATATTTAAACCTTGATTTTCATTATGAAGTTTTAAACTGAAACAGCCGTCTTGCTTTAGGCCGCTTACGATTTTCTTTGCTAAAGACCGTTCATTCTTAATTACAAGTACCTGTTTCACCTTTCTATACCTCTCTTTCAATATTACTCATCTCTTGACAGTACTACGGTGGTAGAATTTTTGTCAAAATAGAGTATGACAACGTTCTAGTTTCCGTCCAATTATTGATGGGCCATCCTAGAAGTTTTCAAAGCCCAAACTCATATTAGCCGTTGAATTACAAGTGATTCATTGCTATTTTCCATAAAAAATCCCCTTCTGGTCAACAAGATTAAATCCATCTTTCCAGATGTCTTTTTATTCTTGTCTACTAAAAGGGGATATTATCAATTTGTCGTTTTGTCGTCTTAACTTCAGTGCTTTTCAATGATGGGTATTCATCCAACGATTACTCATAGCTACAAGGATGGCAATACTGAGTGAAGCTCCAGCGGAGATCAAGAACATGGAGGTGTAACCGACATGGTCTGCCGCTATCCCTAAGATGATGCTACCAATTACGGTTCCAAGATCGGACATGGAGATAAACAGACCCATCCATATTTTTCGTCGTTCTTGTCCAAGTACGATGCTCAGGTAAGCGGCAAGAACGGGATACATGTTTGCGATGCCATAGCCGATTGCGATACCGCCCACATACAGTACCCATGTCATGCCAGTATACGGGGCAATGGCAACCAGTACCAGACCTATCGTAATTGAAAATAACAATAAACCCACATAAACGGAATGCCAATTCCCGTCCGAAGGCAGTCGCTTACGCAAAGCAAATCTCGTTGTTACGATCACTCCTGATTGTATGAAAAAAAACACCCCAGCATTACCGATCCCGGTTTGCACCACGTACAAAGCCATGAAGGCCGTTATCGCACCGAATCCAACCGTTGTGCTTATCATCACGAGGCTGCTTAGAATGAAATGACGGTTCCAGAGCGTGGCTTGTATACTTACAGTAATATCATGCTTTCTCGTCTTCTGCTCAGTGGAACGGGTGGCCACTGTAATGCGTTTCGTGTCTCTTCCTGTTCCATAAGCCGATATGAGAGTCAATGCGCCAAGAACTGCAAGGCCAGCATAAAATCCGTTCATTCCCGCTTGGTCCCAGGCGATCCATCCCAGAGCGGGCATCATAACCGATGGCAACAAGCCAAACAGCAAATACAGTGACAATCCCTGAGTTCGGTCGCGTTCGGATAACAGGTCCATCACGGTCATCTGCACGACCAGTGAGAAAAAGGCGGCAACCGCGCCTTGCAAACCCCTGATAAAGATAAGAGGAACGTTGCCCTGCCATACGTACAGAAGCAAAACGCACAGATGCCCCAATAAGATGAAACGCAGAATACGGGTAACCCCGATTCGCTCAACCACTAATCCCGCCCATGGTCGTAGCAGCATGCTAACCAGCAAATATGTACCCACGATTATGCCTATTCTATCGTTACCCAAACCGACGCTACGCGAATAAAGAGGCAATATCATCTGAACGAAGGCGTTAGCACTGTAAAACAAAAAAGTCAGGGCATACAAGCGCAGCAACGCGGGCGAAAATACGCCGTTGTAGGTGTCTGCCAAAACTTCGCTGCGATTCATGCCCATGCGCCTTCTCGCTGCTCTGTGTCAGTAAGAAAGTACCTATCCTTGCGAATCGTGCCGAGTTCCGGACGTGTAGAGAGTGAAGCGTCCAACAGCTGCTTAACTGCTGACTCCTCGGATGCCTTCATTTCAGCCTTCGTTGAGAAGCTCCCGCACAGGCTACCCTGATCCAATACAGTCCATCGGTCACACAGTGCAAAAGCAGCCTTTAGGTTGTGCGTGATAAATATGTAGGACATGTCTCGTTGTGCCTTTAAATCTCGTAAAACGCTGATAATGTGCACCTGATTGGCGACATCAAGGCTGCTGACCGCTTCATCAAGCACGATGACACTGGGGTTAGAGATCATGGCGCGCGCGATGCTGATGCGCTGCAGTTGTCCACCGCTAAATTCTTTTGGTAACTTGTTCATGGCACTTGCGGGCAACCCTACCAAGTCCAGAGCTTCGCAGATACGATAAGCCTTCTCCCTGCTCGATAGCCGCTCAAAATTGTCGAGCGGCTCTGAAATGATTTGTGCTGCCGTCATCCTAGAATTGACCGAAGAATAACAATCTTGAAATACGGCCTGTACATGCTTCCGCAATTGTTTCTTCGTTCGTTTGTCGCTCGTATACAAGTCCTTACCATGAATAAGTACCGAGCCTGATTGAGGCCGCTGCAAGCCGAGCATGATTTTCCCGAGCGTACTCTTGCCTGCACCACTGCCTCCCAACAACCCAATGCATTGTCCTGCCTCCAGCGTTATAGAGACATCCTTTACCACTGCTTGAGGCTCCTGTTTCGATTTCCGTAAGAAGCCGTGGGCAGAATCATAAGCGTGCGTAACGCGGGAAATTTCCAGCAATGCCATGTTTACTCCTCCGTTCAGTCATTCAACCGGCTTCGCAGCAATTCCTGAGTATAGGCATGCTGTGGCCGATTGAATATGGATAATACGTCGTTATGCTCCACGATCCGCCCTTCCTTCATGACAATAACTTCATCGGCCATCTCTGCAATGACATCAAAGTCATGCGTGATGAGCAGTATGGCAACATTTTTGTTTAACCTTAGCCTTTCGAGTTCCTCCAGAACGCGGTATTGATTGACCGTATCCAGGGCGGTAGTCGGCTCGTCCGCGATGACGATGGAGGGTGACAAGCTCATCGTGAGTGCAATCAACACACGTTGCAACATGCCACCACTAAGCTCGAACGGGTACCGCTTAAGAAGTCCAGCCGGGTCTGGAAGCCTTACACTTTCGAGAGCCTGCACGGCCAGACTCAAAGCCTCTCTTTTGCTGCACTGGGAATGCGTGCGAATCGTTTCGACAAACTGGCTTCCAATGGTGTGAACGGAAACTAGTGCATTCATTGGATTTTGCACGATATAGCCTATATCGTTGCCACGAATGGTCCGTAACTCCTTTTCGGTCATATTGTTCAGTTCCTTACCTCTTAACCTGATGCTACCGTTTACGCGGATGCTGGGATCGAGTAATTGAAGAATGGATCGGCAGGTCAGCGTTTTTCCGCTGCCGCTCTGTCCTGCGAGACCAATGACGCGTCCTGGCTGCAACGAGAACGAAACGTGGTGAAGCAACCGCTGAGAGGATCCGTCACTGATCACGTCGGCACAGACATTATAAAGTACGAGCAATGGTTCAGGAGTTGCCGACCTTGCGTGATGCTTTTCGAACATGGGGTGCGCTCCTTTCCTTCACTTTTTTGACACCAAGCAATTGGGACAACGATTCCCCTAATACATTGAACGCGGTCACTACCATTAAAATGCACATTCCAGGATACAGCATTAGAGAAGGATGTTCGCGCAAATAGCCACGTCCCTCATTTATCATCGCTCCCCATTCAGCGGTCGGAGGCTGAATGCCCAGGCCCAGGAAAGAAAGGGCTGAAATATCCATGATGGCCCACCCCATCTCAAGTGTACCAATTACCACAATCTGCGGAAAAATATGTGGGAAAACATGTCTTCTTAAGATGGTTAATCGACTGGAGCCACAAATAGTGGCAGCCATCAAGTATGGCTCCGAACGCAGTTGTTGCACAAGACCTCGGGTCATCCGTGCATAGTACACCCACTGTACCAGTAGCAGTGCGATGATGACCTGATATATGCCCGGTCCAAGCATGCCAACAATGCCTAACACAAGAACCAGATTCGGAAATGCAAGCATGCCATCGCATATTCGCATGAACAGCTGATCCAACCAGCCACCGACATAACCGGATAACATGCCGATCGATACGCCAATAAGCACGGACACGGAAAAGACACCTAATACCAGTCCAAACGAAATGCGAACGCCATAGATGAGTCTGGATAACACATCTCTGCCCAAATGGTCCGTACCCAACCAATGCTCTGCCGAAGATGGCAACAGTTTAATAGCCATTCCAATCTTATAAGGATCGTGGGGTGCTATCCATGGTGCAAAGACGGCGGTTGCCGCACAAATACCCAAAAACAATAAGCACATACCTACGACCAATCGTTTGCCAAAAATCGAACTTCTTAACTTCATGATGTCACCTGCCCCTTTCTTGCAAGGAAAGCCTCGGATCGGCAGCCATGTACAGAAGATCGGTTAGAAGACTTGTACATAGGTAAAGACAGGCAGCAAAAAAGACATAGCCTTGGATAACAGGCAGATCACGGTTGAAGATGGCTTCGACAAAAAAACGTCCAAGTCCTGGCCAAGAGAATACCCTTTCGACTATAATTGTTCCGGTAATCATCCTACCCAGATTCATACCGAATCCGGTAATGACGGGCAGGATGGCAATCCGGACCACATGTCTGAGCATGATGCTGTGTGATTTCAGTCCTCTTGTATGCGCATAGTCCACATACGCATGCTTCAACTGCTCCAAAATACTCTCACGAAACAGTCGCGCATAGGTTGCCACAAGTGCTAAAGCCAGAGTCAACGATGGCAAAATCAAATGCTGCCACGTGCCCTTCCCCTCTACTGGAAGCAAGTCCCATTGTAGAGAAAACAGATAGATCAGCAAGTAACCCAGCATGAATTGTGGCAATGAGGCTCCGATATAGGAAAGGAAGCGAACCGCGTAATCTATCCACTTTCCGGCATGCACCGCCGAGAAATATCCTAGTACGACAACGGCGACAAATGCAATTATCATACTGGTTCCGGCTAATTGCAGTGTTGCCGGTAATCGACTCCATATTTCTTCCCACACGGACTTGGAGGACAAGTAAGACGTTCCAAGGTCCAACTGCAACATGTGAACAGCAGAATGCACATACTGGGAAATAAACGATTGATCCAGTCCAAGTTCAGTCCGTTTTTCCTGAAGCATTTGCGCGTTAGGCTTGATATGTGCTGCTGAGAAGTAAGCCTCGGCCGGATCAACCGGAGAGAGCCTCATCAGTACAAACGCTACAAATGTGGCGAACAGTACGAGTGGAATCAGCGTTAGTGCTCTTCTCAAAATATAACCTGCCATGAGCGGCCCTTCCTTTTCTTTTATTTTAGGCGGATGCTGTTAAATGGATGATCCCATCGACTCTCCGGAAACGATACGTTATCAAGTGTTTTTTGGTATACGTTGAATTGACGAATATAGGACAAGGGTATAATGACCGATTCATCATGAATTTTTTGCAATATCTGGTCATAGAGCTCCTGTCTACGCTTTTCGTCAACAGAAGCAAGTACTTGCCTGATTTGTTCGTCAAGCTCTGCCTTGCCTTCAATATTGACATGTGCCTCAGCAACGCCGAAAGTGGGCTCGGCTACCGCATTGACCAACGTATGCGGATCGTATGGCACGCCGGAGTTGAACCAGAAGTTCATGTCGTAATCACCTTCGCGAAAACGTTTGGTTTGTTCGGTTAGCTCAAGTCCTGTCAAGCGAAGTTCGACGCCGAGTCCCGCCCATTCAGCCTGAAGTGTTTCACCCATTGCTTTTTGGATACGGTCCGTTGTATCGTACATCAGCTCGAATGACAACTTCTCTCCATTTTTCTCCCTGGTCCCTCCTGACGCTGGGACTGCCCATCCAGCTTCATCCAAATAGGCTGATGCTTTGGCAGCATCATACTCAAATCCAGGGAATGTTTGGCTAACATAAGGATAATCAGTAGTTAGTACCTGCGTTGCGGGCTGTTCCACATCTGATGTGATTCCCTTAACCAATCCGGCTTTGTCGAATCCTTGATGTAAAGCGAGCCTTACACGCACATCTGCCAGTTTTGTATTCTGCGTGTTCAGGATCAGGTTCCGCGTACCCAGCGGGCCTGACAATTCTGTTTCGAAATTCTCGTTTTTTTGCAGGCGCGTAAATTCGTCAAGACTTATGGAACCTTCTCCGAAGATGAGGTCCAGATCACCTTTCTCAAAAGCTAGCACGCGGGTTTCCGCATCGGGTATGATGCGGACAGTGATCTTATCCAGCTCAGGCTGTTCGCCCCAATAGTTCGGATTCTTCACAAATACGCTGTATTCATCCTGCTTGTACTCTTCAAGCATCCATGGCCCTGTGCCGATTGGAGATTGAATGCTCTCCAGCGTGTTGTCCCCTTTTGGGAAGCCTGCATCAGCCAAGAAACGAAAGGGACGTACGGTCGTCAAGTCCTGCAAGACCGGGTAATACGGCTCGGACATGACCAGTTTGACGGTATACTCATCTACGACTTCGGCTTGTTCAAGCAATTTAGCTGTTCCCAACCAGCTATGGGTCGTTTTGTTTTGCAGAATGGCGTCTATATTACGCTTAACGCTAGCTGCATTGAACGGTGTGCCGTCCGAGTATTTGACGTCCTCGCGAAGATGGAAAGTATACTCTTTTCCATCGTCACTAATTTCCCAACTGGAAGCTAAATGGGGTTTGATTTCTCCTCCTTCGCCGTACTCAACCAAAGGTTCGTATATCATGGATTGTGAAAACAACTGCGATGGATAATACGCGTGCGGATTGGACGGACCTAAGTCCCTCATCCAAGATACAGTAATTTCTTTAGTTTTTTTCTGTTCACCGTTGGCAGTTACAGATGGAGCAGCTTCCTCCTGTTTAGAACAAGCCGCTGTTACGGTAATCAGAAGTACAAACAGCATACCGAATGTAACTCGGAACATTTTTCTCTTTAGCATGGTAAATCCTCCCCTTAATACTTTAATGAGAATGAAAATCATCTTCAATCATGTTAAGGAGTTTGGTATGATTGAACAATGAATATATTTCTGATTTTTTATAGCACAAAAAGCAGAAACGATCTTGCAGCAACTTATTTGTTTAGGATTGCTGCTCGGAAGCACCGATGAAAATACACATGTTAAGGAGCAAGACATGGAACATTCACCTACTGACAATACTGGAATCCACTATTTTCCAGACGCAGGATTCAGCTTATACATCCCTCAGAGCGTGATTCTGTTACGCAGGCTTTCCTGTAAACAGTGTATAGCTAGCCCGCCCGGGGCGCATCGCCTTATCGTGTTTAGGTCACCTTCCGGTTTGCTTCATTTGGGGAAGCATTTCGTGCAGAGCGAAAAAAACGATATATTGCTTCTTGCACCAGGTGCACAGGCCAGCATCCAATTTATCGACCAGCATGAGGAGGCCTCCGAATTATTGGATTTGGATCCGCAACTGGATACCTCCGCAGCCATCATCATCGTTTTTCATGTATACCGATTAGGAGAGTCGACACCATCCAACGAACTTCTGTCCATGATTCCATACGAGACACGAATGAATATAACGGACGAATCAAGGTTTCTTGATCTAGTAGGGTCGTTGAAGACTTCACTGAAGCTTTCTCCCTTTCCTGAAGAGTCACGATTGAAACAGCAGATCCCGTTACAAGAGCTACTCCTGTTTCTGATAGAGAATATTCGGAGGAATACGGAAATGTCCGATAATATTCAAGCCGTGAAGCAGACCGTCGCTTATATCGAGTCCCACTATCAGCAAAACATTACAGCACGTCAGTTATACAGCATCGCTGGCGTAGCCAAATGGCAATATAGCAGCTTGTTCCAGTCCATTACCGAAAAAAAACCGCTGGACTACGTGCTGGACATTCGTCTGAAACACGCCAAGCGGCTGTTGTTACAAACGGATGACACGCTTGCGCAGATTGCCCACGCCGTTGGATTCAAGGACGAAAACTATTTTTCACGCAAATTCAAACAGACAGAAGGGATTACTCCTCGTCAGTATGAGGAGGCTTCGTCAGTAAACTCATCTCCCATCCTCATGCCGGAGGTTCCTTACAAACGTATTGTTGCCATTGGTTATTCACTTGGCGATTTGCTTTCCTTGGGCATTAAACCGGTTGGCGCAGATGTAGAGATTATCGGTAAACGAGGGCTTTATTGGGATGCAATCAAAGACGTTGAGGATGTTGGGTTACTTGGTGAGCCGGCAAAAATACGTGAGCTTCATCCTGATTTAATTGTTCATTCTGGTTTCCGTCAGGATTGGGTCGACGAGCTAGCATCCATAGCTCCAACGGTACTTATCGATCGCTATGAACCCGTCTATTCCAGAATTATGCAGTTAGCAGAGTTAGTGAATCGGCAAAAGTTCGCAGAACAATGGATCTATCGACTTCGTACTGCAAGCAAGCGGATGTGGGAAAATCTAGCTGAGCATGTGGATGTCAAACAAACGGCGTCCGTGTTTTCCATTGTTGAAGGCAATCTTTACGTTATGAGCATGAAGGGGTTTGGGGTCACCGTCTACCATCCTGATGGCATGCAACCGCCACCAAAGGTGAAGGAAATGATCCAAGCAGGTATTCCTTTTCAACTAACACGACTGGAACATGCTCGTGCCTACGAGTCAGATATTCATTTTTTTCTCATGGATAACGATCCCCGTACGATAGGGTTATATAGAGAACTAATGCATTTACCATACTGGAATTCAAAACATGCCGACCAAATTATCGTTTCTGAGAACAAGTATAATTTTGATGATCCCCTCACGATGGATAAACTATTGATTGAGCTGCCACAAATGATTCTGAAGAAAAGCTACAGTCAATCTCATTTCATGTGAACAGAACAATTTTCAAATCAAATAACCGTTGATCTTTTCATTAAGATCAACGGTTGAATAGTTAATTAGACCATGTTATTGTCTCTCGACATCAGTTGTCTGAATGAACAACAGCAGATCCATACTCAGGACCAGGAACTGCGCCCTATATACTTAAAAATATTTCGAAGCTTCCAGTAAGCGATTCGACAAATCATTTAGACTGGCAAGTGTCTCTTCAATTTCCTTGAATTCCACAGACTGACGCAGCACCGTCGCATCGACCGTGGAGGTCTTAGAGAGAATCGTCTCTACCTTCTCCCTCATGTGGCCGATACGCTCTTCGACTTGTTGGACCGCCTTCACACTATCGCTGGCCAGCTTGCGTACTTCGTTGGCCACAACCTGGAACGCTCTTCCTGAGCTGCCTGCACGTGTCGCTTCAATACCAGCATTTAGTCCAAGGATGTTCGTCTGCGAGGCGATCTTTTTTATCAAATCGGCAATCTTCGTTGTCTCAAGAACTTCCTTCTTCGTTTGATCCGCTGACTTGCTCATCGATTCCTGTGCTTCCCGAAGCTCTTTGGACGTTTCCAGCAAATTGCTCATACTTACCGTAATTTGTGTATTGGCCGAGACGAGCAGTTCCGCCAAGTCGGACAACTTGGACTGTCTACCCAAGCTAACTCCGAACGCAATCGCGCCTACCACCTCATCGTCCTCATCGATTACTGGAATCGCAATCGTACGCGATGGGATGCCAAACACTTCTTTTGGAATCAACTTGATGACCATCTGTCTGGTTGTCATCGCGACTTCAATACCTTGACCTTTCGAGATCAGTGAACCAGGTTTTACATCCCGCGGATTGCTGCGATCCGGCGAATAAAATATCAATCTCTCTTTGTCAGCAATAGCTAGTGCAATATCTTCCTCCTGGCAAAGCTGAGCAAAAAACGGTGCAGCTTTCAAAACACTTTCCATTATTTCAGAGCGACTTACTACGAATTCCAACCGAACCTCTCCTCTGTCCACATAATAACTCCACTTTATGTACTCCCAAAAATATTGTACCCTTTAAATGTTATTTCATTGTTAAGCGAATCTTGTGTGCTATCGGAAATATTGTCACACTCGGAGGTTCAATACATGTGACACTAGATCACACTCGTTAAGAAAGACGGCAGTTTTGCTTCCAGTGACGATTTTAAATTTACTCCCTATATGGGCGGGCATATTTTTTTTTCGGCACCAAGCAACATATCCGGCTCACAGAGTCGAACGGCTTTCAAGCTGACTATTTGCAACTGTGGTAATATTTGAGAAGTTATGATAAATCTCTGCGTTTACCTTTTCATGATTTTCGGTTCGGCTTTATTTTTTTGGCTGACAATTACAACGATGGGAAATGGCATTGTTGTTTTGTTCGGATTACAACTGTTTATCAGATCGCCCCTTGTAACATCCATTGTTTAAAACCCATACGGTCTGGTATACCTGGCCTATAGAAAAAAGGTGCTCCCCGAATTTTAGGAGCACCTTTTTCTGATTAACTTGACTATTTCTGCATTATAATTTCATGACTAACCTGCCCGTTAGTTGAATAAAGCAGCGAATCATGTTGGAAGTGTCCCCATAAAGTTTGAGGGATATTTTTATGCCAACTGTTTGAGATGAGCCTAGTATTGTAACTGGCTCATGCCTTTTGTACAATGTCCTTCACCGCGCTTATTCCACTACAATGTGAAACTGTCATGAATCATGTTACTTATTGAGGTTTTAACTACATATGTATGATATTCAGATATCTCTAATCGTTATTCTGATCAAGTTCTTATTCTTGGCTCAGACACGAACTTGTACCGATTACAAAAAAGCCGCCAAATTAGCGACTTCATTGGGAATATGTTCTTGTCCCTCGACATTACTGCAACAAAAAAACATTCTTTCTTATAACTGCGTGAAAAATATAAAAACCACCCGTTCGGGCTGGGCTATTGAATAAGACAGCTTATACTTAAAAGAGACGATCCATCGAAAGTTTAGATTCTGAACTTGAGTTGTCATCGATGATGCCCATTTTTATTCCGATGTGCCAGTACATCAGATTAACTGATCTTTAAGCAGCATTCCTGCAAATAGGACGAGAAAATTTTTTTGTTCATCAGCATGTGCTTGTTATCCCCATCCAACTTGCTGAGCAAGATCCCTCCCTCCAACAAGGAAAATGCAAATGATGCTAGCGCATCCACATCCAGATCCTCCTTTAACTCTCCAGCTTGAATGCCGTCACGAATAATACTTTTCATCATATCCAAGAAGTTATGCATCCCTTGCCTTGCCTGACCACAAAGCTCCAAATGAGTATCGTCACTTTCTACAGCTGTATTCTGCATGGGACATCCACCAATAAATGGGGGGTCGTCTACGACATTCTCATAGACACGAAAAAAAGCAACCAACTTTCCTGACGCAGACTGCTCTTGATCGACCGCTTCAGAAAATTTACTGGCGACCATACTGGCAGCATAATTGTAGGCTTCAAGCGCTATCTCGTCTTTACTAGCAAAATGTCGATAAATGCCCCCCTTTTGAATTCCTGTGTCGGCAATAATATCGTTTAGCGATGTACCGGCATATCCTCTCTGGTTAAAAATTTCAGCCGATTTCATAATGATGTGTTTTCGTGTTCTGTCCCCTTTTTTCATGATCTCCTCCATATGAACCATATATTTGCTTTAAACGAATTATCCAATTCGTCCTTGCAATTCACTAATATCATGCTAATATAAAGATACCTAACGGTCTCTTTTCACATTATACAATAAGCTATTCTAGATTGAAATAGTGCTGGGTCATTTTTATTTCATTGTAGGCATTGGCTTGTTGGAATAAATAAAACTTATAGGGGGATTTTCAGTGACTGTAAAAGTAGGTATAAACGGTTTTGGACGAATTGGACGACTCGCTTTTCGCCGAATTCAAGATGTGGAAGGCGTCGAGGTAGTAGCGATTAACGACCTTACGAACGCTAAAATGTTAGCTCATCTGCTCAAATATGATACGACGCAAGGCACTTTTCAAGGTGACATTGAAGTCCATGACGGAACCTTCAAAGTAAACGGCAAAGAGGTTAAGGTTTTGGCTAAGCGGAATCCTGAAGAGCTTCCTTGGGGAGAGCTTGGCGTTGATATTGTTCTCGAATGCACAGGCTTCTTCACTACAAAAGAAAAGGCCGAGCTTCACCTGAAAGGCGGAGCGAAGAAAGTCGTCATTTCTGCCCCTGCTACAGGAGACATGAAAACGATTGTATACAACGTGAATCATGACACACTGGACGGAACGGAAACCGTCATTTCCGGCGCCTCCTGCACGACCAACTGCCTGGCCCCTATGGCTAAAGCTCTACACGACAAGTTTGGTATTCAATCCGGGCTGATGACGACCGTTCACGCTTACACGGGTAACCAAAACACGCTTGACGCTCCGGATCCAAAAGGAGATTTCCGAGCTGCGCGCGCCTCAGCAGAGAACATCGTTCCCTACTCTACCGGTGCCGCAAAAGCCATTGGTTTGGTTCTTCCGGAACTGAAGGGTAAACTGGATGGGGCATCTCAACGTGTACCTGTACCAACAGGTTCTGTGACTGAACTCGTTGCCGTTTTGAATACCAATGTAACAGTTGAGCAAGTTAACGCTGCTATGAAAGAAGCTTCCGATCCAGAAACTTTCGGCTACACGGAAGACGAAATTGTATCTTCCGATATCAAAGGCATCACATTCGGTTCGCTCTTCGACGCCACACAGACGAAAGTTCTGACTGTCGGTGACCATCAATTGGTGAAAACCGCAGCTTGGTACGATAACGAAATGTCTTATACAGCCCAATTGGTTCGAACTCTGGAGCACTTCGCTAAGATCACTAGATAAATAATCGTAAGATGGAGAGATGTAAAATTCTATGAAGGATGCGCTCCACAGTACGATGATCGATTGTTCGGTATTAGTCTGTTTTTGACCGGATGCGCGTCGGTTGAGCTAAACTATCAATCCGTGGCGGCACCAGGCGGACTATCCTGAATTCCGAACCGAAAGGAATGCGCTCTTGAACACGGAGAAGGCGGCCATGCCTACTTTATCAAGGATCAGGAAGGGCAGAGTTTCCGTGAGTTTGTCGCCTCACTTGCGAACTTGCAGGGCTTGTCCATCGATAAGATGCGTTCGCTGTCCTACTGGCTCGTCTCTGCGATTGGCCGGCTGTTCGACACGATCTGGGACATCACACGGAAAGACGGCGATCCGCCGATCTCACGCTCGATGATACGCATGATTGGGCGTGAGTTCACCGTCAACGATGCCGCTGCACGTCGAGAGTTAGGCTATGTCGGAAGAACTTTGCGCGACACCGGCTTGCAAAGCTATGAGGAACCATCTGCTCGAAGATAGGGATTTGAAGGGCAAACGACTGCAATCAGTGGTAAGTCGATTCTTGGGCTGGCTCTTTTGGCCAATTTGGTAAACATGAGCACTACTGGATCATCAAAAGCTTATTAGCGTAATAAAGGAGCAGTCGCCGCCGACGATACTGCTCCTTTATTTTTTTGATCTAAAGTGCTCCGTTAGTTCAGTGATTTCTTCATTAAGTATGAGATAATTGCTGTTTTAGACAGTTTTGGATCCTATCCCATACTGAAAGTACTTAGAGGTGCAATGGACATGCAATTCAATTCCCACACTAGCAGCAATTTGCTCGATCTCGTTATCGTCAAAGAAATTCTTCACTATAGTAGCATGATCACCATTATTAAGCTTCCGAACCATCGTTTGCCCAGATGTCCCCACTACATGAGACTCGCGGGTTCCTGATACTTCTCGATCATCGATAAAGAACATTTTCCCTCCGGGCTTCAAACAGCATGAGACCATGGTGAAGAAGCTCGCCAGTCTTTCTCTGGGTAAATGAGATATCCAGAAAGTAAAAGCAACTGAATCGTATAACTGATCCGGAGACCAATTGAAAAGATCTGCAATGATCGTTCTTACATTGGGTTCAGATACTACCGGATTATGCGAAAGCATTTCTTCGGAACCGTCTACAAGGGTCAATATAAGGGCTTCTTTTAAGAACAGACTACTCCAAGTCCCAGTCCCCGCCGCAAGTTCAAGAAAGTCACCATGAAAATGTTCAGCTTTAAAAGCATCCTTAACCGAATTAATCTCATCGAACCAGATTTGGTTAGCTTCGTCTCCTTGATTAAATGTGCCTCGACGGTACCACCAGTCATCATACTCTGGAGCTCGTTCTTTATAATATTTCAACTGCTCCTGAAGCTGCTGATCTGTTACACTTTCGTACGAAGCATCGTTGATTTCCTTGCTGTTCACGCAAACATCTTTCCCTTCTCCCATCAGGGCTTAAGTCAATGGCAGCTTCACACATAGTAACACCGTTCAATTGGAAGCAAGCGAATTATCCAGAACACTCTCTTGCTTCAAATTCACTGCATCAATACTCTGTGTAGTATTGTTAATATTATAATCATAGAAACAACATTTATATGATTCATCAACTTTAAAACTTGAAATTATTTATTCTAAAATCATAAGACAATGATTTCAGACATGCAGGGAAATTTAATGGACTATAAAGCATCCTTTCAAGAGATCGAAACCGCACTCCTGTGCTTTTATCTCGCCAGATGATCTACATCATGATACTATTTAGATAATTAACTAAACCGAAATGACACAATGTTTGTGTCCCGCGACAATAACACTTAAAAAACCGCTCACCCGAGTATTGGATGAGCGGTCTTTATATTTTACTTCTTGTACTGATTGCCGTGTTAATTCCAATTCTCGGTTTAAGGATCATCGATTGAATTTCTTATTTAGCATGTTCACTTCAAGAATTCAGGAAAGAATCTCCTGGTGGATTTTCATTTGGTTAACCACGTGTACGAAACGGTACCTGCTTTTGCTCATTTATACATAGTCTTACAGTTCATTCTCTTTTTGCAAACGAAAAACTTCCCTTGATGTTTCTATAAAAGATAACATGATTGGTGAAAGCCACTTGTCTTTATGCCACAGCATCTGTGTATACACCCGCAGATCCGGAATTTTCCATGGAAGAACAACAAGTTTTCCTCGTTCAACTTCGGCTTCTACAACGATTTCAGGAAGAAAACCGATACCGATTCCCGAGATCGCACATTGTTTAATAGCCTCGGCACTTTGAAACTCCAGATACGTGATGCTATCAATGCCCTCTTTCTCAAATGACCGATCAAACATCGTTCGATATGGACAACCCTTCTCATTCGTCAGGAACACTTCTTCATGAAAATCTTCCAATTGCAGCACAGTTCGTTTGGCGAGTGGGTGATCTGGAGC
Source organism: Paenibacillus sp. LK1 (assembly GCF_002750415.1). Classification (NCBI taxonomy): domain Bacteria; kingdom Bacillati; phylum Bacillota; class Bacilli; order Caryophanales; family Paenibacillaceae; genus Paenibacillus; species Paenibacillus sp. LK1. The sequence continues at coordinate 52,080 of NZ_PEII01000018.1, forward strand.
AGCTAACAATCGGAAATTTTCTTCCAGCAAAGGTTCCACCGAAAGTCCACTCGAGCGGATGGGTTCATCCAACATATAAACAATATCCGTGGTTCCCTCGAAGAGCGTTTGCTTGAGCTCTTGATTCGGAACTGAGCGGAAGATTAGACGAACTCCCGGATGCTGCGAGCGAAACCGTTGGAAGACAGGTGGAAGCCGGTAGGAACAAATAACCTCATTCGCACTTATCGTTAAGGTACCAGTTAGTTTTTCATTATCATGGACAGCACTACGAGCTTCGTTCATTTTTTCAAGAATACCTTGGGCGTGTGTTAAAAAGCGTTTGCCCGCAGTTGTAAGAGCGAGTTGCTTGCCCAACCGATCAAAGAGGCGAACACCCAGTTCATCTTCCAATGCTTTAATTTGCATCGTGACGTTGGAAGGAACGTAGCTCAGCACTTCTGCTGCCCGCGTGAAATTCAATGTTGTTGCAACCGTACAAAACGTATTCAGTTGACGCAATTCCATTCGATGCTCTCCCCTTCATCTTTCAATTTTATTGAATACTACTTTGAATTCTATTCACTTTTATTGAGAGTACCACGGCTCTATACTAAGTACAAGAGATCACACTAAACATGTGGTTTTTCATTTTGAAGGGAGCGACTATACGATGGACTATGAAATTTTTAATTTGGGTGATGTACTCTTACAATCAGGAGTGACGTTACCAAATGCTTTTCTTGCTTATAAAACTTACGGAAAACTAAATGAACAGAAGGATAATGTTATTGTCTATCCAACGGCTTTTGGAGATCAGCATGTTCAGAATGAATGGCTCATTGGTAGCGGGATGGCACTCGATCCAGAGAAATATTTTATTATCGTTCCCAATTTGCTGGGCAATGGGCTATCTTCCTCTCCCAGTAACACGCCTCCTCCATTTGATCGGGCTACCTTTCCACAGGTAACCATCTATGACAACGTTCGATTACAGCACCAACTGCTGACCGAAAAATTCGGTATTCAAAAGATTGCTCTCGTGGTCGGGTGGTCGATGGGCGGCATTCAGGCATTTCAATGGGGGGCAAGTTACCCGGAGATGGTCGAACGAATCGCACCTTTCGGAGGTATCGCCAAACCTTGGCCTCACACATTTGTGGTCCTGGAAGGAGTGAAAGCTTCGCTGCTATCTGCAGTCGGCTTCGACTCAAGTAAAATGAACCAACTAAGTTCTACAGACATGCGTGCCGTTGGTCGGGTGTATGCGGGATGGGGACTATCACATGCGTTTTATAGAGAAGAACTTTACCGTGAGATGGGATTTGACACATTGGAGGATTTTGTAGCTGGTGTCTGGGAAGATAGCTTTATGAATATGGATCCTCATAATGTTCTGGCAATGTTATGGACAGGCCAACATGCAGATATTAGTGCCAACCCCTCCTATAATGGAGACTTTGATAAAGCGCTTAAAAGCATAAAAGCTCTTGCCTGCATCATGCCAGGGAGCACGGATCTCTTCTGCACAGCGGACGATAATGAATACGAAGCTAAGCGTATACCTAATGCTGTCTTGAAACCTATCCAATCGATCTGGGGCCATTTTGCCGGTCGTGGAATCAACAGTGCCGATAATCAATTTATTAATGACAATCTAAAACACTTGTTGTCACTTAGCATTAATGAATAGATCGTCGCTTGCAAGGGCCGGAAATTTCGATGGATTTATTGTTTCCGATTAATAAGAAGAATTTTCCTGTTAGTTTAAATAAAAGCAGCCGATCACGTTGATCAGCTGCTTTCTTGGTAACATTGAGTTATCGTTTCCCATTAGCTTACTTATCGCATCAGTAAATGATGCTTATTTAACTAATGCATATATGTTCGTATCCCTTAATTCGCTTCCATCAACAGACAGGTCATCATTCCTAATAACACATTCCAGGTCAAAGCTCAATCTTTCGGGAATCATCTTGCTTTTAGTGTCACAACGTATTTCTATTCGATTTGCATTCAGATGATTAAAAGCAAAATCAGTGATACCTTGTACAGCTTCAGTCATGTAACCATTCCCACTATACCTACTATCAATCCAATATCCGATTTCAAACTTTCGAACTTCCCAATCGATGTTGTGTACGCTAGAAGAAGCTATAAATTGCCCGGTATCCTTTAAAAATACAAGTAGCCTTAGGTTTTCTCTGCTTAGGAATTTAATATGTGCTTCTCTTATCCCAAGTTCTGATTATACTCCGTGTGCTTTTCCTGAGCCCATTTCATCCAAAGCTTCAACACTTCAATCGAAGCATTTACAGCCTCACATACTACCTTTCCATCACCTGGTTTAGGCAATCTAACCAGTAGACGCTCTGTAAAAAACTCATCTGGAAAATCAACCATGATAGGATTCATAGACAACCTCTTTTTACGATAATATACAAAATAATCCAATTTATTGATAATACATTTGCCATGAATACAATCACGTTAACCTACCCGTTAGTTTAATGAATTAACCGGCAAAATAGCGATTAGGCTCCTACCTTCACTACTTACATATTAAAAGAGCCAAACCGCTAAGATAGTTTGGCTCTTTTAAATTTAGTTACTATTACAATTCTGCGAGATATTTGGCGGTGCGAATCATTTGACTGGTAAATGAGTTTTCGTTATCGTACCATGCTGCTATTTTCACCAGTGTATCTGTTCCTAGTTCCGTTACCTTCGTTTGCGTAGCGTCAAATAAGCTACCATAAGTCATGCCGATAATATCGGATGAAACAAGTTCTTCCTCTGTATAACCATATTGCTCCGATTGGGACTGCTCCATTTTCTTGTTGACCTGCTCTGCAGTTACAGAACCGTCCACGACTGCTGTCAATTCCGTCAAGGAGCCAGCCATAACCGGTACTCTTTGGGATATACCGTCTAGTTTTCCATCCAATGAAGGAATTACAAGTCCTATTGCTTTTGCTGCCCCAGTTGACGTTGGAATGATGTTGCCGGCGGCAGAGCGCGCCCGGCGCAAGTCGCCTTTGCTGTGAGGGCCGTCAAGGGTATTTTGATCGTTTGTATAAGCATGTATCGTCGTCATAAAACCTTTTTTAATCGGCGTCAGTTCGTTCAGGTAATAGACCATCGGGGCCAGACAATTCGTCGTGCAAGATGCAGCCGAAACAATAGTATCCTCTCTAGTTAACGTGTGTTCATTAATACCATATACTATAGTGGGAACATCGTTCCCAGCTACGGTTGAGATGACCACTTTTTTTGCACCTGCCTCAATATGAGCTGTAGATGCTTTTTTGGAAGCGAAAAAGCCTGTACACTCCAGTACCACATCAATTTGCAATTCTTTCCATGGAAGTTTACCGGGATCTCTTTCCGCATAAATCGGAATAGACACGCCGTTTATGGTTAAACTGTTATCGCTATACTCAACTTTCGCATTATAACGTCCCTGCGTTGTGTCGTGCTTTAGCAAATGCTCAAGCATCTTCGGACTCGTCAGGTCATTAATGGCGGCAATATGATAACCTTCCTCACCAAAAAGCTGCCGAAGGGCAAGTCTGCCAATTCTGCCAAAACCATTTATTGCAATATTAATTCCCACTATAATAACCACCTTTCTTCAACTTAGATAATATTATATCCCTGGAATCTTTGTGTTACACTGATTTATATGAATACATTGACTATACTATCTGTTAGGAGAGCACTATGCCGCAAATTGACCGCCACAAAGACAGAATAGTAAATATTGAATTTGTTGCCGCCGATGATTTGGACTCTCTTCCCTATCCCGAACGGTTTACAATAATCTTTCTTACTTCCGGTAGCATCAACGGTGTACTTAACGAACGACCAATAGCGGTTTCTGCACCCGGTGTTCTGTGTTTGTCTGAAGAGGATACGATACAAATTCTCAAGAAGCGTAATATCTCTGCGCAATCATTCAGTTACCATCCCGATGTACTTAATAGCATCCCGATTTCTGAAACGGAAGACTATTTTCCAATCCACCCTAAGATACAAACAGGGCTTTCACTTTTTCAGAATAATTCAACACGCACCGGAGTACCTTTTGTAACCGAGAAAGCCTTTCCACAATTAATGGAGTGGTTTTTTGTGATTGGAACCGAAGTTTATGCGCAAAGCGATGCAAGCTGGGTATGTAGAATAAAAAAATATCTCATTCAGATTTTGGGCGTGTTAGAAAATTTGAGTCTCAAACATGAACAATCACCTGTTGATTTAGTGCTGGAATATATACACACTAATTATTCCAATAAAATCACCTTGGAAGACTTAACGAAATGCGTACACTTGAATCGAGTATCGCTCAATAAGATGTTCCAGGAAAGATGCGGATTAACAGCAATGGGGTATTTGCTGTCCCACCGCTTGAAAGTTGCGGCGGATCTTCTCACCCACACAGGGATGAACTTGAACGACATTGCACGTGCCACTGGATTTGAGTATGACACTTACTTTATCAAACAATTTACAGCTAAAAGAGGGTTGTCACCAACCGAATACCGGAATACCTCCCGCCAGTTCGCTACATCTCAATAAGGGACGATTCATTAATAATTAGGCTAATTCTCCATTTCGATACCATTGCCATTACAAAAACACCTCCAAGATGATCTCCCTATCTTATGACAGGGCTTCATTTTCTTGAAGGTGTTTTATTTCTCCCAAGTTATGGGGTCAGTCCAACTGCTACGTTGGTATGTCACTGCTTTTCTTTATCAGATACATCTTCCTAATGAGTATAACTGCAATTAAGTAAGTACGGTCATCGCCTCTCTTGTAAATGGAACCAGATCATCGGTGCGTCCTTCTTGAATTTTTTTAGCCCATTCAGGGTCGACCAGAAGAGCGCGTCCTACAGCTACCAAATCAAACTCATCATTCTGAAGTCGTTGTACCAATCCATCGATACCGACGTTACTTGCGCCTTTACCTTCTGTGAACAGACTTGTAAAGTCACCATCAAGACCAATCGAACCAACGGTGATTGTCGGTTTGCCAGTCAGTTTTTTGGTCCATCCAGCAAAATTCAGATCAGAACCTTCGAATTCCGGCTCCCAGAAACGGCGTGTGGAACAGTGGAAGATATCGACTCCAGCTTGAACCAACGGTGCGAGAAGCTGCTCCAGTAATTCCGGTGTTTCAGCCAATTTAGCCTGATAATCATCTGTCTTCCACTGAGATAAACGCAGTACAATCGGGAAGTCCGGTCCAACTACTTCACGGCAAGCCTCAATCACTTCAACTGCAAAACGTGTGCGAGCCATCATATCTCCACCGTAACGATCCGTACGAGAGTTGGTTTTCTCATACAGGAATTGGTCGATCAGGTAGCCGTGTGCTCCATGGATTTCAACACCATCGAACCCAACGCGTTTCGCTTCTGAGGCTGCTTTTGCGAATTCCTGAACGATTGTAGCAATCTCAGCTTCCGAATAATCATTAACATGACCTTTGGCTCCCATATGCCAGATCTGTGGAATAATTCGACCGCCAGCTTCATGTACTTCAGATACAACATGTGCCCACCCATTCATTGCAGCTTCCCCATAAAAGTGCGGCACATTGGCTTGATTGGATGCATCCGGGTGATTAATTATCGTCCCTTCCGTCACAATAAGCCCCACTGCGTTCTCTGCTCTGCGGCGGTAATAGCCCGCAACATTCGAACCCGGGATACCTTCCGGAGAAAATTGACGCGTCATCGGCGCCATCACGATCCGATTGGATAATTTCAATTGACCTAACTCTATAGGCTGGAACAATGCTTCTATGGATTGAGAATAATTCATAATAACCTCCAAATATTTAGTTTTATATAAGTTGAACTAGGAGATGTTAAACAGCTACCAGCCTGGTTAACAGCTAGACGTTACTTCCAAATGAATCAATACACGATTTTTATTGAAAAGCCCCACCTCCTTCAAGGTTTCGTGGTGTATTAATCCGCCTTAAATTTATTTTTGACTTCGTAGTCAAGAATTTAACAAAAAAAAGATCAAGACATGATCATGCCAAATGAAGTACGCAGAACCGTCTCGATCTGTTCACGGGATGAACCTGATTTCTCCATAACTCTCACACCCAGGATGGTGTTATTTAGATAAGATGCAAGCTCTATACTCGTATACCGGTTGGAAATTAACTGTTGTTTCTGACCGCTACTTATGATCTTCTCTAATACCAGTTGAATCTCTTCTGCCATGAGCTCAGCTTCGCGTGTGACTTGCTCGTCCTCTGTTCCGAATTCAAGGGATGCATTCACAATTAGACACCCTTGGCAGCCAATTTCATCGTCTAAAAGGGACTCTCGTAAGGCATCCAGTTTATCACCGGGAGACGAATCCAAGGCTTCAATCTCCTTCAGTTTCGCTATAACCTGTTCACGGTAAAGTGCCAGCGCCTTCAGGAACAATGATCGCTTGTCTTTAAAAACACAGTACAAACTTTGCTTTTTGACTCCTGTAGTACGCGTAAGGTCCTCATAAGAAGTTGCTTTGAAGCCTTGATTCCAGAACACTTCCATAGACTGGTGTAATACACGATCGACATCAAATTCTCTTGGTCTGCTCATGGGATTAATATATCAGTTATTGACCATGTAGTCAATAACTGATCATTTTACGTCAGCTAATCTCTACGGAAATTTCCTGCAGGTCCCTTGAATGCAGTCTAACTCTTCCGGTAAGCAACCTTGTGAAAAGCATTGATATAACGAAACAATGCTTCACCATCATCAGGCACATGCGTGCTTTTATCCAGCGGAAACATCATTGCCTGATACGGCTCTGGCACCATTTTATATTGATGGACATAGGAGGTCAGGATGAACCCGTTACGTTGCCAGAACTGAATGCGTTCCTGATGAGCCTCCGTTGTCCCGGACTCCGCCTCGATAATCATACCTTTGATCCCGTGTTCCCTTAACGCCCAGGCTCTAAGCTGCTCCAGCATCCAGGTCCCTATGCCCAACCCGCGCAGCTTCTGTTCAACCGCGAGGTAATCGATGATCAGAATGCGGTCCGCAGCCTTCCCCTCCAGTCCAGTAACAGCCATCGCAACCACTTCTCCATGATGCACGCCCGTGTGTAAATAACCAATCCCCCGGTCAAGCATACTGCGCAGAATCGCTTTTGTCTTAGCGCCGCTTTGAAAAGCCTCATGATAGATTCGCTCCATCCGCGCCCACAATGCTTCATCCCACTCATCTATAGTAGTAAACTCTAATTCCAGCATCTCATTCGCCCCCAGATTTCTATCATAACAAATAACGCCTCTACTAATAACAGTGTTAAACGTCTGTAGAAGGCACTCTACTGTCTAGTTCTTTTATAAATGAGTCAAAGAAAAAGCAGTGTACACCACTTGTACGCTGCTTTTTACTCGCTTTATCAGCTTACACCGAATTCAAAACATGTAAGAGATATTCCTTCCGATTTAATGGATTATGATCGTATCTTGTACATGATGGCACTTCACCATCGAAGGGCTCATAGCCATAAAATTCGGATAGCAATACACCTTCACCTTGGGTCCAACCCGGAAGTTGGTTCTTGAATGACTGAATATTCTTAATCGGGATCATGCCATATATCATAAATACCTGGTCATTCTGAATCGGATCCTGATAGGTTGAAGAGGCTTGAGTTAGTTTAAATAAAATCCTACTTAGATAATTAGCAGGAACCTCTAATTCGAACCGATGAATGGGTTCATAAATTTGAGTAGTTGCTTCAGCTAGTGCTCTCATTAACACAAGAGGCGTTAATTTTCGAAAATCACTAGCTGTACTAACTGCACTTGCATAGGCGGTATCCGTAAGTGTCACAATTAGATCGCGAACTTCCCAACCATATAGTCCTTGCTTAAGCGTCTCATAGACGGTTTCTTCAATTGCCTTATGAAACGATAAAGGTAGGGAGCCGAGCTCTACTTCTAAATGATATTCAATACCGGTTGAACGAAGATTCGGGTCAATACGAAAGCCTATAGTACTATAAAATGGGTTTCCCTTGTCTCCCATTCTCTCAACTGCCTCCCCTGTAAAGATAGGCTTTTCAATATAAATAGGCTGTGTCTCAAGAAATTCGATATCGATTTGAGCGTCTTTTTTCAGTTGATCCCGAATCACTTCTTTTTGAATTTCACCATAAAGATGAATAGATAGCTCCCTTTGAAGAGAATTCTGTTTGATATGAATAAATGGATCCTGTTCGGCTAATTTTTTCAATGCTCTGAATAAATGAATGGTCTCGTTTTCGTCAGAGGCTTTGATCGTTGTTACTAAACTAGGCGGCGAGAACAGGGTTTCGGTCGTTTCATTGGAAGGAACACCGATATCATCGCCAACCTGGCAGTCTGTTAGACCCATAATTTTTACGATATCTCCACTTGCAGCAATTGTTCCATCTGTTGTTTTTCCAGAAAAGAAGTGCTTCAACCCCGTGACCTTGTTGGTAAATTTGATAATTTCTCCTGTTTGATTCATCCGATAATAGGTAAGACTCTCACGTATTTTGATTTCACCAGAGAAAACTCGTACGTAAGCGATCTTTTCGTCGTTTTTTCCACGTTCAATTTTAAAAACTCTCCCTCTTGTAAAAGGAGTATTTTCATAATGAACGGAAGAATGGCAATTCTGTATGGCTGTAATCAAATGGGGAATGCCCCTACCAGTAATTGCTGAACCAAATAGCACCGGATAAAGCTGTGCTTGCTTGAACTGTTCTAGAAACTCCGATTCAAAGTCATCAGGGGCTAATTCTTCAGAGCTGTAAAGATATCGTTCGAGAAAGCGTTCATTATTATCAGCTAAACGATTTGCTAGGTCTTCCATAAATTTCTGATTATTTTCCGTGAACAATTCCATATGCGCAGCTGATGTGCCGATATTATAAACAAAGCCCATTGCTAAAGCATGGGGTGTCAATTTATCATGGATTTCAGTTAGTAACGATTCGTACCTAGCACCCACACGATCAATTTTATTGATAAAAAAGATTGTAGGGATTCTCAATTTAGCAAGTGTCTTCATCAAAACTCGTGTCTGAGTTTGAATACCTTCGACAGATGAAATGACAAGGATGACTCCATCTAATACTCGTAAAGCCCTCTCAACTTCAGAGATGAATTCGGGGTGACCTGGTGTATCAATCAAATTCACTTTCACATCATTAACCGTAAAAGAAACGACAGCAGATTGGATGGTAATTCCTCGTTGTCGTTCCATTTCCATAGAATCTGTTTGCGTATTTCCTTTATCTACACTGCCGATTTCAGATATGATACCCGTTTCAAAAAGTAATCTTTCAGTTAAACTCGTCTTTCCTGCGTCTACATGCGCAAGAATCCCTATATTTATATTTCTCAATCGTTATCATCCTTTTTATTTTCATATTATTCTCCTTTTGTATAGTCATAGTATTTTTTTGCATACTATTCACGCTCCTTATATGTAATACTCTTATTATACTTTTTATGAATTTTATTACAAACCTTCAACTTCAGATTCGTTATCCATCTAGATAAACTCAAAATGAAAAAGACCGTAAAGAAACTAATTCTTCACGGCCCTTTCTTTATAAGGTAGGTCAATGATTCATATAATAGTCATATAGTTGCTCGAAGGTTGTAAAGCGTTTAACTTCTCTGCCAACCTTATCATACTCGTCTAGATATTCATCCATCACTTCAAGGAACTTCTCTTTCATTACTGGTAAATTACTTGCATCAAAGTACTGCATAAGATCAAATTTCTTGGTCCCCTTCTCCACAGCCATTTCATCAAGATACCCTTGTGCTCCAAAGGCTGAAAGAAAGACGTAGGAAGCATCATTTGTTGTAACACTGTTCAAGATTTTATTGTAGTAGTTGCACCACAATTCTTCGTATGTTCCCCTCAGATTATCAAAGTTAGGAGTAGGTTTAACAATGAAGTTATCACACATCGTACTATGTAACCTTGTAACGCCATTCAACATTTTAAATGATGCTATTCGGATATCTTCAATGGTATGAGCTTCGATGATTGACATGTATAAGGATTCGAGATCATCCGGAACATAGCGAAACGAGCGTATCTCTTCCAAATATCGCTTGATTCCACGTTTGATACACGTGTTATTCATACTGACCAAGGCATTAACTAGATTGTACAGAACGTCGGCAGATGCATGTCGCACTGAACCGATATCTTCACCTAGCATCGTATCGCTGTATGCTTGCTTAGCCAGATCGATCCATTTTTTTGCTCGATTAAGACACTCTTCTCCTATCGGACTCGCAAGTGCATCAAGAGCTTTTTGCCTGAAGTCATTCAATTTCTCCAAATCCTCAGGTTTAGCATAGTAGAGTATTTTGAGCTCGGTTAGGCTCGATACGTTGGGACTCTCTAATGTCGATTGCTCTTGTATTCTTGAATCCCATGGCGTGCAATAGATGTCATATCCAACGTCATCCAAGATGAAGCAATCGGATATTCCCCATCCCCTCTCTGTATTGTTGATAATAATCAAATCAAGATCGCTCTTCTCGTGAAAGTCCCCGGTGCTAAATGAACCCGTAAGCCCAATAATGGCGATATCGTCTAGAAAATCTCTTTTTGCGCGTTCGATAACCATGTTAATCAACAGTTCATTTTTGCCCAGCAGCTTCTTCTTCATGATTTTGTTCATTCTTTACACCCCTTCATGCAAGCAGGCCGTTCTTCATCCCAACAACCTTAACTTGAGTTTATCGATGTAGAGGTGCGGTTTCTATGTATAAGTTGATTAAATCCATCTTTGCACAAAACCCGCTAAACCGTCGATACGACCATTTAGCGGGTTTCATTAGTTCTTACTATAAACAATTTTCTTTATGCTTTCGTAGGACAAGAAATACTGAGCCGCCAAATCCTCTATGCTGACTCCATTGCGAAACAAGGATTTGATCTCAGCGTTTCGAGCAGAGACCCTACTTTTGCTTTGTGTTGTCTCGCCCCATTTTAGGTGTGCCTCTTTGGGTTTGGGGATATAAATCAATTCGCCTTGAACGTATTTCTGAATGATACGTAGCAGTTCTTCGGGAAAAACGAACTCGGCATTTGAATATTTCATAAGCCTCACTCCTTATTTAATAAATCAATAAGGTGCAAAGCCAGTTAGTAGAATATTACGATTTGTCGTTGGCAATGTGATTTCCCCTAAGCTCTATGCAAAGCATTGCCATATCCTTTACTGGCTTTGCATAGAGCCATGCATATAAGAAACCTACCCCGATTGTTTTCAATAGCCTCACCTCCATAGAAAATAGTTAGATTAACCAAGAAATCGCTAATGCGAATATTAAGTATCTCCGTATTTAACCAATTCTCCAGGTAACCGTTAAGTTTTGATTTAAACTTTTGAATCTTATAAACAATGGTTGTCGAATAAGACCTCTGCGGTTAGTTGGATGTGTGCTCTAAAGATCTGTGTAGCACGTTCACCATCGCGGCTAAGAACAGCATCTGCTAATGCCTTATGTTCAGCGATTCCATCCCGTACTTGCTGTTGCGGGGGGGAACAATGTCGATAAAATTCGCTCAAATCCCAAAGGTTGCTGCAGATATCCAAGAGAACTGGATTCGGACATGCGGCAATAAGCTCGTAATGAAATTGACGATGAATCTCAGACCATTCTTCGCGGACAACAAGCTTTTCATTCCCTTCCTTGTACTCAGCCGTTTGCGATAGCTTGTGATGCACGGCAATTACATTGGATTCCCATGTGAGATCACCATAGGCGATGGATAGGCGTAAAGCTTCAGATTCATTGATTAATCTCGCTTGTATGATGTTGTTCAGCTCTTCCTCCGACGCCGTCTTTACTGAAAATCCGTGGTTAGGATTTTGCTGTACCAGACCCTGAGTCGCCAATCGCGTCAACGCTTCGCGAACAACAGCAACTGAGACTTCGAAAGCTTTAGCTAATTCCGCAACTTTTAATGGAGAGCCCGGTTCATATTGTCCAGTCAAAATATCGGATTGTAGTTTCTTCCTGACATTCTCGCTTAAGGTGGACGAACCATTCCGTTTGGCCATGAAACAGCACCTTCCTTCTTACACATTATAATTCTACGTAATTGTATGTAGATAGTTTACACCGTTATCAATAAAAAACAAACATTAAATTCGATAGTGAATTATAAAAACGATTATTGTTTACAGAATCGATTATTTAATATATTATCGAAAATGAAAATAAAAGGAGGTAATTTACAATGAACAACAATCCATTTTCCAAATTGCCAGAAGTAGCAGTCTTTCAGTTGGAGAGTAATGACATTATGGAGGGACATCCTCTACCGACCCAGCATTATTCGGAGATGTCAACACTAGAGGGAAGTAAAGATCTCTCGCCCCATTTGAAGTGGTCGGGTGCACCCGACGGGACAAAGAGTTTTGTCGTAACTGCATATGATCCGGACGCCCCAACTGGATCGGGGTTGTGGCACTGGGCCGTTATCAACATCCCTGCCAGCGTAACCGAGCTACCTACAGGCGCAGGTGACGAGTATTCCAGCGGTTTGCCGCAAGGCTCCTTGCAACTACCGAATGATTTGAGACTTGAACGCTTTATCGGTGCAGCGCCTCCAGCGGGACACGGTCCTCATCGATATTATTTTGTCGTTCATGCGCTGGACGTCGAAAATATTAGTGTCGCCCCTAATTCCACGCCAGCTCTCCTTGGATTCACCATGCTGAGTCATACGCTGGGGAGAGCAGTTCTCATGGCAACAGGGGAAATCAAGTAAACCAAGATGTTGAAGCATAGGAAAGAATGATATGAAAAATTCCGAGTATCTTATGTGTGTTTACGATTTTTTTTGCACACAACAAGGTTTGAAAAACAAAGTACTCTATACAATGCGGAGTCAAGTACGGAGGAAGTGGTGAAACTGAACGATCAGCCACATCATCATGTATGCCCCAATTGCCAGCAGCCAATTATAATTTTGAAACATACCGTCATTTGCGGCTGCGGGAGCAAGATTAAAAACAAAGTGAAATTTAAAATATATCCAGAAAAACTGAAAAGTCCTCATCATTGAGGACTTTTCAGTAAATTAGCGTTGACCATCTCTGTCAGCGAAGTATTTAAAACATTACATTGTAGGCTTAACCAGATGAAACTTTTATCATCAAAGGAATACAGGCTCGTTATTTCATCAATACAGTTTTATCCTATAGAAATGAGGCATTCCAATGCAAACTAATCATAGCGTTCAAAAAAATAAAGGAGAATTATTACTTGGTTTACTTGTCTTTACACTCATCATATCCGTCATGAATGCAACCATGTTTAATATTGTACTCCCTAATATCAGTAAACAATTTCAAATTTCTTCATCGCAAGCGAGTTGGATCATCACAGGCTATATGATTGTGTATGCAATTGGCTCGGTAACTTACGGTAAATTGACAGACAGATACAGCTTGAAGAATTTATTGACGTTTGGCCTACTACTTTTTGCAATTGGATCTGTCACTGGCTTAGTGGCTAGTGAATATTGGATAGTCATTGTGGGGCGAGTTGTACAGGCAGCTGGTGCATCAGTCATTCCGGCGATTTCTATGATTGTACCCGTTCGTTACTTTACACCTGAAAGGCGCGGTCGTGCATTAGGTACCGTTGCAATCGGATTTTCATTGGGTTTGGCCTTTGGTCCGATCATTGCCGGCGTGGTAAGCAGTACATGGAACTGGCGGGTACTATTTGTAATCTCGCTTTTATCATTACTTACTTTGCCGATGTATCGGAAATATTTAGATGATGAAAAGGGAGTTTCCAGAAAAATGGATTATATTGGCGGAATTCTTTTGGCCGGTACCATAGCCATTTTGTTACTGGCTTTAACAAACGGAAGTGTTTGGCTTGCCTTAGGCGGGATTCTTATTTTCATTTTTTTCGTACTACGTATACGCTATACACCAAACCCATTCATAAACCCGGCCATATTTCGAAACAAACCGTTTTCATTCGGTCTAATTATTACTTTCGTCATGATCGGGATTGGCTTTGCCTTTCCATTCATTACACCTCAGCTACTTTCTTCTGTAAACCACTTGTCACCGGTTTTCATCGGAATAGTTATGCTGCCGTCGTCTTTAATGGCAGCGCTTTTGGGTCGACAAGGCGGTAAATTAGCAGATGATAAGGGAAATCGTTTCCTTGTGTTTACTGCAGCTGCACTTCTTATTATCGGTTTTCTCTCTTTGTCTTCAGTCGTTGGTATGTCGCCAGTATTTATAGCGATCTTTCTTATTTTTGGTGTTCTTGGTCAATCGTTCATGCAAATTGCAATGTCAAACACGGTTTCACGTACACTCTCAAAAGAGAATATCGGCGTAGGGATGGGCTTATTCTCGATGGTCACTTTTATCGCTACGGCCACATCAACAGCTGTTATCGGCAAGATACTAGACCTGGGCACATCGACCATTCGCTTAAATCCGATACCACAAAACAGTGCAACTTTTGTATATAGCAATATTTTCCTTATACTTCCCATTCTTATCGTTGCCGTAGCTGCATTATATTATGTCCAATTCAGGCGAACAGGTAATTTGGCTAAGGACGAAAAGATGAATAACGAACCAGTTACTTAGTCACGGTACTATGGAAATGCTAGGTCAGATCGGGTTAGATAACTTCAATAATCAAATCTAGCCTGCTTAATCAAAAAATCTGCATACCAGTTCATTTAAAGTTAATAAGTGACATTCTTCTTGCTGAGAATTTATAACTCTTAGGTTCTATGCTGTTAATTAGAATCACACTTATTACGGTTTCTCTGTGCTGTCTGTATCGGCAAGGTTAAAGGCCATCCCTTTGTGGGATGGCCCTTCGGCTTTGTTAAAATATCGTATCCGTTAACACAAAAAGTCCATATCAATATAGGGAGTGTTATTTAACAAATTTTCATAGTAGAAGCGTCGGGCTTGCTCATCCCATTCGCTCCAATCAGGAGCGTTAAAATCTCTGCTTCTATAGAACGCGGCTAATACTCTAGCTTGCCTTATATTAATAAATAATGGGATTTTGTTTAACCAACTTTGACTCACCGTATTTTCCTTACAATAGCCGTCTATTTCTTCTCGAATATGAGTACCGTTTTAGGATTTGCCATGTATTCTACGGAAGATTCCAAAACATCGGATACAAAGCGTACCGGTACAAATGTACTGTTATTCTTCAACAACAACGGTGCATCAACGGATACCGTTTCTCCATTTACATTTGCTTTCTTCTCATTGACAGTCCAATGAATCGTCCTGCTGCCTTTGCGGATCGTTACCTCTTTTTTGCTTTGATCCCAACTCACTTCCGAACCTAACCACTTAGACACAAACCGAATGGGCACATACGTACGGCCCGAAGCAATAAACGGAGCATGGGTAAGTTTAAAGGGACTTTCCCAGACATAAGCGGTAGTACTGCCTATTACCAATCTCTGAAATTTTAGTTGGCTCTGGCGAGACGCTTCCCCATCTAGCTCATTGAGAATTTTAAGCGTTTTGGAAGGCGGGGGATCTCTCAGATCCAAATAGTTGTTGCTTAATTGCAAGAAGGTCACAAATCCTCCGGTATCATAATAATGATTGAACGTAAGATTGCGAATAGGTTCTAAATTCCATACCCGGTTGTTATCTAAGTATAAGACATTAAGAAATTCAAGAGATTTTAAAGGAGCTAGATCATAAACCAAATTTGACTTAAGGTCTAATTCGCTCAGCTTTGTCATCTTTTTCAAAGGATTAAGATCTTTGATCTGGTTTTCCGAAAGGTTCAATTTCGTTAACTTGGTCAGCTCTCTGAGTGGTCCAATATCCTTAATTTCATTTTGGGACAAATCAAGTTCCGTAATATTTGAAGCATATTCCAAGCCCGCTAAACGTGTAATCCCTTTTCCTTTAAGATTAACAACCGATAATGATTTCATATCTCTCTGCGTGACAGCTTCATTATCATCCTTTTGTAAGATGTCCTTGATTGCTTGATCCAACCGATCATCCTGAAAGCTTATTTCCAAAGTCTGCTCCATTGATGCCTGCCCGGGCAAACTAAAAAAAATGGCGAAGACCAGCAATAGCCCCGATAATATCTTACTCACTATATCTCAAATCCTCTCTTCTTGGTGTATAAGTTGCTGAATTAATCGGTAATAGGTTTGAATCTTATTCTCAACAAAGACAGGATCAGCAAAAGTGCGATCTAGGTAATGCTTTACCCCTCGATACAACAGCATAATCACCATTCTCTTCATCTCTTTGCTAAAGTTCTTAGTGATGAGAAAGTTTTGATCCATTTTAAATGGGATCATGTTCTTGTCTCTTGAAATTCATCTTTTAAACCGTTGAGCCGGACTTAACTCGCTCACATTTCTTCATATGAAGGCAAAGGAAAAAGCACCCCGAAGGAATGCCTGTCCTTTCGACAGAATGCTGTAGCGGTGTCGGAAGTTTGTAGTTTTTTAGCCATGAAAAAATCCCCTCGAGGCAAGTTTGACTCCATATTAACAGATGTCTTGTTTCTCTTGTCTACTATAAGGGGATAATACCATTAGTACCCTTCAGTAATGCAGAATTCATATCTAAAGCTAGCTTGTCCCTTTGTGGTTTAGAACACTAACGAGACGTAAGCATCTCTTCAGCTATTTTGACCAGATCCTCTTTACCTAGATTGCTATCCGCATTATTGGATATTTCATACAACAATTGATTGTGATCGTCCCTCCATCCAATCCGATGGTAAGTAACGGAATTAGTTTCCCTATCCCTGTTATCAGATTGAATATAATAGACCTCATTACCTTGAATGTTCAGCTTCTCGGCTTTAGCCTGATCGTCCTGGAAAATGGTCACTTTGGAGTCGGGGAATATTCTTGTAGCCGTTACAGTTACAACGTTCTTCCCCTTTACATAGCGTGCTAAAGAGAAGTCGGCCTTGTTCCAATTCAGTTTTTGAATATACACCCGTTGCCCATCCGAAGAAGATTCAGCTTGTCTTTTTAGTTCGTCTGTTAACTTCAGGTAAGCAGCATCTGCGAGATGGTTTGTATACAGATCGGCAGGATACACGTATCCGTAATCAAACTGGTACCCTTGAGGAAGATGCGTTATTGATTTTAAAACTGGAGCCTGCGTCCGCGTAATTTCAGCTTGTAAACTGCTAAAATTAGAATATTCGATCCATTTATATTCAAATTTTACGGGATTTAATTTATCCGCGTTGTTAATTAACTCATCTTTGAGATAATAGGCTACATAATCTCCAGGTTGCAACTGTTCTTTAATCTGATTTGTGTAAAAGCCCAGTCTGTTCGTGTAATTTGTAACAAAGTCAGTCGGCTCTTTGACGACGGCAGTATTTAGTACCACCTCTCCTTTATTGTTAAGGAATTCAATATATTGTGAGGCCGCATCCCCTGTCACTGATACTCCAAGAACGAACATAGCGGTTAGCCCGGGAACCACGACTCTGTGACGAATTCGTGCTCTGGCATCCAACCCTCGCTTGTGAGCTGCCAGCTTACGCACCCGAGTCATGACTTTGTCAGTGACATCAAAATTCCGAAACTCCTCTTCGTTCAAAAGATCCATTTCTTTCAGATTTTCGTTTTGAGAAGTACGTTGTAATTTTGGCATAGTTCTTCCTCCTTTGGGCTCATCCATTTTTTGAGTTTGATTTTGGTTCTGGCAAACTTTTTCTTGACGGCATCGGGACTTTTATTCAAAATTTCACCTATTTCCGCAAACGATTTTTCTTCAAAAACGCGTAGAACCAGTAGGTTCCGTTCAACCACATTCAGTTTCCCAAGGGCCCGGCTTAATGGTTCGTTAAACAGTTGGCGATCCAGCATCTCTGCTGGACTAATGGCAGATTGATCTTGAGCTATTAGTCTGAATTT
Source organism: Paenibacillus sp. LK1 (assembly GCF_002750415.1). NCBI lineage: Bacteria > Bacillati > Bacillota > Bacilli > Caryophanales > Paenibacillaceae > Paenibacillus > Paenibacillus sp. LK1. The sequence continues at coordinate 70,030 of NZ_PEII01000018.1, forward strand.
CCATTTCTGTTGCACTTTTTTTCGACGGATTATGTTTATGCAGTGATGATAGGCCATTTTGTAGAGCCAGGAGGAAAAATTCACCTCAGGCTTATAGAGATTTATTTTCTCATAGGCCTTAACCAGAACGTCCTGAACAGCATCCTCGGCTTCCTGTTTGTTTGAAATAAGTCTCCAGCAATACATAAATATCTGTTTTTGGTATTTTTGAACGATATAAACGTAGTCCTGGATTTCGCCCGCTTGAACTCTTTTAATTCTGTATTCGGTTTCCTCATCCATGTTTCTTTAAGGCACCTCCCAGGTATTCGCGATGAAGTTTATATATGTATAACAAACGAGGTAGTTCTAAAGGGACATTTTTTAGAAATGTCTCGAAATTGTTGTTTAACCATCATACTTCATTGTCTGTGATACTAAATCGGTCTGACATCAGCAAGGCAAAAGCTCACGAGCGATTGCCAAGGAACTGGGCAAGAAGACTGGCTCACTCTCTGAATTTACATATATGACGGTATTTAATAAGGTTTTACGTGACCGGTGATGCATATTTAATTGTACATCTAATCGGTAATCGGACTATGTTCTTGTCCCTCGACACGTGAATCATCATTTACCCTCATCTTAGCATAGACACTTTAGATTCCTTCACCAACTGGAAGATGAGTTATATTCCACTGAACTCAACATAACTTGTAATAAACCCGAAGAAAGGAGAACAATCCATGGATCTGCTCTGGGTACTCATTGTTGGTGGACTTATTGGCTGGTTAAGCGGTAACTTGATTGGGCGGGACGTACCGGGCGGTGTACTTGGGAACATTATTGCGGGTTTTATCGGTTCCTGGTTAGGAACGGAATTGCTGGGACCAAGAGGACCGGTGATTGGCGGATTTCATATTATTCCAGCCATCGTTGGCTCGATTATTGCTCTGCTCATCTTCTTCGCTCTGGCACGCGGCGGAGCCTTCCGAAGACGTTAACAAAGAGAGGCGGAAACCGATCCCGTCGTTCAATAGATATTTTTATAAAGATGCTGCCACGACATAAAGGTACAGGATAAACAAAAAGGACCGAAAGCATTCATCAATGGAAGATGAACACATACGGTCCTTTTTTTATTTTTGTACTGATTTCATCCATTCTTTCAGTGCCTGAACTACCTGCTGAAGCTGTTCCTGTCCTGTAACCTTAGGCGCTCTGTCTCCCTTTTGCATCCGGTAGGAGCCAAATTGAGTAACCTCCTGGATTGACGGAGAAAATAATTGCTTTAACGGCTTCAAAAGTAATCACTTGATCCCTGTTAGGTGGTTGCTTGCTGTAATTATAAATATAATAAGCATAGTATTCGTGAGCGGCTTCCAACCCAGATATTTTCGGGGCCCATGGTTGATTAAAATAGTAAATACTTTAATGTTGAATCTGTTAGTAGGCAAAGTTTTAGTCCTTAATGCATTCTCATATTTCATATAAGACTAAAATTAAGTTCCAAAAACTTCCCACTCATATGGAGTTATTTATGATCTTTATATCCCTAAATGATGCTTTCACCGTATTGTTCTCATTATGCGAAGTGACAGCTAACCCTAAATAGACAGTTCGGTCAATTTTCATTTCATGAATCGCATATAATATCCATGTCTCACCGTCTGTGCTATAGAATCCATAAAAAATATTACCAGACCTCTTTAGCCTTAACCAAGTATTTGGATAATTAATTGGGAACTCTGCTGGTTCTGTGCTATAATCCTTAGGATATATTGCTAAAGAATCACCGCCAGACTTTTCCCGATATTGAAATTCATAACCACCATTATTTTTATTGCGTGAGCTATTATCAGGAAAAACCATAAAGAATACATGCTCACTATCAGCAAGTAAAGATTTACGAGCCATAAGGCCCGCTTTCGTGTAGAGATCGGCCATACTAAGTGATTCTAACCTTACTGCCATATCGAAATCATCATGAATCGTTACATAGTTAAAATGGAATTGATCTGACGTCCCCCAAATGTCTTGCCCGCCTGCAATTACATCGTATCCTGTATCAACTTTTTCAACAGAACCTTTTATATCAACGCTTCCAATATCTTCATTTATAAAATTCACCTGATTCATAACTACCTCCAGCAACTCTATTGTGAGTATTGTTGATTTAATTTCATCGTATATTGTATACGGACAACAACACATTTCTCCTATGGTAGTCGTCTGCCTCTTGAACTTACAAATAGAGAATACCACTCTTCTCTCGTCATCGTTAGGTTCATTGCCTCCCCGCATTTCTGAATACGGTCTGGTCTAGTAGTACCTAAAATAGGTTGAATCCCTGCAGGATGTCTCATTAGCCATGCTAATAGAATTGCCTCGGGTGATGTTTGTTTTTGATCAGCCATATCTTTAACGAGTAATGCTGTTTCTTTTATAGATTCGGATTGACCATCTAGATTTCTTCCCGAAAACAGCCCTTGTGCTAAAGATCCCCAGGCTTGAATTTGTATATTTTCCAGACGACAGTATTCTAAAGTTTCTTCAGGGAAATGAGCATTTATACGTTCATTATGGTTTACAAGTACTCCCATTTCCAACCAATCAAGTTTAGCCAGACTCATCTCCAGTTGGTTGATAATTAATGGTTCATTAGAATAGGATTGTAGCAGTTTGATTTGTGCTGCACTCATATTTGAGACACCAAAGTTTCTAACTTTACCGGATTCTTTTAATTCATGAATTACTTCAGCGACTTCTTCCGGTTCCATCAGTGGATCTGGACGATGTAGTAGTAAAAAATCAATATATTCAACTCCAAGTCTTTTTAGGATTCCGTCGACACTGTTGCGAATATAGTCAGAAGAAAAGTCGTATCTTCCGGGCCTTCCCGGACCGTCTTCGAATCGAATACCACATTTAGATTGAATTAATATTTTTTCTCTCAGATCTTTACGTTCCTTTAAGACTTGCCCAAATACTATTTCTGCCTTTCCAAAGGTATAGATATCCGCATGATCAAAAAAATTAATACCAATTGAGAGTGCTGCATCAACTGCCTGATGGGCCTGCTTTATATCTTCTTCTGTGATTGGATTTTGATTCCAACCACCGCCCAATCCCATACATCCCATCACCATACGACTTGTGGATATTCCTCGTTTTTCCAATTGCAATGGTTTCATTTTCCATCCTCCATATCATGATTTTTTGTCATTCTTAAAACATGCTTTTCTTACACACGATATACAACCGCCTCATAAGGTAGGAAATCGATCACCGCATCCTGATTGGTTCGTTCAGGGTTATTGCCGATGACGATGTCGCCCAGCTTCCCTACGCCGAGGTCAGAGATGCTGCAAGTCGCTGGTTGCTCTGAGATGTTCAGCAGCACCAACCACGACTCCTCTCCGAGTGTTCTTGTATAAGCGTAAATCTGATCATGCTGATCCAGATATGTCTCGAACTCGCCGTAAACCATGACCTCGTTACTCTTTCTTAAAGCGATGAGCTGCTTGTAGTAATAGAAAACCGAATTCTCGTCCGCCAGTGCTTGTTCGACATTGATCTCCTTGTAATTAGGATTGACGTTGATCCACGATTGTCCTTCCGTGAAGCCGGCTTGTGATCCGGCATTCCACTGCATAGGAGTGCGGGAATTATCGCGCGACAAATGCTGAAGCTCCTTCAGTACTGCCTCCGAATCGCGGCCTTTTCCGACCTCTTCCTTATACTTATTCTTCATCGCAATATCGTTATATTCGTCGATAGAATCGAACCGGATACCCGTCATCCCGATTTCTTCGCCTTGATAAATATAAGGCATGCCCGGCAGGGTGTGGATGAGGGTGGCGAAGCATTTGGCCGATTGTTCTCGATATACGGTATCGTTACCGAAACGCGATACAACACGCGTATGGTCATGATTATTCAAAAATTGGGAGTTCCACCCCTTCCCCCACAAGCACTCGTACCAGCGATCCTGGATTTTCTTGAAGCGCTGCAAATCCCAATGGGCCATATAATCGCACACTTCAAAGTGGAAAAGCGTGTTTAATTCCCCACGTTCCTCGCCGACGTAGAGCACGCCGTCCTCGGGGTTCACGAATGGAATTTCGCCGACCGTAAACACATCATAATGCTTTAACACTTTGTCGTGCATTTCCTGTAGATACTCGTGAATTCCCGGGTTATTGCCCAAATACGAAATATCTTCGGGTCGCTCGGCGTCCGGGAAACCCGGAATTTTGGCAAGCAAATTGATGACATCCATCCGGAAGCCGTCGATCCCTTTATCCAGCCAAAAACGCATAAAATCATAGACTTCCTCCCGTACCTTCTCGTTCTCCCAATTCAAATCCGGCTGCTCGTCAGAGAAGGAATGGAAGTAATACTCGCCCGTTGTTTCATCGTATGTCCAAGCGGAGGGGGCGAAGTAGGAACGCCAATTATTCGGTTGCTTGCGCCAAATGTAATAATCACGCTTTGGAGATTCGATGCTGGATCGCGACTCCTGAAACCAAGCATGCTGATTAGAGGTGTGATTCACAACTAAATCCATAATAAGCTTCATTCCGCGATTATGGACGGCAGCCAGTAACTTCTCGAACGTGGCCATCGTGCCCGCCTTTGGCATAACCGAACGGTAATCCGCAATATCGTAGCCGTTGTCTACGTCAGGCGATTCGTAGCATGGATTCAGCCAGATGACGTCCACACCAAGGCTTTGAATATAATCCAGCTTGCTGTATACTCCCTCAAGATCCCCATATCCATCGCCGTTGCTGTCATAAAAGCTGCGCCAATACACCTGATAGACAACCGCTTCTTTCCACCATGTTTTGTTCATTTATGCTCTCCCCTTTGCAATTCATCTGGCTTGTACAAATGATAAATTTCACTTTACTGCCCCTGCTGCAATCCCTTTAATGATATATTTTTGTGCTATAGCATAAAAAATAACTATAGGGATAATGGTTAATGTTAAGCCTGCCATCGCTTGATTCCAAACAATTGTAAACTCGCCGAAGAAATAGAACGTTGATAACTGAATAGTTCGCAAACCTTTTTCAGATAGCACAAGTGACGGAAGCAAGTAATCATTCCATGAAGCAATAACATCGAGAATCGCTACTGTGACAGATATGCTTTTTAGTAAAGGAAATACAATTTTCCAGAATACGCCTAATGTACTGCAACCATCTAGAACAGCCGCCTCCTCCAAAGCTACAGGGATTGATTTAATAAAACCGTGATATAGAAATACAGCCATGCCAGCGTGGAAGCCAATATTCATAAAGATCAGTCCGCCATGCGTATTAAGAACAGGCAAATGTAAATGAGTACGTATCCAATCCATGACTTGCATAAGTGGCATCATTAAAGTTTGAAATGGAATAAGCATCGTCGCTACGAACAAGAAAAAAATGATCTTACTCATGACATTGTCGCGACGTACAAGCATCCATGCCGTCATTGAAGCAAGCACAATGACAAAAATAACAGTTACAATCGTCACATATAGTGAATTTCCAAGTGCAACTAGGAAGTTCATCTTCTTAATTGCTGTTATATAATATTCGAAGCTGAACGTGCTTGGTAAAGAGAGTACATTTTCATATAATTCAGCCCGTGTTTTAAATGAATTAACAATCACAATGTAAATTGGTGATAAAAACACCAGTGAGATAATGACGATTAACAAAGAGAGTATTCCATTTTTAGTTTTACTCATTACATCTGCACCTCTCTTCGCTTGGTAATGATGACTTGAGTAATCGTTACAACCGCAATAATGATAAAGAACAGAATTGCTTTTGCTTGACCAAGCCCATAATTACCATATCCAAATATCTCATTAAATACATTCATAGCAAACAACTCGGTATGGTGAATTGGGCCGCCATTAGTTAATGACAAGTTAACATCATAGATTTTGAACGCGCCCGACAAAGTTAAAAATAAGCAAATAGTGAACGATGGCATTAATAACGGAAATACGATTTTGGTCATGCGATGCCATATATTTGCTCCGTCAACTTTAGCTGCCTCCATTACTTCATCAGAAATCCCTTGAATACCAGCAATATAGATAACCATCGTATAGCCTGCCATCTGCCAAGTGAAGACAACTACCAATGCAATCAGAGCATAATTTGGATCTATAAGCCAATTAAAGAATATATTATCCAATCCAGTTAATAACCCTATTTGGTTACCTCCATCCGTAAAAATGAAGCGCCAGATGTATCCAAGAATCAAGCCACCAATAAGATTCGGCATAAACAATAGCGTGCGAACAAGATTACTTGTGTTGAATCCAGAAGTAACCAGCAAAGCAAAAACTAAACCCAATAAATTGACGCTAACCAATGCGAATATAGTGAATTTTATTGTATTCCACGAAGATGCAAGAAAACGCTCATCCTGCAACAAGGCAGTGTAATTATCAAAACCAACAAATACTTTAGGGGTACCTTCAATCCCCCCCCATTCAATGAAGGAATAGTAAATTCCAATCAAAAACGGAACAAGAACAACAATTAAAAAAACCAAAAACAGCGGCATAGTGAATATGAAATACCATAGTTTTTTATTTGGCATACGAAACTCCCTTTTATCAAGTTTGACTTAGAAGAAAGTAGGAACATCTAACACCTTTTATAAGGGTTTAGGCTTTCAACAATGTATGTCATTGTCTTAATTAGCTGCTTTCAACCATACTTCACGAAGTTTATCAAGGAATTGTTCTGGGGTCATTGAAGGATTAAGGAAAAATTCAGATGCTAGCGGTGCAAGATCATTAATGATAATTCCTTGTGGGAAGTAATTCAAAGCCCGAGGAATTGTATTCCCAGATTGTGCTGCTTCATAAACTTGCTGTGATAACGGATCTAAACCAGTTGGTTCAATCGTTGTAACCGCTGGAACAAACCCAAAATCATTAAGAATTGTATTTTTACCTGTCTCGCTAGTATACAACCACTCTAAGAAAGCATTAGCTGCTGTAATTTGCTCTTGAGATGCTTTATTATTGATAACCCAACCAGCTGGGATGCCCACTTCCAATTTATCGTTTCCAACGATCGGAACAGGAGCCATACTAATATTAATATCATCATAGTCAGCAAGCATACTGTAACTCCAGTTACCTTGGTGCACAATTGCAGTTTTACCTGTTGCCAGATCACCCATTTGTCTATCATAAGTTACTTCAAGTGGATTAACCGTATAAGCACGAATAGCTGCCATCAATTCGGAGAACTCCTGGAATTCTGGTATTTCTTTCAAATCAACTTCACCTTTGTTAACTTTTTTTATGAAAGCTACAGGATCTTCTTGCAATGCAAATGGCGCGTTAATAATATGTCCAATCAAGAAATACGCTGTTTGAGACAGACCCAAACCGTTGATACCATCAGCATTGAATTTTTCAAGAGCTTGTATTAATGACTTTGTGTCTTTAACAGTTGAAGGATCATATAAGTTTTTATTGTAAACGAGCCCAAACCCCTCTATTCCAATTGGAACACCTACAATCTTACCGTCAATTTCCAATTCCATATTTGGAACGATATACTTAGCATAAGATTCATTCGTCATGTCATAGAAATATGATGCAAATTTTTCAGCTTCTACACCTTGTTGCACAGAAAAAATGGTTGGACCTTCATTAGCAGCTAACTTTGTTTGTAACTGTGTAATGTAGGAATCACCTGCGGAACCCCAGACCTCAACTTCATTTCCTGTTTCTTTTTTATACTTAGATGCCAAGTTCTCAAGTGACTCAGCAATTTCAACTTTACTTTGGAATAAAGAAATTTTGGCAAGCTTCTCACCATTATTTCCGCCATCACCTGTTCCTTCATCCGTATTGTTACTACATGCTGTTAAAAAAATAAAAAGCATAGTAGTAAGTAATACAAGACCCCATCTTCTCTTCATTAATTCTTCCCCCTATCACGTATTTGGAATTTATTTCACAACACAAGCTTGATTATAACTATAAAAAATTACCGGTTACAGGTGTAATATTCGCCTAAATGAGTAAATTATGAATCTGAATTGCTTAATAAAAGTATTAATAATAAAACACATTCATTTCCAACAACTGCTGTCAATATTTTTGACAGCAGTACTCTGGAAACGAATGTGTTCTATGCTACATATTTAATTCTTTCGATAAGCGCTAGGTGTGATACCAGTATGTTTTTTAAATACTTTACTGAAATAATTTAAATTTTCAAAGCCACTTTCACTCGCAACTTCTTGAATAGATAACTCGGTATGATCTAGCAAGGAGTATGCTTTTTCTATTCTTAATTGAGTAAGATAATTCATAATCGTTGTGCCATACTCTTCTTTAAACTTTTTCGCCAGATATTGCGGTGAAAAATGAAATATCTCTGCCAAACCCGATAATGTTACCTCTTCCTTCATATGATCATTAATGTAATTTCTTACCGTAGCGATAGACTGAACATGAGTTATTTCCAGCCTACTGTAGTTGATTGACTCTAGCATATCACTAAAAATTTGTTTGAGTTTTGAAGTCCATTCTTCCAGTTGTGATATCCAAAGCGGCATTGTCTCATGAAAGTTATCACTGTTAATTTGACTATAAATTCGCACGAGCAGAAGGTTGATTTCTACGGTATAGTGCTGAAGCTCTCTTATGCTTACAAACTCATACGAAGCCAACTCCATTTTAAAAGACTCAACCAATTCATGAAGATATTGCTTATTTTTTGCGAGAATTGCTTCTAAAATAACTCGTTCCTTATCTATAAAAAAGTTAATGACTGATGACTTTCGGCCACTCTTAATATGATCAAAAATATTGCAATTAAGAATCATCGATTTTTCCTCAAACAAAGCGAATTGAAGTCTACTAGCTGTCAGGCTCATTTTATAGAAACCAGAAAATGAAGATAGGCGCAAAGTTCTTTTCCATGCATCCTGTATTTTTTTCACTGATGCCTCTATATCTACAAGTAAATAATTTGAACTTATAAACACAATGATAAATTCTTCATGTTGAAGCACATACCAACTACCCAGCGATTCAACCAGCTCTTTAACAATATTTTTCATCGAATAATTAAACAGTTGCTCGTCTCGAGCAAAATGTTTCTTTACGATTGCATCTTTATTTCTGGGCAAAAAAGTAACAACATAAAAATAATCAGGGTTGATTCCAATGGTAGTAAGAAAAGCATTAAGCTCTTCTTTAGACACCTGTTCTTCCTCAATTAAGCGAGAAAACCGCTGCTCCATAACAAGATTATTTACTTCATTTAAACGAAAATTAGTGCTAAGTTCCTTTAGCCTTACTTCCTGCTCTTGTTTTATTTGATTGCATGCTTTTTGAATAGCTTTTTCCAGATCACGAATTTTAAATGGTTTTAGTAAGTAATCCACACCGTTAGCTAGCAGAGCTGCCCTAGTGTAATGGAACTTTTGATAACCACTTAGCACAATAACTTTGGAGCCCCAGCCTTCCTCCCGAAGCTTCTCTAAAAACTCTGTGCCATCCATAAGGTGCATACTCATATCGCAAATTATTAACTCGGGAATATGCTTCCGTACAAGTTCCAATGCCTCTAATCCATTTTCGGCCATAAATATTTGATTGATTTTATAATGTTGCCAATCAATCGATAGCTCAACACCTTCACGTACATGCTCTTCATCATCTACGATTAATAACTTCATCTGCTTGTCCCTCTCTTGATGATTCAATTGGCAAGGATAATGCTACTATGGTTTTTTTATAGGGCTCACTAGAAATCGACCAAGTGAATTCGTTTCCATAATAAAGCATTAATCGCTTCAATACATTGGATAAGCCAATTCCACGCTTCTCCGATACAACAACAACTTGCTCAATGAAACCAGCTTTGACCTGTTCAATTTGCTGATCTGTAAAGCCTTTTCCGTTATCAATTACCTCTATCAACAATGAATGCTTAGTCAAAGCAATGTTTACCACAATATGAATTTGACCATTTCCTCGTTCTAAACCATGTATAATACTATTCTCCACAAGCGGCTGCAAAGTCATTTTGGGTACAAGAACACGACTCGCTTCATCTGAATATTCTAACTCAAATTGAAGCCTTTGCTTATAGCGACCTTGCTGAAGTACCATGTAATGCTGTATATGTTCGATTTCTTCTTGTAGCGAAACTTCCTCGTTCTCAATATCCATAGAATAGCGAAACATAGCTGCAAAGTCAGCAAGTCGATCACTGACGTCATGAGCTTTAGATTTAATTGCTAAAGTTGCAATCGATTGCAACGTGTTATATAAGAAATGAGGATTGATTTGAGCTTGCAGCATTTTCAAACGAGCTTGCGATAACTCAAGCTGATGACGATATTGCTTATTCCATAACTCGTCTAGCTCACCAGCCATTTCATGCAATCTAATGTCCAACAAATCTAACTCATCCGGTGTCTTCTGTACAGGCCTACTCTTTAGTTGAAAGTTACCCATTTGCAATTGCTTAATGTGCTGAAACATTATTTTAATCCTACGCAACATGTAATAAGAGATTAAAGTCGCCAATATGGAAATAAAAATAATCGAAACTGCTTGAATTAACAAAGTTTTACCAAGTGCAGAATTACGTGCCTTATTAATAAGTGTGCGAGGTATAAACTTAACTATTGTCATGATTAAACCATTTTCATCTGTCTTGTTAAAATAGACATAACTGCCTTCAGTAGTTTGAATCTCCCCTTTATCTGTAGATAGTTGGGGTGTATGAAGCCTTTGATAAAGTTCTATCTGCCATGGTTCTCTAGTTTTTTGTGCAGTCTCCTGTTGCGTGGGTTGTTTAACTCCTTTTGAGAGTGATAGCTCGGTCGAATCCATCTCATCTGCTGTTGTATAGAGTAGTTCGAGATTATTTCCGATAAATAAGTATACAGGTCCTTGCTCACTTGTTGTTAAGGAAGTAAGAAAATTTTTGACTTGTAATGGTTTAACATCAAAGGTAGTCAAACCGATTACTTCACGAGTATAAATATCTATGAACGGCTTATTGACGCGCAATCTTGGCTCTCTATTATTAAGTGTAACTTGAAAGGGTTGCTTCAGCTCACTATGTGCATCTGACATCTCATGATCTTTAAAGTCAGGAATAATCACTATTTCATTATAATGATTTCGAATATTAAACTGCTTGTTTGTTAGCGCGCTCTTGTAAGAAACTGCACCAATTTCGCTATAATTCGCATATATTTTTTCAAGCCTATGCTCAATATAGACACTTTCAGCAGGATTTTGAGGTTTTTTTTCCGACAACAGTCTAACAAGCTCAGGATCAGAAAAGTACGTCAAGCCAAGTAGTGACAATTCATGGAAATAAGATTGCAATGCTGACATCGTAATTGACATCGAATTTTGATTCAGCTCAACTAGCTGACGTTTGATTGAATTGCCTGTAATCTGATACGACAAATAATTTGAAATAATGAATGGAACAGTTGTCGCTACGATCAAGCTAACAATAATTTTTGTTATAATACTCACTTTGACAAGCTTCATCTAGGCATCCTCCACTCATTCCCCCGTACATTGTAGCACAGCAATAAGGAAACTTGTAACATATCGGAGATCATCCCTCAGCACACCGAAGAAGCTTCTAAAGCGAAGAAACTGTTGTCTGGATTTTCTCGATAAGGCAGATTTACAGCTCATTTAGCATTAATAGTGCTACAATATAAATCTTTAATGCAGTGATCAGATTAGGAATAGACTGCACCTCATCTGGGCCATGAATTTGACCATGACCAGGAGGCAAGTCAAGTGATGACACATCGGTCGGCAAACCAGGGCCAAAGCCTACCGCATTAGGCAATTTTCTGGCATAAGTACCTCCACCCATTACAAATGGCTCCGCTTGCTCTCCTGTTACGCCCTGATATACTTGCATGAGACACTTAACCTCTGGCGTATCAGGATTATAATAACTCGGCTCACTGTCATGAACATTAGTCAGGGTAAAACCACTTTCCTGTAACTGCTGCAGCAGCATCTTGGATGAATGATGAATAGGGTAGCGAATATTCAACTCTATCTCAAGTCTTCCATTCCGTCCTTGTAATAAAGTTCCGACGCATGTTAAAGCTCCAGATAGCTTATCCTCACCATGTATCCCTAATGCCCGTCCATCATAATGCTTACAAATGTCATAAATTTTCTCAAGCTGGTAGTGTGTAGTCTCCTCAAACCATGTACTCCGCAGCAATGGCTCAAGAAGGATCGCTATCGCATTACTAGTGCCTTGAGGAAACGCGGCATGCCCAGACTTGCCAACTGCGAATAATTTAATCTCTTCATCCGTCTGACTATACTGAATATGAGATGGCAGAAGGCTTAATTTGGCAGCGGCTGCTTTATCACGGCGTATAATAAGCTCAGCATAACCAGGTACACTATTAGAAGCTACTCCCCCCTGTATGCGAAGGATTGACGAATCAGCAATATCACAGCATAAGGTAACAGAGAGCATTCCCTTCTCTCCATAACAGACCGGAAATCCGCTATCCGCCACAATATTAAAATCAGGGGCTTGATAATGCTTACGATAATACGTAGCATCCAACATCCCTATTTCCTCACCACTACCGATAATATGCTGAAGCTGATAGTTTAGGGGGATACCCAGTTCCTGAATAAATCTAAGTGCATATAGAACAGCAATGACTGCACCTTTATTATCTTGTACTCCTCTGCCTATGAGAAAATCTCCCTTTTGTGTACAAAAAAAAGGTGGGTAGCTCCACCCCTCCCCTGCAGGAACAACATCGACATGCCCCCAAATTCCTATTGACCGCTTTGTCTCATCTCCCATACGAAATTCTGCACAATAATACTCCCGATTAAACGTCTGCAAACCATATCGTTGACCTAAATCCAATATATACTGAATAGCCTCTGCGCATTTCTCCCCAAAAGGATAAGGAGAGGATGGATCGTAGCTTGCCACACTTGGAATACTTACTAATCCAGCAATGTCTTCTAATAGCTCTGTCTTATGCTTCTCCATCCATTGTTCAATCTGTTCTTCAATAACAAAACCTCTCATTTACTTCCCCCCAATCTTGGAGTATCTTGTTCATTATCCTTTAATTGCACCTTCTGTTAGCCCGGCGATTATGTACTTCTGGCCGGCTGCATAGACCACAATAATAGGCAACATCGCCATTAAATAAGAAGTGAAAGCCATTGTATAGTTAAAGGAATATTCAGTCTTGAAGTTGTATTGATATAAGGGCAGTGTCCAAAATTCCTTCGCTTTATTCAAAATTAGTAGTGGAAGCATAAAATCATTCCAGAACCATAATGAATCCATAATGACAAGTGTAACTAGCATCGGCATAATTAAACGTAAAGTAATAAGATAATAGATTTTAAAAGTGCTGCAGCCATCAATTCTTGCCGCCTCTTCAATTTCAGTTGGCATTCCTTCAATATAGTTGACGAGTAGGAATACTCCTCTTGTTAAGCTGAGCGCTCCATATAATAAAATGAGTCCAAAAGGATTTAATAAATTCATATTGGTCATAATTTTTGTTAAAGGAAGCATAATCACTTGAAATGGTACAAACAATCCTAACAGGATATAGAGATATAAAAATTTATAATATTTCTTATGTCGATTACGAGCAATAGCATAAGCAACGGTAGGATTAATAATAAGAACTATGATTACAGATCCAGTTGTAATCAAGGTCGTATTCCATACAACTCTCCAGTAATTCCCCTTAGAAAGTAGCTCTGCGTAATTAGAAAAATGAAGTGCTTTGGGAAAACTGAAAAAACCTTTGCTTGCCTCCTCTAATGTCTTAAAGGAATTAACTATGACAAGGTATAATGGCCCCATGATAATGATGACTCCAATAAGTAAAATGATATTTCGGAGAATACGCCAACCAAGCCCTTCTTTTCGTATCGCTAAATTCATACTTAATGGACACCACCTTTACGTGTTAATTTAATTTGGATAAAGGATAACACTGCAATGATAATAAACAATATAACTGATTCCGCATTAGCCATCGCAAACTTTAGATTCTGAAATGCATCATTGTATATCATGATCCCAATAACATTAGTAGATTTCACTGGACCTCCACCTGTCAGGGTATAGGCATAATCAAAGGAAGTGATACCCGATTTAATCGCAAGCACCATATTTACGGTAATCGTAGGAATTAGAAATGGAAATGTGATATAACGAAAACGATTAAAAGTGCTGGCCCCATCGATTCTGCCCGCTTCATACAGCTCGGAGGGAACCGATTGTAAGCCTGCAATAAAGATAAGGGTCGGCAAGGCTACAGCCTGCCAAATGTTAACAAGCACAACTGCAATTAAAGCATACTTGGGATGGGCTAAAGGACTTTGATATAATTCCATAATATTCAAGCCCTGACCAATCGGAGGAATGACTCGAACAAATACCTGTTCCCAAATTAACGAAATGGTTACAGCACTAATGATGGCCGGTAGGAAATATATCGACTTTGTAAAGGTTTGAAGCTTCTTAAGAGAGTTTAAGCTCAAAGCTAGAATTAATGACAGACTCATTACTCCTGCTACAAGCATCACTGCATACTTTCCAGTAACTACTAATGATTGCCTAAAATTCGGGTTGTTCCAAAGCTCCGTATAGTTGCTAAACCCTACATAATTATAGCTAGAACTAATCCCATTCCAATCTGTAAAGCTATATTGAATACCTACAATAACTGCATAAGCGAAAAATAGTGTATACAGAATGATAGCCGGAACCGTGAATAAGAAATAAGTTGAGCGTTCTAGAAATTTGCCTATCATGCTGCACCTTCCTCATCTCAATGTAACGTAGAGCTAGTAAATAGGGAGCGACAATTTGAATTCTCAAATTGTCGCTCAGATCAAAGCTATTATATTTACTTAACAGCGTTAAGCTTAATTGTTTCATCAATGTTCTTCAGGTACTGCTCAGGCGTCTCGTTATTAATGAGATAACCTTGAGTTGTACTATATAGTTCCGTTACAATCGCACTTTCAAGCGTTGAAGACATCCAGTCATGAACTCTACCATTATCGATAAAATCAAGGATAGGCTGTAAATATTGATCGCCATAGGTTGTTCCCTTAATAATGGAAGGTTCGCCAGATAGATCAGACCACTTCTGAGCAACCTCTGGTCGAGCTATATATTTTAAGAAGGTAAGCGCAGCTTCTTTTTCCTCAGGCTTAGCTTTTGCAGAGATGGACAGAGAAGCATTGACACCTGATAAAGCTGTCGTGGTATCAACAGTATCATTCGGAAGTGGAAACGCACCGAATTTCAAATTAGGGTTAGCCACCTTAATATTCCCACGGCCGTATGAGCCAGAAATAATCATAGCGGCTTGACCATTAGCAAATGCTTCTTGCATCATTTGAGCGCTCACCCCAAAAGCATCCTTATTAGCATATTGCGTTAACTCTCTGAGCTTCTTGGCAAATTCCAAGAATTCTGGATTGCCTTCCACTTGACCTTCACCCTTAGCCACTTTAACCATTTCTTCAACACCGCCAGGTGCAAAAGCAATGTTCGTAGCTTGGAAGATGTGACCTACATCCTTTAATGGAAGATAGAGCGGTGTAATACCTTTGCTTTGAAACAATTTGCATGCTTCGATAAATTCAGCATAGGTGGTTGGGATTTTCACGTTATTTTGTTCAAATAGATTGATATTATAATAGACTGCCATATAATTTCGAGCGTACGGCAAAGAGTAGTATCCACCGTCATCTGCTACAGTCATATCCAAATATTTTTCGTTAACATCTTTAATGAAGGGTTGATCGCTTAAGTTTTCGATATAACCATTTTTTACTTTTTCCTTAAATTGAAGCTGTGTAGGAAAATCAGTAAATAGGGGTGGAATATCATTTGTCGCAAACCGAGACGTTAATACTTTAACTGGGTCAGGCACGGTATTCATATTAATCTCAATATTCGGGTATTCCTTTGTAAAATCAGCAATAATTTCGTGATAGGCATTTTGAATGGCTTCCTCACCCTGCTGCTGGAAAAACTCGATTTTAACAACATCGCTCTTGCTTGAATTTCCGTTGTCTGCTACGTTTTCCTTCCCGCATGCCGTAAGAATTATGGACATTAATAACATAGCTGTAACAGATAGTTTTGCACTTCTTTTCATCTCTTTCTCTCCTAACTACTTCTTTTTAAGAGCTTATTTCCCTAATGCGCGATTAGCTAGATTCGTAATGACAACATCGTCCATTGGCGGATTATGAAGCCCTGCACGAACATCACGATACATTCGTTCAAGCGGGAAATCCTTAGAAAGGCTTAACCCGCCTACAATTCTCATCGCGTGATCAACAACACGTAGTGCTGCATTGGTAGCAAGATGCTTGGCAACACCTAGCTCAATCTTCAGTTTTTCGCGATTAGCCGTTTCCTTATCCCAACGATCTGCAGTATCATAAAGGAAGGTTCTTGCTGTAATTAAATCAAGTTCAATTTCTCCAATTAGACGCTTAATATTAGGTAGCTCTGCAATTGGAACTTGTAATGAATTAGGCTGGTGCTTAGCAGCAAATGAAAGGGCGAAATCCCTGGCACCATGTGCAATTCCAAGATAACACGCAGGAATATGAAGCATGTTACCGTCTGTGGGGACAAGCTTGCGCAGCTGGTCACTTGCTTTACCACGGATGTGATATCGATCTGGAACAAATACATCATTCATGGCAACATCATGACTGCCTGTTGAACGCATTCCCATCGTATTCCATGTCTCCAGCACTTTGACGCCATCGCCAGCTTCTACGATAAATGATCCTACAGTATCGGTATCCGACATCGTAGCTGCAACAATAAACTTGTTAAGAATCGGACTTAACGTACAGTACGATTTCTGACCCGTTATCAGCCAGCCTCCCTCAACTTTGACTGCTTTCGTCTCAGGCCTTCCACCACGAGTCGGACTACCCATTGCTCGCTCACTTACCAGTTCATTCAATACTAGCCCATCCTGTACAACCTCAAGACATAGCTCACTAAAAAGTTCTTCTGGAATTGCTCCTGATAGATGAAGCTGCTTCAATAAACCAATATGCCACCCGATTGCTAGTGCAGTGGAGCCGTCTCCTCTTGCCAGTCGCTCTTGAGAAAGAACCAGTTCATAAATTGATGCTTCCTCTCCTCCATATTGCTTTGGTACGGTAAGAGCAAGGTATCCGCTACCTCTTAACTCATTAAAATTCTCAAAGGGAAATGTTCCTTCAAGATCATGCTTAGGAGCTCGCTCTGCAAAAATCCTTGCTAGCTGATCTGCTCTTGCTGCAATTTTCGCTTCCCGCTCATTTCGTATAAAACGATCTGAAGAATCAGAGTATGTCATCATTAACAACTGCCTTTCTAATAATTCTCATTGGTTTACTTTGTTTAATATTAATATTGTTTCCTTAAAAATTGAATATAAAAAATCCGAGTTTTTTATTGTAAAAAACCGTACTAATTAGTTGTCCTCCAAATACTGTTTACGATATTCATTAGGTGTAAACCCATAAAATTTCTTAAATACATTGGAAAAATACTGTGGATCTCGCTCAAACCCACACTGTTCGGCTACTTCATAAATTTTCATTGTAGGATGTGAAAGTAATAGTTCCTTCGCCTTTTTCATGCGAACAAAAGTCAAGAACTGGGTATACTTCTCTCCTGTGTCTTGTCGAAAGAGCTTACCTAAATATTCGGAGTTAAGAAATAAATAATGCTGAGCTAGCCATTGCAAAGAAAGCTGTCTATTCTGAATATGCTGGATGGTTAATTGCTTTATTTTTATAACCAGCATACCCTTCTTATCAATCTTACGATAATGAAAGCTTGTATACAGCTTGCTTAACTCCTTCTGGAACGCTTGTATATCATGACTCTCTACAGCTGTAAGTGTTGTACTAATGCCGTATTCTGATTTCAACTGATTGCCGATGTAGGATAGCACATGATTATTGTTTTCTTGAAGGGCATGTAATGATAACCCCTCACTTAATAATTGCTCGATCCATAGCCTAGATATCTTCATTAATCGGGATTCATCAGCCTCAACAATCGACTGGAGCAAATCACTAGGTATAGAGGAAGAAATGATACCTTGACTTGCAAGCGCATTTGAAACTTTGGACTGTGTATTTTCCGCAAAATTGCTGCGTATAGCATCTACCTCCTGCTTAGACCATTGAAGTGCTTCTGTAATCTCATGCTCATCACTTGGCTTTAATAGATACCGTCTTACACCAAAACGCATGGCCTGCGTAGCTAGCTCAAACTCTCCAAACCCTGATAGAACAATAAATACAATACGAGGAGAAATCTTCAACCCTTGTTCGATTAACTGAAGTCCATCAACGATTGGCATTTTAATATCCGTAATCACCACATCAGGCTGGAGCTCTTGAATTTTCTCCAATGCTTGCTGTCCGTTTATAGCTGTCCCTGCTAACACCATACCAAGCGTAGTCCACTCTATTGTCTCTGCAATACCTTCTCTCGCCATTCGTTCATCATCAACGATTATTACTCTATAGCTAGACATGACTATCTTCACCTTTCCATAAAGCAGGAATTCGAATTCGAATAATTGTCCCTTGATTTATACCTTCTAAAATTGCAATACCATATGGCTCTCCATATAACAATTGCAAGCGCTCATGAATGCTTCTTAGTCCAATCCCTCCTTCTGTGTTTTGCTCTAAATAATGTATATCCATCCCTGGACCTTGATCCGCAATCCAAATATCTAAATCCTCGCCAAAGCATTCCCCGCTAATCGTAATTTGACATTCGCCTGTCAATTCATCGATACCATACTTAATTGCATTTTCAACAATTGGCTGAAGGATCATTGCAGGAATATAACTTTTGTTTAATTCATCCGGGATATTGATTTCACATTGCAGTCGTTCTTCAAATCGATATTTCTGAATGAGTAAATAGTTATTGACATGCTGAATTTCTTCCTGCAGCATAACCATTTCCTTTTTACTCGTTGTACTTCGCAACATATCACCCAACGCTTTGACCATACTGGAGATGCGCTCTTGTCCCTGCCTGCGTGCTAGCCAATTTATCGAGTCTAACGTATTGTAGAGAAAATGAGGATTTAGCTTCGCTTTCAGCGCCTCATATTGAGACTCCTTTATATGAATTTGTTTTACGTAGTTATCCTTAATTAATCGATCTAACGAGGCTGTCATTTTGTCAAAGCTGATTGTTAACCATCCAATTTCATCCTTATTCTTCACCTGCTCTTCTCGGGACGTAGCAAAATCTCCTTGCTCTACCTTGCTCATCCTAAAGGCCAGTGTCTCCAAAGGACGTGTAATACTTCTTGCAAAAATTATGCCTATCCATACGAGAGATACAAGAATGAGAGTATATAAAAGGAATAGAGTTTTCTTCATCTGAATCGCTTTCTGAAACAATGATTCATAAGGTACAAGATTCACTAATGTCCAACCTGTAAAGTTCATTGTAGATAAGGTACTCAAGTACTTGTGATGATTTAACGTGATCATTTCATAGCGTTCACCTGATCGTTCATTCTGTATTAAAGAGCTTGGCATAGGCTTATCTTTCCATTCCTCATCATTCCAATAGATTGGGGTATGATCTTCATAGATGAGCAATTTATTATTGGAAGATGACTGATTAGAGCCAATAGATTCAATCAAATCATTCGCATTCACTCGAACAATTAACGTCCCTAATGATGGAAAATCCATACTATTCACTGCTCTTATTTCCCTTAGGGAAGTAAAAATCTTAGAATCTCTTTCCCCACCCTTCCACAGACTTCCTCCTTCTTTCTGAGCGGCCATTGCAATAAATTGCTTACTGTAAGCTGGTGCAGTCTCATCCTTGGTTGTGCCCAGCCAGTAATCCTTGCCCCAATAATCAATAATCGCTACAGAGCGAATCGGATAATTAAAGAAACGATAGGATAACAGCTTCTCTTCCATTTCACGAATCGCAAAATAGGTTTCGTGACTATTCTTGTTCTGCTTTATCTTCTCCAACCCATGTTGAATGTCCGTGTCACTTGCTATCGATTGTGTCATACGATCAATGGCTGCTAGCTTGTCCTCAATTCGCTCTGAATACAAATATAGCTTCTCACTAGTTTGTTCATAGACAAGCTGTTCATATAATTTATGCATATTCTGCACGTATAATAGGCTTATACTACTTGTCAAAAGAACACCGATCAATACAAACAACACTAGCTTATGTCTTATTCTTATTTTCACTCGAATTCTCCCCTTACCGCATAACTGCTCCAGCATATTAGAACCGATCCATAAAGAAGTAGTAATATAAACATTTAAGGTAATACCCTATTAAAAAATACTGTATATTCCCAAGTAAAACAATAAGAAAATAGGAATATAGCTGTTCTTTAGGTAGCTGAGTCCTAAAAAGATGACCTCATTGAAATCACATGTGGCTGCGAAGATTTGATTAACATGATCGTTGTATTTTTTCAGAGCAGTAATTTCCGTGGAAAAGCAAAGCAGTATAGGGACCTAATTCGTGGTGTATTTATGGAGGAATTAAGCCATGTTGAACTGGTGCAACAAACAATAAATCAATTGCTGACAGGAGCTGGAGCAGAGGGTGTAGGTAATGCTGGCATTGATGAGGCTCCGCTAGACGAAGCTATCAAACATGCCAATCCACATCATTACATTATGGGTGCTCAAAGTTCACTACCTGTAGATGCAGCCGATAATCCATGGCTCGGGAATTATGTGTATGATCATGGCAACCTAGTAAGTAATCTACTCGATAATGTTGTACTGGAATCAACAGGTGTTCTACAAAAAACGAGAATCTATGAGATGAGTACATACAAATCATCCCGTGAAACTCTCGCATTTCTGATCGTTCGTGACAATGCTCACCAAAATGCATTTGCGAAGGCGCTCGAGACTTTAGGCGTAAACTGGGGCAATCTGTTTCCTGTTCCCAATTACGATATCAACAAATATCCAGAGTGTCAGAAATATGTTGACCTCGGCTTCCACAATGCACAATTTAACTTCCGTATGGACAACACACGCATTGCTGAAATATTCAGTGGCCAAACACCTAGTCGCCATGGTGGCGGGCTACAAGTCACGGAACCTCCACAGGGGTTCCCACTCCCCTTTATGCCGGAGCTTGCTAATGAGCACAGTCCAGGGTTGCATGATCTAATACCTAAGATTTAAGTTACTAAGAAGTAAGGAAGCGTAACAAAAAGGACCCTTGCTAAGGGTTCCTTTTTGTTACGCTGATTTGAACCACATCACGTAAATATAGTATTGTACGAAGCTTTCGAATAAGGAAACAAATATAGGAGATAGCCTACCTACAATGAAACGGTAGGCCTTAGGAAATGGGAGCCCCATAAGTTTATATCCAACACTCTACTTTATATACCAGAGCAACACCATTGTCCTTCTTCTTCCTCTTGGTCTTAAGTAGCAGTAGTTTTAAGCCTCAACTGCTTCGGGTCTTTTCACTTGAAGAGGCGGTGGAATGAGCCAGCCTTTTTCTTTACTCATTTGAAGAATACGAACGCCTAAAGCAGTTTTCGTAACATGATATTTTGCAAATAAGGCACCAATATCCTCTCTGATCGATTGCCCCATAACTTGACTACAAGCAACCAATCCCATCGAAGTATCCGATGCAATTGATGCCGCTATCTCTGGATCCGTAAATCTCGCACCAACAGGAATATCCTCAAGTTTTACTGGAGGTCTTTCTGGTAAAGCTGGCGTTGGAGCAATTCCGTTATCCGTTAGCAGAGTATCACACTCTTTTATCTCAAGTTTTGCTTGATCAATCAGTGCTTCTAATGTTTTCTTTAAATCCTTATCTCCCGCATGATTTAGAAATGCTTGGTAGAAGGAAAGTGCTCCCTTCGCGACTGTTGAACATTGCCATACACTGAAGATTTCACCATAATGCATAGGTTCATTTTTGGGGTTTCCACTTAATATTCCGATCACAAACACTCCTTTAAATTTATTTTCCACCGGATATATAGTCCCAAATTCAATAACAACATATTCAACATAATCCTAAATTCATAATGGAATAATGAAATTATTTTGGGGGAAAATAATTTCATCACAATATCGAGGAGGCTAGCTTTTATGAAAAAACAATTAACTACTGCAGTGGTTTCAATATTCTTATTGGCTGCTTTAGCTGTTCCAGCATCAGCTCACGATGTAAATGAAGCTATGGTTGATGGACGAGACAACAACACTTACCATTACAACAGCACCAATAATAACCCAAACACTGTAAGAGCAAATTCAACAGCTAACGATAACCGTATGGACTGGGGATGGCTTGGCTTGCTTGGATTACTTGGTCTAGCTGGCATGCGTAAGAGAGTAACTGATCACTCTGATCGCTAATTTTAGATCTTCACATCATTGGAAACTAAGAGCTCTGTCAGTGTGACAGAGCTCTTTTAAAGATGAAAAATTATATGTCGTGGGATAAGGCAGCCAAAAGTTCAAGGAGGATGGTTAATGAAACAAGAATTGAATTATGGAACAGATTATAAATTTATTCCCGTAACTTCAGTGGGAAGTGGCGTAGGGATTGAAATGCTGCCTGATCTATTTTGCCACACTATCCAAATTGTAAATATCTGTTTAGTTGGTTACCCTGACGACTTCGTTTTAATTGATGCTGGAATGCCAAAGTCATCAAATGAAATAATCTCGGTCATCGAGGAGCGTTTTGGTCCGAACAGCCGACCCAAAGCGATCATTTTGACCCATGGACACTTTGATCATGTCGGCGGGTTAATAGAACTGGTCAAGCACTGGGAAGTTCCGGTTTATGCGCATCCATTGGAAATGCCATTCCTCACAGGGCAGAAATCATATCCGGAACCAGATCCTACGGTTGAAGGTGGTCTGGTAGCTAAAATGTCCACCTCCTTTCCAAATGAACCAATAAACCTTGGGAGCAGCATACAAACGTTACCTTCTGATGGGACTGTCCCCCATATGCCAGGGTTTAGATGGATTCATACCCCAGGACATTCTCCTGGTCATGTTTCGTTATTTCGAGAAAGGGACGGAGCGTTAATCGCAGGCGATGCTTTTACTACTGTAAAACAAGAGTATATGTATAAAGTATTTACTCAGGAATTGGAAATAAGCGGACCCCCTCGCTATTTAACAACAGATTGGGAAGCTGCAAAGCAATCTGTTATTAAAATTGAGGCTTTAAAGCCCGAGTTTGCTGTAACGGGCCATGGATTGCCGATGTCCGGTGAGGTGCTAACAACAAGCCTGAAAAAACTTGTTAATGAATTTGACCAAATTGCCGTACCGGATTATGGAAAGTATGTTAACTAAATTTTCCTCTTGGTACATTGGTTTTGGACAACAGTACAAATTCCGTTGTCCACCATCTACTCTTGGCCATCCCACTCTATGTTCTATCCCCGATAATATAAGATCTCAAAACGACGAGAGATTCACAATTAAATACTAACCCCGACTTTTAACTGGTAATCCTTTGTATTTCACAACTCAAATACTCGATCTTAGTATCACCACAAATGTTACCCTATTAAGGTTAGGATAGACTTCATTTGTTCCTCTGAAGTCTCATCAATACTAATACCGTTTCTGTGATCGATGGCGAAATTTAACGGGACCATGTTCATGGCTATGGACATTTCTATCACTAATGGGTTCATTTACTCGTCTCTTGGCTATCACTTAATAAATTGCGATTATGTCAACCTCTTCACTGCCATGATTGGAGTTAGAACAATTTAAGCTCAAATTCAGTTTTTTAGGAATCATCTTCACGATGATCAAGGGAAAAAGCTTGATAGATGCGGTAAGTGTTCTTTTTAATGATTTCAATCTCAAAATTGAACGTAATTTAGAAAACTAAAAATTTCGGCATTCATTCTACTTGATGTAAAGTTTCAACATATTCAATAAATCTTTTTGCTGCTGGGGAAATATGATGATCTTCTCTCCACTTCAAACCGATTTCCCAGTACCAACCTTCATCAATGATTGGGATCCAGACCAATTCATCTAACATCAACCCCAACGTCTTAGGCAATACGGATACACCAAGACCCGACTTTATAAAACCGGCTACAGTGATCAGGTCCTCCGCTTCATAAGCAGAAGCAAGAACAAATCCGGTGTGTTGGAAACGGGACATAATCGTCGCCTTTAATCCGCAGTTGTTTTTCAATCCAATAAATGGTTCGCCAGACAGCTCTGCCAAACTAAGAGCGCTACAATCTGCATAACGATGTTGAGAGGGAACAACAATGTATAAAGGAACATTTTGAACAGTCATCCAGTGATGATTATCCAAAGTGGATTCCCTCGATGTAATCATAATATCCGAAAATCCTTGCTCCAAGTGTTCATCAATATCCCCTAAGTTCCCTTGTGTCAATTCAAACCGCACTTTGGGATACTCCAATTGATAACTCCTTATTAGGCTAGGAATCAATTCAACACCGAGAATGTTTAGATAAGACAACGTAATCACACCAGTATCCGGATTAGACCACTCTTCGATTTCATTTAGGCCATTTTCAATATTTTGTAGGGCTCTACCAATCCATTTAGAGAACATGGTACCGTTTCGGTTCAGCTTTATATTTCGTCCATTTCGCTCAAATAAAGGAGCTCCTATTTCGTTTTCAAGCTTGGCAATTGCATGACTTAACGCTGGCTGAGTAATACCAAGTGTTTTGGAGGCTAATGTCATATGTTCAAGCCGTGCAACGGTCATAAAGTATTCTAATTGTGTAAGTTCCATTAAATTACCTCCCATACATTAATATTATTCATCATTTTCATTATTATAATAAATTGGACGTTATAGAAGTGGCAAGTGTAGTATTAGTTTTAGCTCCTCTCGAATAACACATCAAGGCTAAGAAACAGAGCGCTTTTAAATTAATCATTGAATACCATTACTACTAGGAGGAATAGATATGCATAAAGAATTTGAGTTCTCTGCATCAGAATTTGAAGGCAAGAAGGTCCTTGTAACCGGAGGAACAAAGGGAATGGGACAAGCTGTTGTAAAAAGACTTACAAACGGAGGAGCTACAGTACTTACTACTGCCCGTTCCCGCTCTATTGACTTGCCGAATCCGGTCAAATTTGTTCAAGCAGATGTTGCCACACCTGAAGGTATAGAGCAAGTAATTACAGCAGTAAAAGAGCAACTTGGAGGTATCGATATTATTGTCCATTGCGTAGGTGGATCAACCACACCACCAGGAGGCGCACTTGTATTGAGTGATGAGGATTGGCTTCATGCATTAAATTGGAATTTACTCGCAGCAGTTCGACTTGATCGCGGCTTAATTCCACTTATGTTAGAAAACAATTCAGGCGTTATCCTTCATTTCACTTCCATTCAAAGACGTTTGCCTTTATATGAAACTACACTGGCTTATGCATCGGCAAAAGCCGCTCTGGCTAATTATAGCAAGGGATTATCGAATGAATTTTCTCCTCAGGGAATTCGAATAAATACTTTGTCTCCCGGGTTTATTCAGACAGAAGCAGCTGACGCATTAATTGATCGGATCGCAACGGAAACAGGAAGTCGAGAAAGTGCACTCGAACAACTTATGGATTCACTCGGAGGTATTCCAATTGGCCGACCAGGGTTTCCAGAAGAAGTCGCTGAACTGGCTGCATTTTTGGTCTCAGACCGAGCAGCATCCATTACAGGTAGTGAATATGTCATAGATGGGGGAACTATTCCTACAGTCTAACTAACATTAATAAAAGGAGAGAACAATATGGATCTCAATCATTTACCGTCTGTAATTGGCAAATATATTACTGCATCTAATAAACCAGACCCAGCAGTATTTGTAGATTGTTTTTCCGAAAATGCCGTTGTGTTGGATGAAGGAAAAAAGCGAAATGGAAAACAGGCGATCAGAGAATGGAGTGATCAATACCATTTCGCGGCGAATGTAACGTTAGAGCCAACAACAGCAAAAAAAATGGGTGAAGAAATTGTGCTAACATGCAAGCTGGATGGTACCTACGACAAGACTGGTCTACCCGATCCACTATTACTGAATTATCATTTCGTTATTGTTGACGATCAGATCGTCAGCCTATCCATTTTTTAAAGAAACCTCAAAGGCCTTGGAAATTTCTAAGGCCACTATTTATAAATTCTAATTATAACGGGGGTAAATACTCATGATAATTAACCATTTACTTATAAGACTAAAAGACTCTTCTGATACAAAAATCGAGGAGACACAAGAAGTCCTCCTTAAAATGAAAGGAAATATTGCAACCTTACTCGATATGCAGGTCAAGGTGGACATACGTCGTGATTCATCTTCTTATGATCTCATGCTGATCACAAAATTTGCATCGATAACGGATATGGAAGCGTATCTGGTAGATCCTTTACACCAAGAAATAAGCATATTTATTGGTAGTGTATTAGACAGCTCAGCATCGGTTTGCTACGAAGCATAAAGTACTGCAACAAACAACGGGACGAATGCTATAATAATTACGCATAATAAAGTGACTGCGAAATCTTTAAGTGGCAAGTCAACCAAGTGATCAGCCTTATGTCATGTACCATGGTGTTTTTTGAGGTTTTGTCTATATTTACTTTTTATTTAGATAATCATCTAATCGGTAATCAGACTATGTTCGTAACCATTTCAGCAATCGGGACAAGAACTTGTACCTGTAACATAAAAAAGCCGCTATAATAGCGACTTCAATGGACTATTTTCTTGTCCTGTGAAATTTGAATACATTTTATTGACTGCTGTTCTTGGATCATCATCTGTTAAATCATCGTTGTTAGCATTAGGATATCGGGTTGCAAATAAATGTTTAGTCTACTTTTTTTCATTCAGATGGAGCTCATAGGTCTGTTCGATATGACGTGAACCCCAGGCATGGTTTAATTATCACATGAGAAAAGCCACCATAATAAAGGTGGCAAAATTTTCATTATCTATGCGAACGATATTTACTATGCTAATTGTGTGATAACCAGATGTGCCGAAACGGGTCTTGTTCCTCCGGCGAGAGGAGTCATGGTTAGTGCAGTGGAATTACCGGCTGGATTTCGCACGGTCAGTATTGAATTAATGACAGTCGTTTGTACTAAAGCCATTCCTGGCATCTGACTTGTGCCTGTTGCTCGCCCCACTACTGAATTGGATAGGTCAGCACCATTGAGTGTTATCATAAGTTGCCCAGCTTCATTCATACTTCCCTGAAACATAACCAGATACGTCCCGATCGCAGCCAAATTAAATGTGCTTGGACCCGTACGAGTAATTGTAGTTCCGCTTGTAGGTCCATCTTGCGGAAAACTTACGTCCGTGCCCGGAGCAACCGTTGCAGCATTGTCTGGTGGCATCAACGCAAAAAAATCTGCAAATCCCAGAACACCTCCGGCTGCGCCTGTAGCCCCCGTCACTCCAGTAGTTCCTGCTGGGCCTGCTGCCCCCGCTGCACCTGTTGCGCCAGTAGTTCCCGCTGGACCTGCTGGACCTGCTGCTCCAGCCGTACCCGTTGCTCCCGCTGGGCCTGCTGGGCCTGCTGCTCCAGCCGTACCTGCTGTACCCGTTGCTCCAGTTGCTCCCGCTGGACCTGCTGCTCCTGCTGTACCCGTTGCTCCAGTTGGTCCAACAAATCCTTGTGGTCCGATGGCTCCGGCTGGACCAGGTACACCTTGAGGGCCTTGTGGCCCCACAACGCCTTGTTCCCCTGGAACACCTTGTGCACCAATCGGACCCGCTGGACCTGCTTCACCTTGAGGACCTACTGCTCCCGCTGGACCAGGTTGCCCTTGCGGTCCTTGAGGACCTGGGGGCCCTCCAGCTGGCCCTTGTGGTCCGGGCAGTCCTTGTACGCCCTGATTTCCTTGGACCCCTTGGATCCCTTGGATCCCTTGTGTACCTTGGGGTCCTGTTGGGCCAACAACTTTAGGCGTAGTTACATTCACTTCAGGTGGAGGGCATGTTACCTGTACTATTTTTTTAATTACTTTTACTCTACGATTTTTTCTTTTTCCTTTTGGAGAATGTACAGTTGCAATTTTTTTATTACACCTTTTTTTCTCATCTGGACAACTCAATTAGGACACCTCCCTATATTCATAGCTCAGTGTACGTAGGTAGTTGGCTACAGGCATGGACTAACATCTATCTTCACCCGTGCTAAAACCTATTTTTCATAAAATAAAGGCTATTGACATATCGCTTTGGATGCTTCTCCAAGGTCGGAACCGAGACGTTGGTATCGCAGGTACCATGTACTTCACCACGACATATTTAACTCAACAAATGTACATCTTCACCTTTGTCGTCATTTTCTCCTTGCTTGCACAAGGCTTGTCCTCCATGGCAACTGTTTCAAGGCTGCTGTTCGTCAATCTTTCCGTCATCTGTCATTACATTATTTGCGAGAAAAAGCGCAGTGTGAAGGATTGGATTATAAGAATGTTTTCCCCCTTGTTAGGAACAAGAACTTGGTTTCTTGAACAAAACAAAAAGCCGCTATTTTAGCGGCTTTGAATGGTGTTTCAAAATTGTCTTATGAAGAGCGATTTCTTGGGATCCCTAAAACAACCTATTCCCACAACCCTGATTAGAGGCTTCACCTTCAATCAAGAATGACCCAAATTTGAGTAGTCAATGAGATTTGATGGATCTTCTGACTTGTGAAGTGCTCTTGACCAGGGTCGTATCAACCTTCAACTTTTCCCTAACTGGCGTTTAAATGCTTTACTAGCGAAGAAGAAAGCGATGAACATGATACCGACACACCAGGCAAGTGCGATCCAGATATCATTACCAACAGACCCTTCATACAAGATGGCACGAATCGCATTCACGATTGAAGTCACTGGTTGGTTTTCAGCGAACGCACGGACAATTTTAGGCATGGTTTCAGTGGGGACAAAGGCCGAACTGATAAACGGCAGGAAAATCAGCGGATATGAATAGGCTGTCGCCCCTTCCATAGACCCTGCTGTCAATCCGGGAATGACCGCCAGCCAAGTCAGGGCCAGCGTAAACAGCGCTAGTATCCCAGTTACCGCGAGCCAATCCAGGATACTAGCGCTGGAGCGGAAGCCCATCAAGAGCGCGACAAGGATAACTATCACCACAGTAAGTGTATTAGAAATAAGCGAGGTCAACACGTGAGCCCACAATACCGACGAGCGTTTGATTGGCATGGTGATGAAACGTGCCATCAATCCGCTCTTTACATCCGTAAACAGCCGCAAGGAAGTATAAGCGACGCCGGATGCAATAGCCATCAACAAGATTCCAGGCAATAAATAATTGACGTAATTGTCAGCGCCAGTCTCTATGGCGCCCCCAAATACGTAGACAAACAGAAGCATCATCATAATCGGCGTAAGCGCAACGGTGATAATTGTATCCGGACTACGCATGATGTTTCGCATTAAACGTTCTAGTAACACCCCTGTTATGTTTTTCATTTACATCTCCTCCTTTTTATTGATGATTGCGAGGAAAATTTCCTCCAATGTCGGCTGCTTCTTGATGTACTCCACTTTCGCTGGCGGGAACATCTCTTTGAGTTCAGTAAGGGTACCGGTAGTGATGATTATTCCGCCATGCAGGATAGCGATACGGTCGGCCAGTTGTTCTGCTTCCTCTAAATACTGGGTTGTCAGCAAGATGGTCGTGCCGCCGCCGGCAAGCTCCTTGACAGTATTCCATACTTCAATCCGCGCTTCGGGATCAAGCCCTGTCGTTGGTTCATCGAGAAAAATGACAGCTGGTGTCCCAATCAGACTCATGGCAATGTCAAGCCGGCGCTTCATCCCGCCGGAATATTTGTCTACCCGACGGTTGGCTGCATCGGTCAGGCTGAATCTTGCAAGTAGATTGTCGACGACTTGAGCTGGATTGGAGACACCCCGTATCTTGGCGATCATCATCAGGTTTTCACGTCCGGTGAGTATGCTATCTAAAGCTGCGAACTGCCCTGTCAAGCTAATGTTCTGTCTCACATGATCCGGTTGACGCTGGACGTCAAAGCCGCAAATCCCTACTTTCCCGCCATCGGGCTTTATTAGGGTAGAGAGGATATTCACCGTCGTTGTCTTGCCGGCTCCATTGGCACCCAGAAGTGCGAAAATTTCGCCACGCCGCACCTCAAAATTCACCCCCTGTAATACTTCCTTGTTATTAAATGATTTTTTTAACCCTTTTACAGATATCACTGCATCACTCATTCTTCTTCCTCCTTATAAAATGCGTAGCAAGGATACTTGAGAAAACCGGAAATTATGGTCAAGCACCTTACGGAGCTAGATTGACTACATTAATTTTNCCCCGCCATCGGGCTTTATTAGTGTAGAGAGGATGTTGACTGTCGTTGTCTTGCCGGCACCATTGGCACCCAGAAGTGCGAAAATTTCGCCACGCCTCACTTCAAAATCCACTCCCTTTAATACTTCCTTGTCATTAAAGGATTTTTTTAACCCTTTTACAGATATCGCTGCATCAATCATGCTTCTTCCTCCTTATAAAATGCGCAGCAAGGATGCTTGAGAAAACCAAAAATTATGGTCAAGCACCTTGCAGAGCTAGATTGACTACATTACTTCTTACGCTATTCAGTCTGACTGATATCATGTATGACTTAGTACCGGATAAAAATTTAACTNTCACTTCAAAATCCACTCCCTTTAATACTTCCTTGTCATTAAAGGATTTTTTTAACCCTTTTACAGATATCGCTGCATCAATCATGCTTCTTCCTCCTTATAAAATGCGCAGCAAGGATGCTTGAGAAAACCAAAAATTATGGTCAAGCACCTTGCAGAGCTAGATTGACTACATTACTTCTTACGCTATTCAGTCTGACTGATATCATGTATGACTTAGTACCGGATAAAAATTTAACTGAATAGCGAGGCAGCAATTTACATTTGTAACCAGCTAATCAGTCAATATACTCTATTGAANTGAATAGCGAGGCAGCAATTTACATTTGTAACCAGCTAATCAGTCAATATACTCTATTGAATTTATTTTTTTTCCAAACGGTTCTTGATACTCTGATTCAAATCTTCACGATACTTGGCGACATAGGTTTTAGCGTTTGCGACTAGTTCGTCGGCAAAAGACGCCACATCGTCCCCGGTTATTTCCAGCACTTGTCTGCCTTCCGCGGCACCGGCTTCGAACAACTCGATTAACTCATACTGAATGTGAAGCATATCCATCCCGTTACCCGTCGCGAAATTCCACATATAGTTTTGAATTTTCTTATATACGAACTGATAGTCCTCTGGCAGTGACTCCACACGTGCCATCATCATTTTGTACTCTTTTTTATCACCAATCATTTTTTTGAATAATTCCATCATATTATTTTTCTCCTCCTTTTTATAAAGCTCAACAAGACACTCCAAAACTATCGGTGCGGAATATCTTATGATGTTAGATTGACTTCAAGACGTTGATTTTTGATGTTACAAAACCCCATTTTTCCCAAAACA
>NZ_PEII01000019.1:0-98088 GCF_002750415.1 Paenibacillus sp. LK1
CCGGAATTAGAATATACCATGTACAAAAATAAATTGCAACCCTTATTTAATATTTATCTATCTCCGTTTGATGAGAACAATAGAACCATTTTATCCCCCTTCTATTTATAATGAATCATTGTCTTGAAATCAGACCCTATCTGCTACACGCATATAGATATGATAATGTTAAACTTCATTAACGTATAGATAAAGGGTAATAGTTGCTGTTCATAGTAAACATTCTTTTCGTCTTGAAGAAACACTAACTAGCAGCTAATGGGATACTTAGTTTTGTACCGCACATATCCATTAGTCTCTATAGTAATATATGAATTCAGATTTTAAGAAACCTACATCTACTAGATATTAACTCTCTCCATAATAGATAGGAGTTACTCTAGTATCTACTCTTTCATATTTACATATTGAAACAATAAAGGGATCAGCGTATATTGCTAGCCAACTTCTCACCACTCCCTTCTCCCCTCAGCCCCTGAACCTTCCCATCATAACTGTATCGTAATACCGACCGTCCGCATGTCGCCGATCCTTTTTCAAAGTTCCCTCTATCTCGAAGCCCATTCTTCTGTAAAGCTCCATCGCTTTATCGTTCGTCCCCACCACGTTTAAGGTCATCTTCTCAATTCCATTCGTATCTGCCCAATCTATCGATAGTTCGAGTAATCTCTTGCCGATCCCGTAACCCCAGAACTCTTTCGTTATGCAAACGCCTAATTCAACCTTATGAGAAAATCGCTTTAGATCGACTCCCTCACATCTGGAATACCCAACGATTTGTTCTTTTACAATAGTAACGAGAAACAAGTTTCTCTCTTTCTCCGAGTCCAACCGGATTATTTGTTCAAACCCCGCTGGATCAATAAAGCCTTCACCTTGCTCACGATCCATATACTCGGTTTCTCCATCCATCTGTACACGAAGTGATGACAATGCTTCAGCATCCTTTTCCATTGCAGACCTAATCGAATAGATCAATCCTTTTACATTAAACTCCTGTTGATCGATGATCATACGCCATAATCCCTCCATTTTATTTTATTTTGCATATCCTATTCATGGCTCTACCCCACCTCAGACGGACTCTTGCCCGTAAGCATCTTGAACACCTGACTGAAATACGTGGCGTTGCGGAACCCTGTCATCTCGCTAACTTCGTAGACCATGTAATGTCCTGACTGTAGTAGCTCCAACGCACGTTGAATCCGGTACCCGTTTACATAACTCACAAAGTTCTCTCCAGTCACCCTCTTGAACAGCTGACTCAAATATTTGGGGTGTACAAACAGTCCCTTGGCAATGGCTTCAAAACTAATCTC
Organism: Paenibacillus sp. LK1; assembly: GCF_002750415.1. Taxonomy (NCBI): domain Bacteria; kingdom Bacillati; phylum Bacillota; class Bacilli; order Caryophanales; family Paenibacillaceae; genus Paenibacillus; species Paenibacillus sp. LK1. Next base: position 1,320 of record NZ_PEII01000019.1, read on the forward strand.
ATCAGCATAATGCATTTCAACGTACTGTTTCACCTGCTCCACTAATTTATTGCTTTTTTTCTCGCCCATTTCTTTACGTATGTGTTCCATCCAGTTTCGAATAATACCATCCATCCAGCATATCAGATCCTGCAGCCCATATTTCGATTGAATTTCCCGCAAAAAATGGCTCATCGCGAGCGGTGGTGCCAGCATGGGATAATGTCGGTTCCAACTATGAATTAACGTGTCGAACAGGCTCACGGCCACAACCTGCACATCCTGAATACTGATACCACCCCCTTCGTCCAGCAGATTGCGAAGGTGAACCCATACCTCCTCTGCCAGATCAGTTCTCATATCTGCCCATGACTCACTCCATTGTCGCAGCAATAGCGAGTAATCCGTTGCGCTCGGCGTTAAAGCATCGGATGAATCATATCGATATACACGACTCCCGCCCTGAAACTCTGCTTTCTCCAGCGCCTCCCTGCTCTCCAGATAGGAGTCCATCACTTCGCATAATTGAACTTTGGACGTTCCAATACCTGCGCTCATTTCGATCTTGAGATACGTAAAAATCTGATCAATCATCCTTTCAACTATCGACTCAAATTGTTCTAGCGGGTCCTTCTCGTCAAATAGAAGCAGCACAATCACCTGATCCGAATAATCCACGATCTCCACCTGGCAGTCGTTTATTTGCGTAGCCTGCTCTTTGACGGTCTCCTGAATAATATCTGCTGCCCCATACCTTAACAGTTGCCAGTCCCGTTCTTTCATCCTTGTCAGAAATGCAGGCCGATACAACTGCAGACTGATGGCACGCACTTGAGAGGGTATGCGAATGCCCACATAATCCATACGTTCCGCAGGCAATTCCTCTTCCCGATAGCGCGTGGTTAACAGCTCGTGGAGAAACAATTTGCGAAGATAGGGAACCACCCGCCCAATTTCCTGTTTGTACGTCTGCTCCAGCTGCTCACGCCGCTCACGCACATCCTCTTCCAGTAACACCTCACGCAGAACAGACTCAATCTCCTCCACTTCCGCAGGCTTTAGCAAAAAATGATTCACGCCCCAGCGCATGGCCGCTCTGGCATTCTCGAATTCGTCATATCCGCTAAGAATGATGATCGGCAGATGGGGATAGTCCCGCCGCAATGCCTGCGTGACCTCAAGTCCTGTCATTCCTGGCAAATAGACGTCCGTCATCACAAGATCGGGACGCAGCTGTTGGAACAGCTCCAGTGCGTCCACGCCATTGGAAGCTGTTCCTGCAATGCGGAGGCCAATGGATGGCCAATCAATATGGTCGGTCAATGCTTTTACAATATGCGGGTCATCGTCTACGAGCATAATGGTTTTCATTCATTTTCACCGCCCAGCCATAAGTTTAATTGTTCTTCCGTCTCAATACGTGGTAGCGTAATGGTCACTTCTACTCCGCCTAATTCACCTGCGCATATATCAACGCCGTACCCAGTGCCACAATACAGTTGGATACGTTGATGTACATTTCGTATACCAATACCAGTCGTCTCCTCCAGCTTCCAGCCCAGAGGCAAGCCCTGTCCGTTATCCTTTAAGCAAATGATGATTTTGGATGGTGGAACGTTGCTCTCAGATTCCCGCATATCCACCTGTATGCGAAGTTGTCCTTCCTTCAGCTGCCCATGCATGACCGCATTTTCGATAAAGGGCTGCAAAATGATTTTGGGAATGTAACAGCCTCGCACTCTCGGATCAATCTGTTCCTGATAATCAATGGAGAATGGCAGCCGCTCTGACTGAATGCTGACGTAACAACGAGCATGCTCCAACTCATCCCGTACCCGGATGAATAATCTGCCACCGCTCAATCCAATACGCAGCAGTTTGCTGAGTTGTACAATCATGCGGCTGATGTCCTTGGCCTCATAATCGAGAGCACGCCAGTGGATCATGTCGAGTGTGTTGTACAAAAAATGCGGTTTGATTTGCGCCTCCAGTAAACCGGTCTGTGCTTCACGCTTCGCTCGGCTCTCTTCCTTGACCTGCTCCATCAACTCCGTCAATTGTGATGCCATATGGTTGAATCCATACGCCAAATGGGCATATTCCTCGGTAAACGAAAGCTGAACCCGGGTATTGAAATCCCCCTTCTCCAGTTGCCTCATCCGCTTGATCAGCTGACGTAAAGGACGAACAATCCGCCAAACGAACAGATACGCAAGTACCGCTGAAAATAGTAACCCCAGCACAGCTATTCCAAGGATCTGCCATCCGGCCTGCCTCACAGGAGATAATAGTGTGTGAACAGGGATCGTCTGAACCAATCGCCACTGAAGCATGGCAGGTCTTGAATACAGAACCAGCTGCGCTCCGCCAGGCTTGCCGGAAACCACTTCAAATCCGTCCTCCCCATGTTCAACATGCTCCTGAATCCATACACGATCGACGACTGGTTCGCTTTCCACAGCAGCAGCTGCATTAGTAGATACATTAATAGAAGGAAAAATTTCCGAGGCTCCATGAATTGAGCTCGAACCCTCACCAGGATTCACCTCTAAATTGTCATCGCCCATCTGCATGACGACGTTGCCTGCGGTATCCACCAACAACACCTGTCCATCCAGCACCATCGGCATATCCGCAAATCTACGTACAATATCGGCGCGACTCAGGCGGATGAGCACGTAGGCTACCGTACCACCCCGGCTGTCAAAGATTCGTTGGGCGTATCCGATTAGCGATTGGCCTGATTCGTTTTCCCGCAGAGGTACCCAGGCCGCATCCGCATGCTCCAGTGCAGCAAACCATGAAGCACCGGCAATCGTATCCACTGAATAGATGCGATCGGCCATCGTGACTGTGACACCGTTGAAGGCATCCGTATACAGCTCGATCGAGGTAATACCTTCACTGACTACCACCGTATGATCCAGTATTTTGGACACCTCACGCCGTTGGTGGATCTGTGTCAGCCTTCCCGTTCCCTTCGTTTCAAGCAGATTCGACAGCTCACGGTTGCTCGCCAAGGAGTAAGCCGTTCCTGTAACACCTGTAATAAAATCAAACCCTCGGCGTGTACTCTCATTCAGAAGAGCAAGTCGTGCTTTGCTGATCTCGGTAAACGTGACGGCAGAGAACGACTGGTATGCCAGCCAAACAATAACCGAGACGAGCAGCAGGTTAAACGCAATAAAGCAAGTCACCATCAACGTGGAGAGCTTGCTTTGTTGCAGCTTATGATTTAGGAATAACGATAATCTTCGTTTCCGCATGGAATCAACTCGTTTCGTCTTGGAATTACCCTTTGAGCCCAGAGGTCGCGATTCCTTCCACGAAATACTTTTGACACACGATAAATACGATAAAACAAGGTACCAGTGACAGCACTGACATCGCAAACATCGGCCCCCAATCGGATTGGGAACTGGAATCGAGGAATAGACGTAAGCCCAGCGGGACCGTATATTTGCTGACATCACTCAGATAAATCAACTGGCTGAAGAAGTCATCCCATGTCCACAAAAAGGTAAAGATCATCGTCGTCACCAGCGCAGGAAAGGCCAGCGGAATGATAATTTTGGTATAAATTCGTACAGGACCACATCCATCAATCGTCGCCGCTTCATCCAACTCTTTGGGCAATCCCCGGAAGAACTGGACCATCAGGAAAATAAAGAAGGCATCGGTCGCCAGCCATTTTGGCACTACCAGCGGCAGATACGTATTCACCCATTCCAAATGGTTAAACAGAATATATTGAGGGATCAGCGTCACATGGTGTGGCAGCATGATCGTCATCAGCATTAAGCCAAAGCAAATCGCTTTGAACCGAAAATTCAATCTGGCAAAGGCATACGCCGCCATCGAGCAAGAAATGACATTGCCAAGCACAGCGCCCAGCGACAGGACGACGGAGTTGGTCAGAAAACGGGAGAAGGGATTGCCCTGAATGCCCGTCCAGCCATTGATGTAGTTTTGCCAGTTCCATTCTTGCGGCCAAAACCAGGTTTCGGTGAAAATCATATGTCCCGGTTTGAAAGAACTGCCCAGCATCCAGAGCACCGGGTACAGCATGACAAAGGCAATGACCGAAATCAGTACATGCTTGGCGACTACCCACGAAGCAGCATTTCGTTGTCCAATCATGATTTCCCACCATCCTCATAGTGCACCCACAGCTTGCTGCTGCGGAATACCAGCAATGTAAAGACACCGATCAGGATTACCAGCACCCAGGCCATTGCGGATGCATAACCCATCTGGAAGAACGAGAACCCTTTTTTGTACAGGTATAGAGAGTACATTAATGTTGAATTGACTGGCCCCCCGCTGCCGTTACTGATGACAAAAGCCTGAGTAAATGACTGGAAGGAGGTAATCAGCTGCATTACGAGATTGAAAAAGATAACCGGTGACAGAATCGGCAGTGTGATATAAAAGAATCTCCGGAGTGGGCCTGCTCCATCTACGGCGGAAGCTTCGTCATACTCAGGTGGAATCTGCTTTAATCCTGCCAGGAAAATAATCATCGACGATCCGAACTGCCATACGGACAGCAGTACGATCGAATACAGGGCATATTTCGGGTTGGCGACCCAATCGGGTGCCTTAATGCCGACCATGGCAAGCACCCCATTGAGCAGACCGTCACCGCCCAGCATTTTGCGCCACAGCATTGCAATCGCGACACTGCCCCCGAGCAGGGTTGGGATGTAATACACCGTACGGTAAATGCCAAGCCCACGAATGCCCTTGTTCAACAACATCGCCACCACCAGGGCAAAAACTAGCTTGATCGGTACGGAGACAGCGACATACGTAAATGTGACTTTGAGCGATTGGATAAACAGTTTATCCGATGTAAACATCGTGGTGTAGTTATCCAGACCGACCCAGGAAGGGGCGGCCAGGATACTGTAGTCGGTGAACGAAATGTATAAGGAAACGAGCATCGGCCCAAGTGTCAGAAACAATAAACCAACCAGCCATGGGGCCAGAAACAGAAGCGCTGCTCCATTATGGGCATATCTCCGTTTCACCCGCCGGGCTGTTACACGCTCGGCTCGTGCTTGACTGACCTGTGTTGTACTCATCTTCGCAACCTCCCCGCGGAATAAGAAGTCTGGAACCGTTCAAGTGTTATTGACTTGATGCAAGTGTCGCCTTGGCCCCTTCAATGAACTGGGCAATCACATCCGGTGTGTTGTCTTGACCAAAGGCGATCTGCTCGCTTGCACTCTTGAAGCTGGTATCCACTTCGGAAAATCCTTGCGGGTATGGCGGATCAATTTCACTGGAGTTTTTCGATACCACATCGATAAATTGGAAGATGGCTTGCTCCGCTTCTGGCAGCGTAGGCTGCATCTTCTCACGGATGCTGGCATTGACGGGTACTCCGCGCTCCGAGCCGAGTATGGCGGTTGCTTCGGGATCATTGACCATGAAGTCGATAAACATCGCCACTTCCTTCGGATGTTTTGTTTTGGCATAACCGGACAGGAACTGACCTGCTTTCAGGTATTCACCGATTTGCTTTTCACCCACTCCGTGCGGAAGTACTTGTATCCCAAGCTTATGATCCTGGTTTTTGTTCACCTGCTGGAACGTCAGCAATTGGTTAGACCAGGCAAAGTCCATGGCGGCTGTACCAAGCGAGATCGGGCGTGTCTCCAGTGCATTCGTAGTGGATGCCGTCACTTCTGCAGAGGTAGCACCCCCGTTCTCACGAAGCGCCCCCCACATGTCAAACCATTGCTGAAGCTCCTCGCTGGTCGCTGTCAACGTCCCGCCATCAAATAGTCCCTTGCCTGTTTGCCGGATAAATACCTCAAACATGTTGGTCGTTCCCGATACATCCGCAGAACCGTAGAAACCGTCACCCTTCTCCTCTGCAATCTTGGCCGCTACGTCGCTAAAATCCTTCCAAGTCCAGCTTTCCTGTGGCTCCTCGATCCCGAGCTCCTGGAATACGGTCGCATCATAGATGACACCAGGCGCATTTACACCCAATGTAATCGCGTATAATTTATCGTCAATCGATCCGGCTTTGAGCATGCTCTTGTCATGGTCCTCTGTGCGCAGCTCTTTGCTCTCTGCGTATGGGGTCAGGTCAAGCAATGCACCACGCCGGGCAAAGTCGGTTAGAAAAGCGTAATCCATCTGTATGATATCCGGTGCATTTGAACCGGCTACCTGTGTGGTCAGCTTGTCAAAGTATCCGTCCCAACCGGAATATTCCGGCTTGATGGTAATGCCAGGGTGCTTCTCTTCAAACAGCTTAATCACTTTGGTCGTGAGATCATGGCGAGTCTGTGATCCCCACCAGGTCATACGAAGTTCAATTTTGCCGGAAGTGTCCCCTTCTTCACCTTCATTGGATGAGGCAGAAGGTACTGATGATCCTCCGGAACAGGCTGTAGCGAACATTAACAGGGATAGGCAGAACAGGGTTACCCACTTTTTGGTATTCAACACGAATGAATTTCCTCCCCTTTTACTTTTATGGAATCGCTTACAAAAACTATTGTAACGGCCTATGGCTGCTCATGACATAAACAAAAGTAAGCTTTCCTGTCAAAAAAGTAAGGGGTTGGTACAAATGTCCATTCAATTGTCTTCAATATTCTTAGTGATTAAATAACCACTAGGAATGATACTCCCGGTGGTTATTCATATATACAGCATTCTTCGTGCGGCGTACTCTACCTCGCTCCATCTCACCAGTGGTCATCCAGCCGTTTGCAATGAAACGTTAGAGTACATATCATGTAAGATTTCGATGAAAGTATCCTGTAGTTTTACTGACACTTTCAGGATTGCGTCACAGCAGTTGATGACACCTTAGGCTGGGCCAGATGTTTCTTCATCTTCGCCACTTCAGTTCCTGCCAGCATCATAATGCCAATACCGTGATTGTCATTCGTTACCGTGAGCAGATCCTTATTGTAATATTCTGCGGTAAAGGCATATCTCGAGCCACTGCACACACCATGTACATTACCCTGACGGTCAATCGCTTTACGGGTTAATCCGTTCCATGCCCGCTCAGCCGCCTCAATGTAACGTGCAGGTTGATATAACCAACCGAAGCGTACTCCCCGTGCAAAACCATAAGCAAACATCGCTGTACATGAGGCTTCCTGGTAAGTTTCCGAATCATTCAATACCTGATGCCACAATCCACCCTCTCCTTGCAGAGCTGCATATCCTTCACATAATTCATTAAAGAAGGCAATTAAAGCCGGGCGCTCCGAGTGCTCTGCTGGCAAAGCTTCCAATACCTCAGACAGTGAAAAGAGCGTCCATCCATTCCCCCGTCCCCACGGAATCTGTGTCGCCTGTCCATATTTGAAATCGTATACGTGGGACATGATCTTGAATTCAGGCATGAACAGATACTTCCGATACAATAAAAATTGTCTGGCGGCTTCATCCAGTGCTGAATTATTTTCCGTCAGTCGGGCATACCGCACAAGAAACGGAGTGCTCATATAAAGGTCGTCTGCCCACATCGTATTCTCGGCAAATTCACCGATACACTCGCGGTAAAATGCACCGTCCTCCTGTCGTTCCAACCGAGTCAGCATAAAATCTGCAATCCGTTCGGCAATCGGTAAAAACGTCGGCTCCTGACATTCGGAGTAGGACTCCAGCATTGCGGAGCCAAAAGAGCCACAGTTATCCAGCATTTTCATCATAACCAGTTGCTGGTTAACCGCTGGGAAACCATACTGCTCCCGATCCCATAATGAGTACTCATCCATACGGGTACACGACTGCACATGTTCTGACGCATAACGGGAAATGTCGGGCCGCTGCAAATAACGTCCGGTCTGCAACAGACCATATACGGTGACACCTAATGGATAATCCCAGCGACCATAGTTGGTCACACTGCCTACTGTCCATTTGTTACTGAGCATTGCATTTTCATAATAGGGACGTATCCACGCATCTGGTCTGTCCAGTCGCCAATATATGCGTTCCTTACGTACCTGTTGGCTTCCCGTTTCCTCTGGGTTATCGTTCAATACATTTCTTTTAAACACCCGATCAGTGCGCATTAGATCCTGCAAATCTGGTTCGACGTCCTCCGATTCAAAAGGACCTAGAAATAACCATGATTCTCCAGAAGCTCCGTGCACACGCTGGGGAAGCTCCAGTTCCAATTGCTCTCCATTCACCGTTGCATTTATTACAAAATTCCATGACTCAGCCGTATCGCTACATTCACTGCGAATCAACAGGTCATTCCGTCCAAAAGCTGCGGCTATGTTCACCTCGAATGGACCCGTTTCCTTCAATTGCACCGCCGATACGCCGTTCAGCCATATATTCAGTGGCCCGGAAGATTGACCAGACAAACGGATGGGGCAATCGCTTGAATCCCTATTGACCAACCGTGTCCACGCATAGACTTGCTGACCAGGAAGATGTCCGTATATTCTTTCCAGGGACGGTTGCATCTGTTTTTCCTCTGACCATTGCACGTCAGGCAGCCACTCCAGTTTGTGATCCTCTTCTGACCCGAGCAGATTCCATTCCGGATGATTCTCCTCCGAACTTATCGGTTTGGAATACACCCATCCGGCCTGTCCCTGTCTCTCCTGGAAAGGAGCAAGCACATTCAGAATGCGCACTTTCCCCTCGTCCGAGCCAAACTGGCATCCAAAGCCCGCAGGTGTATACTTCATCTCCAGCAACAACGTATTCCATCCCGGCTTAATGTCGATTCCCAGCTTCACAGTCGCGTCCAGGTTAATCTCATCCATGACCGTGGAGCGATATACCAATTGCTCATTAAAGTAGAAACGAACCGGTCCATAACAGCGGATTAGCACATCCAGATTTCGATCTTCATCCCCCCATACCAACGCTGCGGCATAGGAAATCTGACCTTTCTGTGCATCAGGGAAACGTTTACTCAAATTCAGATCATACAGACCCTTCTCATTTTGCAAAATACCAGACTTCTGAAATACGCGATATACAAAATCGGCCTGCGCGTTGGCACCTATATATCTCTCTGCCAGCACCTTCAGCACCTGATCCTGATCTTCTCCGAATCGATAATACATGCTCTGCGGTTCACTGAAATACGTTGTCATTGAATGCCCACATTCCTCTCCAGATGGAATACATAGGTATAGCGCTTAACCCTTGTGAGAAAATCTCTTTTACCGAACGGTGATGATCCTCGTTTATCTTTGGAATAGCCAAATAATAATCCAAGTATAACTGACCTGCTTTCCGGTGGCTACAGATTTTTGATTACGCTTACAAACAAATAATTGTATTGTCAGTCTGACGATAAGACAAAACAACGGACTACATCGTTGTAGTCCGTATCATGTAGATTACACTTATCCGAAAATGTCATATTTAACGAATAGCTTCTCAGTTTCTTCATATACAGATTTGGCTAATCCTTCGCCGTCAGCATCTACGCGAATGATCAAATCATATTGGCCTCTTGTCTCATTCATCTTATTTCCCAATTGCAAAATAACAGGTGTGCCGGGTTCTACATTTACTTTCAGCTTAAGCGTATGACCATCAGTACTGATCTGACTGCTATCTATCGTATAATTCTCACCATCAATTTGGTAAAAATCATCTATGCTAAACTGGAACGCATCGGTCCAATACTCGATGGTGCCATCCACAAATTCTTCTCCTACATCGTAGTTTAGAGAAAATGGATTATTCCCATATTGAATTTGAAGATACTTTGTTTTGGAGTTGCTTGAGTCGAATCCAAACTTACTGGAACCTATAGTCGGCACGTCTTCTGGCATCTCTCCGTTCACCAGCGTAAAAGTAAATACATGCGCCGCATCTTTAGGGGACTCATTACCTGCTGAATCCTTGGCGGTAATCACATATTTGTAGTCTCCTGGACTCAAATTATCCAACTTGGTAAGCGCAAGTGAGCCATCTGATTTGCTTTTGGCAAGGGGAATTCCTTCGTCCAGCTCTCCTTCATCCACGACTCCATTCGTATTTGCATCAGTCCAACTATAGAAAGTTACAACGGCTCCTTCTTCACTTACTGCTCCAGGATCCCCCTGAACTTGATCCCAGGTTCCGCTGTAATTATCGATAATGCTAAATTTGCTTACATCCACCGTCGGTGCTGTTATATCCACAGGTACAGATGGATTCATGTTCCCGCTATCGCTACTTCCACCTGATGAGGTCCCGCCATTATTCGAACTGGTAGGTGGAGCCGGCGTAGGCACGGGCGTTGGTGTTACCTCTGGTTTTGGTGTTGGTGTTGGGGTCGGCACTGGTTCGAGTTGCGGACCTGTAGTTTCTTTTATCTTCTGCAGCAATCGAGAAGCCGTCAGTGCCGCAGCTTGACGATCCGCTTGCAAAGCCGGTTTGAACATGTTGTTTTGATCACCGATGATGAATCCGGCTTCCAGCGCCGCACCAACTGCATCTTTCGCATACTCCGAGATGCTTGCGCTGTCCTTGAACGTTAACGAAGCAGCTTTGCCCGTTATGTCTGTTCCCTTCGCTCTCATCAGGGTTACGACCATATCCTGTCTGGATAATGTCTTACCACTCCCGAATTTCCCGCTTCCCATACCTTTAAATATACCTGCTTGATATACCGCTTCAACAGAAGCATAGGCATAGCTGGTCACAGGAATATCTGTAAATGTCGGATTGGATGGGACGTTATTGGTTACATCCAGCTTCAACGTCCTGGCAATCAGGATGGCAAAATCCTGTCTGGTGATCATACCGGACGGATTAAATTGGCCATGACTGAATCCAGTTATAATCCCTTCGTTTTGCAACTCTACTATGGCATCCTTGGCGTAGGATTTATCGATATCGGTAAATGATACTGCGGCGTTAGCCTGTGTCGTCCAGAAAGGTGTTGTCAACAAGGATGCTGCGAGAATCGAGCTGATGAAATGATTTTTTTTCAAAAGAATGCTCCTCCAATATGAAGTATATTCGTGTCATTCCAACGAAAAATCCAACTTAAATAATATGGACATGTACGATATTTCCATTATATAGAGAGGTTCTGAACCGATTCTGAACAAATCGCCTTATTTCGACAACGTGTTGAGCATTGGTTTAAAAATCGAAAAATGTTTCCGATATAGGTAGTAGGCTGAAAATTCCACTTTTTGTATGAGAAAGGAACGATGTACCTTGAGTATTCTTGAATCTCTAGTTAATGCTATGCCTTTTGTAAGACAGATGTTTCGTGATGATGTATCCATATCTATTAATGATCATGAGAAAGTATTGTATTTTGCCGAAGCCAAAAGTCTGGAGATCGGTGTAAACGTCGGGGACGAGTTACATGAGGATTATAAGGATTTTAAAATGCTGATTAACAAGGACACACGTACCGTGGCCCGCATGCCCGGTGATCTGCAAGGCAGACCCTTCGATGCCATCCTGATTCCAATTAAGGAAAACGATCAGGTTGTGGGCATACTCGGTGTGAACTACGCACTGGATAACCACATCACACTGGAAACGCTGATTAGCGAAAATGAAGCGACCATTCATGCACTAGTTGGTGGGATTCAGCAGATTGCGGCACATTCGGAAGAACTATCCGCGACTTCGGAAGAGATCTTGCGCAATTCCAAAAAAGCCTCGGAGAACTCCATCAATGTGACTAAAGTGACGAACGTCATCCGTGAAGTATCCGAACAAACCAACCTGCTTGGCTTAAATGCCATGATTGAAGCGGCTCGTGTCGGGGATCTGGGAAGCGGCTTCGGTGTCGTTGCCAGCGAGGTTCGCAAGCTGTCCGATCACACCAAACAAGCAGCAGCCGATATCGAATCTTCCCTTGGCAGCGTTCAAGACTCCATTAAACATATGGAACAGGAGATCGGTCAGATCACCACAGCAACGGTGGATCAGGCTGGGCTGGTAAACGAGTTTATGGAAAGTATTGAACAGCTTAGTGAAACTAGTGCGAATCTGAAAACGTTTGTGCAAAAGATGCTGGCTCTGGAATAAAGCTAACTTGTGGTCTGAGGAATAGGTTAAACAGGAATGACATGTACATAGTTTAAAACGGGCCTATCTAACATTAATATGGCAAAGGTTGAAAATAAAAAGCCTCCGCTTACTTCCTTATAAGGAAGTAAGCGGAGGCTTTCATTTTATTTTGATAAAGAATCGTGTACTAGACTGACTTACTGTTATTAAATCTCCACAGCTACGCCGTAATGGTCAGAGACCACAGGGCCGTTCTTTCCGTTGAGAACTACCGTTGAAGACTTCGCTTGTACCGGACGATTCGAGAAAATATAATCAATACGCAGATCGCGTTTGTTATCCGCCCATCCGGCAATGGCTTTGACCACGGTTGCACCGTCATCCTTTTTCACAGCCGTCGTGTACAGGTCATTCCAGCCCTTACTCATCATATAATCGTAGCCTTCTCCACGTACTTCTGCGACATTATTGAAATCACCCATAATATACAGCGGCTGGTCCATATATGGAGTGAGCTTGCTCTCGGTCAGTTCCCACTGCCCCTTGAAAGGTTCTTGTTCATCATCCCACCAGTTATAGTGTCCATTCACAAACCAGGTTGCTTCCCCTTGTACTTCAGTCTGAACACCTACAATTTTGCGTGTCCGGTAGTTGTCGTAATCCCGCATGTGGGATACATATTCACCAAAAGCCTGAATGATCGGCGTCCGGCTTAGGATGGCCAGCCCTTCATCGTATTTGCGGAAACCAACATGGGCCGGAATCCATGTCCAGTAATAGGTCTCGGTCAGTTGCGTAAGCAGAACGTAGGCGTAGTTATCTTTTTTGATCACAGCATCCGATTCCGTGGCAAAGTAATGTTTCAGTTCCTCCGCAGATAGCGCTGCTTCTTGCATCGATTGATTAACCTCCTGCATGGAGATCACATCGAACTGGTGTGTATTAATAAAATCAGCCAGGTGACTGATCTTGTTTAGTTGGTCTTCTTCTGCCCAAGCGTGCGTATTTAACGTAAGTATTTTCATATGCTCTCTCCTGTTGTTTGAAATTAAGCCGAATCCCGGCCTGCATTGTTCCTGAAAGGAATACATACGATAAGCATACACAAGACGAGCCTATTATGCATGGTTTATGGTAAAAAATAGAGATCGATACTCTTGGGTTTCACCTATCAAAAAGTCTCATCCAAGTTCTCAGAACCGATGCACGGAGCACATGATAACTGATATGATGGATACATGAAATGTACACCATTACGTCAAGACGTGGTGATTACTGAACCTATGATTTCCCAGGAGATGGAATGATGAACATACCTAATGACATGAACATGGATGACGCGCAGTGGCAACAGCTGATCAGGCAGGTCGCTGAACATTTTAACAACCTGACGATTATGCGCGGATTCCAATATTATAAACAGAAACGCGTCGGACCATTAACCTACACCGAACAAAACGGAATTTTGGCTGAAGTGCAGGGCTCCGATGATTATGAGGTAACCCTGAGCTTACAATCGTTGAATACCAGTCACTGTACCTGTCCGGTTGGTTCTCATTGCAAACATATGATAGCCGTTCTAATGAGTTATGCGGAGCAACTGGGCCGACCCGTACACGGCATTGTGAACGCCCACTCCAGTACGGCACTGAAACAGGCTCCAAAACCTGCTGTTATAGCGACTTCAGGACGTTCGGATTACGCAGCACACGAAGAGGATCTCATCATCCCTGATAATCAGTATAGCCAGATCAAGGAACGTGCAACGGAACTTGCAGAACTTGAAATCACGGAATGGCATGAGCTGTATCGGGCATGCCTGCAACGACTCGGGATAGGTACGCCAAGTACATCATATGTGCAGGCCGCAGCGGACGAACTCTATTCCATTAAACCTAAGCTTTCTGCTGGCATGGACCAGTTATTTGAGCTGCATGTTCAGCTATACCTGATTCGCTTCTGTGTGCCTGGCCGCAATTCAATCACACATACACCGGTGTATCTGAGCTATCCTGCTCAACTTGCCGTGGATGCGCTCCAAAAAGGGTTGGAACAGATCTTTAGCCGTCCGTTGGACCTCTCTGGTCTGAAGGGCACGAAGCTTGAACAGCAGTGGACAAGGCTTGAGGAAACCTCGGCTTACCTGCGTACGCAGATGATATCCGAGACATCGAGCATGCTGTTCTTTACCCCTATTTATCGGCAGCTTTGGTTAAACTGGATCGTGCCAAATCTTCAGGAAAACCAGGAAACGCTGGAGTCAGAGCTGGCGTTTCTACAGGAAATGGAGAATAGCCTGACTGCTGCTTCCAAACCCACCAAACCTGGTGAGAGCGTGCTGAGTGTAGCGAATCTGACGGAAAACGGGAGCGGAGCGCCGATTAAGTCTGTCACTCTGCCCTTGCCGCTGGTATTGGCGCAGAGCTGGATATATTTCCATTTGAGACAAGATGAACAGGCTTGGCAGCGATTAATTAGCGGAAGCTCGGCATACGGCATCCCGCCGGAGCATCTGCTGCATTTTCTTCATGTGCTTGCAGATTCTTCCGACTGGAAACGGCTGGGCGAGTGGTTAGTGCAGCTCGGACCACTGCTGGCGAACCGACGGAACTCCCCTCTGAATGATTACATGCAGTTATGGGACACAGCCATTCATCATCTGCCTGATGTAGAGCACCGCATGTGGGATACACTGGTCAGCATGCTGCCTCATTCCCGGCCAGCTTATGAAGAAGCAATGCATTCCCGTGGACAGTGGCGACGGTGGATTGATTTTCAACTGAGCACAGAGACGGAGCCGCTTGAATTCCGGGTAGCGGTGCTACAGCCGATTGAAAAGGATGCACCCGAACTGCTTTTGCCTTTCTACCATCAAGCAGTGGATCGTTATATCGGACACAAAAACAGGGACGGATACAAAGCAGCAGTGAAACTGTTGAAGCGTCTGTCCAAAATTTATAAAAAATTGAAGCAGGAAGAACACTGGGAGCAGTTTATCACCACTTTGGCTGTTCGCAACAGCCGACTGCGCGCCCTGCAGGAAGAGCTTCGGAAAGGTAAGTTGATCTCATGAGCCTAATGCACCCTTACACCGAAACAATTGAGGTCCATGTTGCATTGACAGGATACGGGGATGCCTTGTTCTATGGAGCGCTGAACACCCATCACTTTGTAACGGGACAATCGCTTAAGCAGCGATTATTTGCTTGGCATGCCCCTTCCTTCTACGGAACAGAATTAGAAACAAGACAGATCGAAGAGATTGAACTGGTCGTCCTGCCTGCGGAAGAAGTTATTCCTTTCTTCAGCGAAATGCACACCCTTCTGCACATTGAATGGAAATGGGACGAGCAGGCTGAGCATTTGATCCGGCTGGCCCCGGTACTTGCAGCATCGATTGAGAATCGTAAATACATCCCTAGCTTCACCGCATTTCGTACCGGACAACTGCAATGGACCTGGGACCCGGACAGCTTGAAAAAGCAGGATCGAACCGCTCTTGGCAAAGCTGTGGAACAAACGGATGAGAGCTACGCCGAAGGACTGAGTGCTGCCTATTCGGCTTCCGTATTCCAGCGATGGTACAGCACAGAAGAAGCGGCCACCGATCTGCGGCGCGAGTTCCCGCAGTTGTTTCCACAAAGCGGAACAGCTCCACAAACGGCCGGCATGGATGCCCAATCCTGGCTCGTGTCCATCGGCTGGAAAGCAGATGCAGCCCCATTCCGTCCACTCCTGCAATTGCTAGAGCCAGAAGAAGATGAACCGGCATGGCGGCTGCGGCTGGTATTGCAGAACAAACTGGATGCAGCTGTTCTGGTTCCGGTGCGACTTGATTCACGTGGCCGGCTGGAAGGTGAATGGCCAGACGTATGGACACCGTTCATCCTTGATCGTTCGGCAGGATGGCTTGAGCAACTGCGTGCACATCTGCCCCGAATTCGCCGCGCTATCAGCGGCAGTCGGGATGTGCTCAGTGATCCATTGGGAGATCAGGATGCTTGGCTGTTTCTGACGCAAGACAGCGGGCGACTGCTTGAAGCTGGCTGGCAAGTGCTGCTTCCGGGTTGGTGGGAAGCTGCACGCAAGAAGAAACCCAAGCTACGTGCCAAGGTGAAACCGGAGGAAGGCAGTGAGCGGGGACAGTCTTTCTTTGGACTGGATTCGATCATTCATTTTGACTGGCGTATTGCGATTGGGGATACAGATCTCAGCGAGGAAGAATTCGCTGATCTCGTGGCCCGTAATGAACGGCTGGTCCGCTTCCGTGGAGAATGGGTTCCCCTTGATCCGGCCTTGCTTGAGCAGATCCGCCGGGCCATGGGCGGTGTGGATCAGGAACAGGGGCTATCGTTTCAAGATATTCTGCACCTGCATCTGCTGCATAATGAGCAGCGAGAATATCGCAACCAGAAACGCAAGGAAGGACAGGAAGAGGACGAAGAACAGCCACAGTCCAACGAGAACATTCGACTTGAGGTGGAACTGAACGAACACCTGAACCGGGTCATTGCACAGCTTGGCGGTGGGCAAGGCGGCGCTCCTTCCCTGCCTATTCCTGCAGGGTTGCATGCTGAGCTGCGTTCTTATCAAAAGGAAGGTTTCGCATGGCTTGGATTCCTGCGGAGATTCGGTCTCGGTGCTTGTCTTGCGGATGACATGGGACTGGGAAAAACGATACAATTCATTACGTATTTACTTCATCTCAAAGAGCATGAGCAGCGCTTGCCTGGGCAAGCCCCTGCCCTTCTCGTCTGCCCCACTTCCGTATTAGGGAACTGGCAGAAGGAGATCAGTCGCTTCGCGCCTTCAATTAACGTCAGTTTGCACTACGGAGCACGAAGACTGACCGGAGAAGAGTTCCGGGAACAGACTGAACAGGTAGATATCATCATTACCTCATATGCAACAGCTACTCTGGATCAGGAGATGTTGCAGTCATATACATGGGCATCGATCTGTCTGGATGAGGCGCAAAATATTAAAAATGCCCAAACGAAGCAGTCCATGGCGGTACGCAGCTTCCCGGCAAAACATCGTATTGCACTGACTGGTACGCCGATTGAAAATCGGCTGTCCGAACTGTGGTCCATCTATGATTTTATTAATCCCGGCTATCTGGGCAGCGCACGAGCATTCCAGACTCGCTTTATCAGTGCGATCGAGAAGGATAAGGACGAGCAACGCATGCAGGATTTGCAGCAGTTAGTGAAGCCATTCATGCTGCGCCGCAAGAAAAAAGATCCGAATATTCAACTCGATCTACCGGACAAAAATGAGATGAAAACGTATATTCACCTTACGGGTGAACAAAGTGCACTGTATGATCAGTCCGTTCAGGAACTGATGGACAAAATGAAAGAGCTGGAAGGCATTAAGCGCAAAGGTGCGATTCTCTCTGCCTTAACCCAGCTCAAGCAGTTGTGTGATCACCCTCTGCTGCTGACCAAAGAAGCCTTGCCGGAAACGATCTCCTCGGAAGGCTCTGTAACAGAGCATGACCTGTACAGTCCGCAGGACATGGCCATGCTGATCAGCCGCTCCGCGAAACTGGAACGACTGATGGAACTGGTGCGCGAACTACGGGACGAGGGCGAACGTTGCCTGATTTTCACACAATACATCGGCATGGGGCAGATGCTGCAACAGGTATTGAGACAGGAGTTGCAGGAACCTGTGCTGTATCTGCATGGGGGTACGTCCAAGACAGCCAGGGATCGCATGATTGACGAGTTCCAGTCCCGGACGTTGCCTGCGGCAGAGCAGCCGTCGGTCTTTATTCTGTCCATCAAAGCAGGCGGCGTGGGCTTGAACCTGACCGCAGCGAATCATGTATTCCACTTTGACCGCTGGTGGAACCCTGCCGTGGAAAATCAGGCTACAGACCGCGCCTATCGGATGGGACAGACGAAGGATGTTCAGGTACACAAGTTTATCTCGCTGGGCACACTCGAAGAACGCATTGACGAGATGCTGGAAAGCAAACAGCAGCTCAGCGACAATATTATCACCAGCTCTGAAAACTGGATTACCGAGCTGTCGACGGATGAGCTGAAGGATCTATTCACCCGCCGCCGCGACTGGTCGGGTTAACTCCAGACTAAATTGTTGCAACATATGTAACCTGGTAAATAGTAGAATACAAAAAGAGCGAAGTGTCGGAAATGCATTCCGTCTTCGCTCTTTTTTTACATTCCTAACGCATGTTTCCGATGATGGACGATCTGGAATCCTGCATTTTCTTGATGAAGTTGGTCATCACATCAAAAGCTTCATTGCGTTTATTAGTCATAGACTGCAAACGCAGCATATCCATTTGTTGTGAGTTGCTCAACGCATCGATTTGGCCTTTCAGTTTTTGAGCTTGGGCAGTATCCCCATTCTGATTAGCTACCTGCAATTGTTCGTTCAGCTCTGCAATCGCTTGATTGCGATTTTGAACTTGTTGAATCTG
Organism: Paenibacillus sp. LK1; assembly: GCF_002750415.1. NCBI lineage: Bacteria > Bacillati > Bacillota > Bacilli > Caryophanales > Paenibacillaceae > Paenibacillus > Paenibacillus sp. LK1. Next base: position 19,732 of record NZ_PEII01000019.1, read on the forward strand.
TGCCTGCAATTGGCTATCCAGCAATTTCGTGCGTTCTTGCTGAACCATCATCAAAGCTGTTTCGATGTCCATGCTGCTCAGATCAATAGCTGAGAGAGAAGACCCCACCGGAGTTATCGTAGATACACTTGCTGCAGAAGCAGAAGTTACAACGGATACAGCTGCGATGGCAGCAATAACTGTGGAAGAAATGACTTTGCTTGATTTTTTCATAACGTACACCTCCTTTTATATATGTAGATACCCGCCAGTAACTGGCATCTTTCGACATCATATATCGAAGGTCCTAGATCCTACAACCTAAACTAACGAAGTTGAGACTAAATTGATACAGATTGATGGTTGCTTCAACAGAAAAATGTGGTAATTCCCTAAGGTGAAAAAAGTGATTTGCTGTGCTACAATAGAGGAATTGTGCATTCACAGACAGACATGTGGGTAAAGACTTGAATCTATCCCGATTCATCCATTATTTATCCATGACCATGCTGCCATTCTAGGGAGGTTTATGGAACAATCATGCTCATTATTGGTATCGCCGGAGGAACCGGCTCCGGTAAAACGACGGTAGCTCGCTCCGTCATAGACCGTCTTGGATCAGGCAAAGTGACTTTCATATCCCAAGACAACTATTACAAAGACCAGTCGCAGCTCACCCCTGAGCAACGTCGACTCACCAATTACGATCATCCGTTTGCATTCGATAATGATCTGTTAATTGAGCATCTTACCCTGTTAAAACAAGGACAAACGGCATATGCTCCCGTATATGACTTCACCATAGATAACCGTGCCGCTGATGAAACGGTTGAACTGGCACCGAACCATATCGTAATTGTGGAAGGACTGCATGTCCTGATTGATGAACATCTGCGCGCTCTTCTGGATATCAAGGTCTTTGTTGATACCGATTCCGATGTGCGTATTCTGCGCAGAGTACTGCGGGATATGGAAGAACGCGGCCGTACGATTCAATCCGTGTACAAACAATATCTCGAAACCGTCAAACCGATGCATGATGCTTTTATCGAGCCTTCCAAAAAGTATGCAGACATCATCATTCCCGAAGGTGGACATAATGAAGTCGGCATTCAGATGTTATCCATCCTGACTGAGAAATATCTGACCGGTGAAAATTGGAATGGCGCATAACTTTAACATGATGTTGCTGTATCAGGCGTTTTGCTCTGCTCACATCTGAGTGAGACAAAAACGGGTATCGCTCATACCATATCACCACTAAAATCCAGGTTGCGATTAGCGCAATCTGGATTTTTTGGTTATTTCTATTTTATAATGGACTCCATAGCTGAAAGGAGACATCATAACATGGCTACTTTTGAAGAGTTTATACAGCATGATATCCGCGTTGGTACTGTGGTAGAGGCCGAACCTTTTCCAAAGGCACGCATCCCCGCCATTAAAATGACCATCGATTTTGGCCCACTTGGCCTTAAACGTTCGAGTGCTCAAATTACGAAACGTTACACCCCCGATATGATGATCGGCAAGCAGGTTATTGCAGTAGTCAACTTTCCGCCGCGCCGAATTGCCGGTTTTGTATCCGAAGTACTGGTGCTTGGCGGCGTGCCCGGTGAAGGTGACGTTGTATTGTTAACCCCGGACCAGATATTACCGAACGGAACACCGATTGCCTGATTTTCATCATATCGCTATTCCTGTCTTTGCACCTTAAAGCATTAGGCTATGAATCTTCGGATTCGCGGCCTTTTTTTGCGTTTTTCGAGGTTCCCAGCATAATGAAGCCTACTCACCCTGCTCCATGCTTCTCGACCCTTTCGGAGAAACACCCGTCACTCGCTTAAACATCTTAGAAAATAGTAATGGATCTGTGTACCCCACAGAGTGGGCCACTTCACTAACCGACAGGGCTGAATGCTGCAGCAGTTCAGCTGCACGATTCATCCGATATTCGAGAAAGAAAGCCTGTAATGACTTGCCATACCTCTCCTTAAAAAGCCCTGATAGATATGTGCGATCCAAACCTACCGCTCGGGCAATATCTAGAATTGAAGTTCTCTGACTATACCTGTTCTCGATAAATTGAACGGCTTGCCTGATGTATTCCTCTTTAGTGGACAGAGGCCGTTGCAGCTGCTCTCCTGCGGGAGAAGATGCAATCAGCTCGGCGATCAGCCTGTATAGCAGGCTCTGGTTGAACACATCTCCCCCGGTACGTGTTGATGCTTGAACCATCTTCGTATAGAGACGATCGAATATGTCTGGATCTCTGGCCTCAAATACAGGATGTTCCGGACTGATATGAGCCCGCTGCATGAATGCTTTGGCGTGAACACCTTTGAACCCGAACCAGGAGTAAGTCCATGGCTGCTTCGCATCCGCTTCATAATGAATAAGCGTATCCGGAAGAATAACAAAGCCCTGACCCTGTGTAAGCTCGTATTGCTGATCCGCCATAAACACCGTGCCCCGTCCTTCATGAATGTAATGAACAATATAAGCATCCCGAACACCCGGACCCCAATAATGCGACGGATTACATGCCTGCCAACCGAAAAACAACAGTACCAATTCCATCTGCGTCAAATCCATAGGAACCACGTTTGTTTCGATTAATTTCAACATTTCACACTCCCTCTGTTCATCACCACGGGTAATTATCTCTACTAAAATTATAACAGGTAATTCATTCAATTATTAGCTGTAAGCGAATCCAAAAATGGGATTATGACATGTTTCAGAGAGGTTGAGCCATAGTTATATAAGTCCGATCCGCCTATATTGGAGGTACACCATTTATTCAGGGAGGCTGAACTTGAGATGAACAAAATTACGTTCCTCGGTGCGGGAAGCACCGTTTTTGTCAAAAATGTATTGGGTGACGTCATGATGACCGAAGCACTTCAGGATTTTGAGCTGGCGTTGTTCGATATTGATGCTGAACGCCTAAACGACTCGGAGCGTTTGCTTACTAGTATGGCCCGCTCGCTCGGAAGCCAATGTGCCATTAAAGCTTATACTGACCGCAAGGAAGCACTACGCGGGGCCAAATATGTGATCAATGCCATTCAGGTGGGCGGATATGATCCATGTACCATTACGGATTTTGAGATTCCGAAGAAATATGGATTGCGTCAGACGATTGCCGATACGCTCGGGATTGGCGGGATATTCCGTAATTTGCGGACAATTCCGGTGATGCTCGATTTTGCACGGGATATGCAGGAAGTGTGTCCTGATGCGTGGTTCCTGAACTACACCAACCCGATGGCAGTACTGACAAATGTCATGAACGTGCATGGCGGAATTAAAACCGTAGGTCTGTGTCACAGTGTACAGGTGTGTGTGCCGCATCTGTTTGATGCACTGGGGATTGATCAGACGGGTGTGGTCGCGAAAGTTGCAGGTATCAACCATATGGCCTGGCTGCTTGAAGTAACTCGGGATGGCCAGGATCTGTATCCAGAGATTAAACGTCTGGCGAAAGAAAAGCAGAAAGAGCAGCATGACGACATGGTGCGTTATGAGCTGATGCAGCGCTTTGGATACTATGTAACCGAGTCCTCCGAGCATAATGCCGAATACCATCCTTATTTTATCAAACGAAACTATCCGGAGCTGATCGAACGCTTCAATATTCCGCTGGATGAGTATCCGCGCCGCTGCGTGAACCAGATTGAAGGCTGGAAAGAAATGCGTGAGAAGCTGTTATCCAGCGAAAATATTGAACATACGCGCAGCCGGGAATACGCTTCACATATTATGGAGGCCATGGAGACGGATCGCCCTTACAAAATCGGCGGTAATGTCATGAATAACGGACTGATCACCAACCTTCCTCGTGAAGCCTGTGTTGAGGTGCCTTGTCTTGTTGATGGTTCAGGTATCAGCCCGACGTATATCGGGGACCTGCCTCCGCAGCTTGCAGCATTGAACCGTACGAATATTAACACCCAACTGTTGACCATTGAAGCGGCGATTACAGGCAAAAGAGAACACATCTATCATGCCGCGATGCTTGACCCGCATACAGCTGCCGAGCTGTCCATTGATGATATCGTCTCCATGTGTGATGAACTGATCGAAGCTCATGGCGACTGGTTGCCGAAGTACACGTCATAAGAAGTCCATCGTTTGCAATTCTAAAAGCACTAGTCTCCTCCTCAACAGGGAGAGGCTGGTGCTTTTTTGAGCTTTCATCTTGTTTCCCAGCCTAATCCTGAAGCAGAAAACGATAGCCGATTCCTGGCTCGGTCTGAATAAAACGTGGACGCGTGGGATCTTCCTGCAATTTTTTGCGCAGATGTCCGACATATACCCGCAAGTAATGACTGTCCGACTCATGATGATGTCCTCCCCACACTTGTTGCAGCAGCTGGCGTTGGGTAATAATTTTGCCTGCATGGGTTGCGAGCACTTTCAGCATTTCATACTCGGTTGGTGTTAACTTTACTGATGACCCGTCCAAATCGACCAGTCTCTGGGCCAAATCAATGGTGAGTGGGCCAAAACGCAATACCGGCTCATCCGTAGTTTTGGCCACGTGGCGAAGGGCAACCCGAATACGTGCAACCAACTCTCCCATGCCAAACGGTTTGGTGACATAATCATCCGCCCCGCCATCAAGTGCAGCAATTTTATCCTCTTCGCGATCCTTTGCAGTCAGCACGATGACTGGTACCTGCGACCATTCCCGAATCCGCTGAAGTACATCCATTCCGGACATACCGGGCAAGCCCAGATCAAGCACAATCAGATCAGGATGCACAATACTCGCCTGAATGACCGCTTCTTCGCCGTCGGCGCATTCGTGAATCTCAAATTGGTGTGCCTGAAGCGTAACCTTCAGCAGTTTACGGATTTGTGGTTCATCATCCACAATTAATATGCGCGCGCCTTGCGATCCCGTCATGTCATTCTTCCTCTCCTTGTCCCATATACGGGAATAATGCTTCAGGTTCCTCAATGGGCAAACCAATGCATACCCGCGTGCCGCCTCCCGGATTCGATTCTGCGGTAATCGTACCTCCGTGAACTTCGACGATTCCTCTACAGATGGCAAGCCCAAGTCCCGTACCTGTCACATGCCGTGACGATTCAGATCGATAAAATTTCTCAAACACCCGCTCTCGCTCTGCTTCCGGAATCCCGACACCCGAATCAGCCACCACAATGGTCATTCGTCCATGCCGCTCATCCACCTTCACCGTAATGACGATTTCACTGTCTTCTGGTGAATATTTGATGGCATTGCTGATTACGTTAACCAGAACCTGCTCCAGCAAAACCTCATCCCCGGATACAAACGGCGGCTGATCCGGCAATTCCACCCGAATGCGACGGTGCTGGATAAATTGGTGAACCTGAGTTAGCACAATGCCGATCATGTCGCCCACATCACACCATTTTCTGCGCAGCTGCAACATGCCACTCTCCAACTTCACCATGCCCAGCAAATTGGTTACTAGCCTGTTCATACGCAGCGCTCCATCTCGGATATTGCCTGTCAGTTCTTTTCGATCCTCCGGGGTAAAAAGAGAATCATTCTCCAGCAAACCTGTCGCTGAACCAATGATGGCCGTAAGGGGTGTACGCAGCTCATGGGACACCGAGTCCAGCAAAGCGGTGCGAATTCGCTCCGATTCAGCCGTCACCTGCGCGAGTCTCGCTTCTTCGGCCAGCTTGACACGAGCAATGGCACTTGCTGCCAGCCCGCCACACGCCTCCAGCAAACGCAGCTCTTCCCGCTGCTCCTGAAGATCGCTGGATTCCAGATTCACAGCGAGCACCCCATGGATCTGGTCTTCTGTACGCAACGGCACATACAGACCAGACGATTCCCGCAGGCTGGAGGAGCCTCGTCCAGCGATTTCGCCATTTTTATACACCCATTTGGCAATAGCGACTTCAGCTTCTCCCTCACCCCAGGCTATTGAATCCGAATCCTCCGAAGAGGAGGTAACCTGAAGTTCGCCTTGAACATTGGAAAGATATATTGCCGCCGGAGTTCCAAGTGTCAGTGACACTTGTCTCGCAATGTTGCCGAGTAGAGTGTGCAAATCCGTAACAGCCGTCATCTGACGACTTAAAGCATATAGCGAATTCGTCGTAATCTCGCGTTGTTTTACCACCTCCAGCTGCTGCCGCAGGCGTCCCGCCAGACTCGCCGTTAATACCGCCACTGCCAAATACACAATAAAGGAAAAAATATATCGTAAATCTTCAACCGTAAAACTGAGATACGGAGGAACAAAAAAGAAGTCAAAGGCAACAACGCTAAGACTCGCTGCATATATGGCCGGACCCATTCCCCAGTACACAGCGCTGACCAATACCGGAAAAAGATAAATTAACCCTACGTTAACCAGGTCATCGCTAATCCCTATCGCATGTAGCAGAATGGTTAGCAATGTGATTCCAATGGTTACCCATATATATTTGGGAACACGGTTCAGCTTCAGCCAGACGTCTTCCCCATTATTTCGTTCAGACACAGTACATCTCACATCCCGCTCAGATCATAATCGTAGTCCGCAACGATCAATACGTCCATATGTCTGGATAACCGCACCAGCCTGCTGACCACCGTTCCCTTTCCACGATAGCCGTTCAGCCACCAGACCCGTTTCGCTTGACCAACCACCAACTGCGTTGCTTTTTCCTCAGAAGCTTTACCCGCCAAAATACCAGGTACATCTCGCAGCCTCTGGCTATGATGAATATGAAATTTGCCGCCCAGTCGAACGGTCAGCTGTTCCAGCTCCTCCAACTGGCATTTCACTTCGTTATTCATAACTTGACCTACATGAACATGGTGCACATGCCAGACCGCCTTTAACCGGTAGGCTGTACGAAATCCGCGACGGATCAGCCGCTCCGCATGCTCATCACTGCTTACGCAGACAAAGACCGCCTCCTGTCTGCGCCAGGGACCGCGAAGTGCACTTTTGCGCTCCTGTGATTCGAGGCGTTCATCCACATCATCGGCCAATTCCCGCAGGGCAAGTTCCCGTAAGGCAATCAGATTACCAATGCGAAAAAATTGACCAAGCGCTTGTTCCACCTTGGCTGCTGCATAGATTTTACCTTCCCGCATGCGTTGCCGCAAGGCTTGGGGGGCCACATCGATAAGCTGGACCTCATCTGCCGTTTGCAAAATCTGATCCGGCACGGTCTCTCGGACTCTAATTCCCGTAATATGTTCCACCGCATCGTTCAGACTTTCCAGATGCTGTACATTCACGGTAGTGATGACAGAGATGCCCGCATCCAACAGGATCTGCACATCTTCGTAACGCTTTTGCCGCGTGCTTCCCGGGACATTCGTATGCGCGAGCTCATCCACCAATACCACTTCAGGACATAGACGAAGAATCGCTTCGGTATCCATTTCCTCGAGCTGTACCCCCTGGTATACCCGCTGCTCGCGTGCAATGATGGATAATTGGCCGATCTGTTCCACCGTCTCCACCCGATTATGCGTCTCCAGCAGACCAATCCGTACATCGATGCCTTTGCGGAGCAGATCATTGCCTTCCCGGAGCATCATATACGTTTTTCCCACACCTGGCGCAGCACCGATGTATACCTTGAACTTGCCACGCCGAATCTGACCAATCTGTGCCTTCATCTCCTGCTCACTCAACCTGCGATATGTTGGAGTCTCTGTATCTGGCAATCGGGTCGGAAGTACCCGCTCGCCCTCATGCTGTGCCCGATCGGCGAGCAGAAACAGATCGACACCCCGCATCCTGCGCAGTAAGGAGTTAACAAATGATCCCCGCCACAGCTCCTGCCAGCGACTGTGTCGTGAGTGTCCCATAACAATGCGGGTAATCTGATGCTGGACTGCGTAGCGTGCAAGTGTAGATGGAATGTTACGGCGGTGTAACACAGGCAATTCCTCAAACTGCCCTCCGAATTTCTCCACCAGTTTGATCATGTTGCGACGAAAAACAGTAGCTTCCTTGGTTAGTGGCTGCTTCATATTGCGAAAGGTCACGGCATGCAGATCTCCGTTTAATCTCTTCGCAATCTGCTGTCCCCGCCGAATATAGATGGACCCGTTCCAGTGATATTGGGTGGATACCAAAATGCGTTCCATGATGCCTGTCGTAACCGTAATTCCCATCTCTTCCCGGTGCTCACGCAGTGATTCGTTGACCCCTTCCGCGACAAGTCGGAGAGCCAGTTCACGCAAAATGCCCAAATTGCCATGCCGGAACACCGCTTCACCTTCATGTCCCCGAAGATGTCCCTCGGCAAGGCGGCTTAATACGGTTTCAGGAGTTACATCGATCAGCTTCACTTCATCGGCCAGTTCAAGGGTATCGGCAGGCACAGTATGCTCTGCTGCAATTCCCGTTAGCTGGCGTGCAAGCTCCGTATATCCCTCCAGCTCATACACATTCACCGTTGTAATGACACTGATGTTGTGTCGCAGCAAATACTGAATGTCTTCCAGTCGGGTTGCATGACGCGCCCCTTTTCGGTTTCTATGAGCAAGCCCATCAACGAGCACAACCTCCGGATTACGTGCCAGCAAGGCATCCAGATTCAAATCCTTCATTTCCATGCCATCCTTCCAGCGAGACCAGTGAATGCTTGGAATCCGCTCCAACTCGCCCAGCTGCTCCACGGTCTCCGGTCTTTGCATGGTCGACACAGCGCAGATAACCACATCGATCCCCTGATGGCGTAATGTGTTTCCTTCCCTAAGCATATGATACGTTTTGCCCGAACCGCTGACCGGACCGATATATATCTTCAAGGTGCCCTGCTGCAGCTTCGTGATCATCTTCAAGATGTCTTCCGGGGACTTCCGCTTGAAGCTGTCTTCCATCCTGTTCACTCCCCCAACATAACCTTTACTTAAAATGGAGAAAGCCCCTTCCGAAGCTCGGAAGAAGGCCTGATACGAACAACCAAGGGAAGCTACATTCCCCGTGGATCTAGCTAATAAAATGCCTGTTATTTTAGCTCAGCCGTCAAAGCTTGATTCAGAGCGGTCACATTTACACGCGGCTCACCGAATATGCCCAGCTGTCGCCCTTGTGTATGTTCATCGACGATCTTGGCAAGCTCTTGCTCACCAAGGCCCGTTGTCTGGCTAATCCGGGGAATCTGTGCTTTTGCCGCTTCAGGTGACAGATCGGGGTCAAGACCGGAACCGGAACCTGTCACGAGATCTGCAGGAATTTGCTGCAAGCCCGGATTCTCTTGCATTAGCTGAGCAACCTTTTCCTTCATTTCAACTATATACGCCTCCGAGGCCACAGCGCGATTGGAACCTGCCGAAGCAGTTCCATCATAATTGGCATTCGATGCCCGGGGCTGGAACAGCCCCGGCGATTTTACTTCCTGCGCCAGCAGTGACGAACCGATGGTTTTCCCGCCTTGTGTGATCAGACTGCCGTTCGCCTGATTTGAGAAGAGCAGCTGTGCCACTCCAGTTGTAGCCAGCGGGTAGATAATACCGCAAATCAGCATAAGCACAATAGACAACCGAATGGCGGGCAGTACCTGTTTCATATGAATCACATCCTGATTTGTTATTGTAAAAACTCAACCTATACGTGTTACACTGGTTCACTCCGATTGCAGCACCATCCTACGATCGCTGTTATCCCCAGATTTTTTTTGATTCCCTTTTCCAAGGGATAAAATCCGGGGATAAAGGCGAACACTTCGTTTCTTCAGATTGGTTCTGCACTCTTCGTTGTCGTGTAAATCAAGGCTTCTTTTTAAATACTTAGTTAAATAAGCCCCGACAGTACCAGATCAATCAGCTTAATTCCGATAAACGGTACGATTACACCGCCCACGCCATAGATAAACACATTCCGTCCAAGCAGCCGCTCCGCTGACATGGCCCGATACTTCACACCCCGCATGGCGATTGGGATTAGCAGTGGAATAATAATGGCGTTGAAGATCAGCGCTGACAGAATCGCGGACTGCGGTGAAGCGAGATTCATAATATTGAGTGCCTGAAGCTGCGGCATTGCCAGAATAAACATGGCCGGAATGATGGCGAAATACTTGGCAATATCATTGGATATCGAAAATGTCGTCAGTGCACCGCGGGTAATGAGCAATTGCTTGCCAATGGAGACCACCGACAACAGCTTGGTCGGGTCAGAATCCAGATCGATCATGTTGGCCGCTTCCTTGGCCGCCATGGTGCCCGAATTCATCGCCAGGCCTACATCGGCCTGCGCCAGAGCAGGAGCATCGTTGGTGCCATCGCCGGTCATGGCGACGAGCTTGCCCTCCTGCTGCTCTTTTTTGATCGCAGTAATCTTGTCTTCCGGCTTGGCTTCGGCAATAAAATCATCCACACCCGCTTCCAGCGCAATGGTCGCCGCCGTCAGGGGATTATCCCCTGTACACATGATCGTCTTGATACCCATGGCTCGCATCTCCGCAAACTTCTCTTTCAGCCCCGGCTTCACCGTATCTTTCAAATAGATCACACCATAAATCTGGTCATCAATCGCAACAGCAAGCGGTGTACCCCCAGCCTTTGCAATTCGGTTAGCTATATCCTCCAAATCGCCGGGTATCCGTCCTCCACGGGAGGAAATATGGCGTTTGATTGCATCCACCGCACCTTTGCGAATCTGCTTCCCACCGCTTAGATTCAGACCCGACATGCGGGTCTCTGCGGTGAAGTTCACATGTTCTGCATCTGCATATTCTGTCTCCGCCCAGTTCTCCCCCTGCTTACCAGCCAATTCGACGACCGAGCGTCCCTCTGGTGTCTCATCCACTACGGAAGCTTGCAGCGCAGCCCGGGTCATCTCTTGTGCAGATACGCCCTGAACGGGAATAAACTCCGAGGCCATGCGGTTGCCGTACGTAATTGTTCCGGTTTTGTCCAGAATCAGCGTATCAATATCCCCTGCCGCTTCCACCGCTTTACCCGACATGGCGAGTACGTTGAACTGCGTGACACGGTCCATCCCGGCAATACCAATCGCGGATAACAACCCGCCGATCGTCGTCGGAATCAGACAGACAAGCAACGCGATAAGGGTAGCCAGATCAAGCCGGATGCCCAAATAATTCGCCATTGGCACCATGGTCATGATGACAATCAGAAATATCAGCGTCAACACGGCGAGCAGTGTTGTCAGCGCAATTTCATTCGGCGTTTTCTGGCGCTGTGCACCTTCAACAAGTGAGATCATCCGGTCGAGGAATGACTCCCCCGGATCAGTCTGCACACGCATCACGATATAGTCGGAAGTAACCCGCGTGCCTCCTGTAACGGAGGAAAAGTCACCGCCCGCCTCTTTGATTACGGGAGCCGATTCCCCGGTAATGGCGGACTCGTCGATAGAGGCTAGCCCTTCAATAATCTCACCGTCCGTGGGAATCAGTTCGCCTGCTTCTATACGGACGATATCTCCTTTTTTCAACTGGGTCGAAGACACTTGCTTGATGGTTCCGTCTTTCTGTACCAGCTTCGCAGTGGTGTCCGATTTCGTCTTGCGCAGCGTATCTGCCTGAGCTTTGCCCCGTCCCTCTGCCAGTGCTTCAGCAAAGTTGGCAAACAGCAACGTGAACAACAGGATGAGAAATACCGCGATGTTGTACCCTCGCCCTGCTTCGGATGCAACAAAGAGATCGGGATTGATACATAACAGCAATGTGATGAGTGTGCCGACTTCGACGATAAACATCACCGGATTTTTGATCATGACGACCGGGTTCAGCTTCTTGAAGGCATCCAGAGATGCCTGGAGCAGAATGTCCCGACTTAATGTTTTGGTTCTTTTGGGCGTACCGGGATCCGTCCCCGAACCTCTCGTTCCTTTAACCTGGGTTCTGATGATGCCTCTGTCTAATCCTTCCACTGTCTGCTCCTTCTTTCGTTCTACAACATTCATTGTGATAATCCACCTCCGTACTTTACGTCCTTGCTCCTATTCCCATATCCGATCACCGTACCGTCCATCATCGGATCATCGCCAAATGTTCTGCAATCGGTCCAAGCGCCAGTGATGGGAAGAACGTCAACGCTCCAACTACCACAATCATCATCACCAGAATGCCTGCAAAAAGAGGCGTGTGTGTACGCAGTGTACCCGTTGTTACGGGAACCACTCGTTTGTTGGCCAGTGATCCCGCAATGGCCAGCATCGCGATCATGGAAATGTATCTTCCAAGCAGCATCACCACACCAATAGCGATGTTGTAAAAGTCCGTATTGGCATTCAGTCCGGCAAACGCCGATCCATTATTGGCAGCCCCGGATGCGAAGGCATATAACACCTCGGTCAGACCATGCATGCCTGAATTCGAAATTGAAGCGACAGATTCAGGACTCATGAGCGCCAGCGCGGTCGGAGCCAGAATAATCAAAGGATGAACAAGCAGCGCGATAGATGCGAGCTTCACTTCCTTACCCTCAATTTTTTTACCAAGAAATTCAGGAGTCCGCCCAACCATCAACCCACAGATAAATACAGCCAGAATCACATAGAGCAATCCGTTGAGCAAACCTACCCCTTTACCGCCGAATACGTTGTTGAGCATCATCTCAGCCAGTGCAACCATGCCACCAAGCGGGGTGAGCGACTCATGCATATTGTTCACCGACCCGGTTGTGGCTGCTGTAGTCACCGCTGTGAAAAGCGCCGATTCGGATACTCCAAACCTGACTTCCTTGCCTTCCATATTACCTTGGATTCCCACCGTATCCAGCGCTGGCACACCGCGATATTCCGAAACAAATACCGTGGTCAACATTACGAGGAAAAGTAAACTCATGGCCGCAAACAGCGTCCAGCCCTGCTTCCGGTTGTTCACCATGATGCCGAAGGCGTAAACCAACGCAGTAGGAAGCAGCATCATGCAGACGATATGCACCAGGTTTGACAACGCTGTGGGGTTCTCAAATGGATGCGCGGCATTGGTTCCGAACCAGCCTCCACCATTGGTACCCAAGTGTTTGATCGACTCCAGCGAAGCGACCAACCCGCGGCTAATCGTCTGCTGTGCCCCGTCCAGTGTGGTTGCGTTCACCGCTCCCGCCAGTGTCTGCGGCACACCCTGGAATACGAGGAACAACGCCACAATGAAGCTCAGCGGCAAAAAGATTCTCGTAATCGACCGTACCACGTCGACGTAGAAGTTCCCCAGTTCATCCCGGCGGCCTACCAGGCCGCGAATGAATGCAATAGCGACCGCGAAGCCTGTAGCCGCTGAGGTGAACATCGGAAACGTCACGGCCAGCATCTGTGATAGATACGACAGTGCGTTCTCGCCCGTGTAAGACTGCCAGTTCGTGTTGGTCATGAACGATGCAGCTGTATTAAAGGCCTGTGCCGCAGGCATATTGCCAATGCCATCCGGGTTGAGCGGCAAATACTTTTGCAGCCGCAGCACCAGAAACATCAATAACAGCATGACGAAGTTTGAGATGAGTACGGCTGACAGGTACTTTTTCCAACCCATCGACTCGTTCTCCTTCACCCCCATCAATCGATACAGCAATCGCTCAGGCCCACCAAATATCCGATCCAGTCCTGTTCGTTTGCCGTCAAACACCTTCACCAGATAACTCCCCACTGGCTTCACCAGTAGTATGATGATCAGCAGCGTCACCGCCACTTGTAATAAACCGCTACTCATATCCGCATTTCCTCCCTAAAATCGACGATCCGAGTGCTTCTGGTTTCGTGCCCCAAGCAACCATCAGAATTTCTCCGGCCTCACTAGCACGTAACCAAGATAGACTACCAGTGCGAGCACAATCATGCCGATGACGATCATACGGCTTCTCCCCTTTCACGCCCTATACAATCATGCTTTCTCACAAAATTTCACAAATCCCCAGAACACCACAAACAACAGCACAACCAGCCCAATTATCGTTGCATCATTCACCATGTGCTCCCCTCCCTCTCTCTACCGTTCTTGCAACCTTCTACATATGAAATCGTAATACGAAACGCTGTAAAAAGGGGGTAAAGAAATACCCGCCAGGGTGTAAAAAAAGCGTAAAAAAGACCCGTTCCCCTCAGCGATCAGCTGAAGGAAACGGGTCTATGTATGTTGGGTGCCCTTTATCCAAACGGATTCTGGGCCCATTGCAGCAGTCTCTTCCGGGTAATTTTCCCGTGTGACGTATGTTGAATAACTTGGCCACCGTCCAGCAGCAGGACTTGAGGCGATTCATGGTGAACCTCGGTATCTTCCGCAATGCGGCGGGAAAGCGAGCGGCTTTCGATGACTTTGACGATCCGGTACTCCATCTTTTGTGCGGGATCTGATGCATTCGAGCCCACAAAGGCCATAAACTCCCTGTATGCTCTCGCACTGACTGGACAAGTCGTACTGTGTTTCAGAAGTAGCACCGGATGATCCTGGGACCGCTCAAGTACCTCTTCCCATTCCTCCTGCTTATACAATTCCTTGACATGTTCACTCAGCATATCATCCAGCCCCGAGCCTGCACGTTTGCTAACGACAGATCCAACCACGACGCCCAATGCCACACCAAAGGCAACCCCCAGGGCGATCTGGTTTGTTGCCACACCAATACTCGTTCCAATGGCAATACCTACCCCAAGCCATAGAGTTTGAGGATTCACTTTTGTGCCCATGGAGATCATCCTCCTTGAAGATATTTATAAAAAAATATTAACTTTAATGTAGGAACAGTCACTCATTTGCCTGTATAAAATGCCTATGGTAACATAAGAATAGACAACATGGAGAGGTAAAATCCTCTCACGGCGCGCGTCTGTTCAGATGCAGAGCAAATCCCACCACAGGCGTTCAACCTGGTTTAACGGTGGGTTTTTGTTTATGACTTCATTATGGTAATGCCCACCCGTTGTCTACCGAAAATTATACCATAGGCGCCTATTCAGGCGCTTTTATATTCCTCATCGAAGGGTCCACTTTTGTGATACACTGAGTGTAATTTGGCAACGATGAACATGAAGAACTGATGGGAAAGGCGGAAATTCGTTATGGCATATGCTTTTATGATCGAACCGCAGTATTATACCGCTTTGGAGAACGAAGACGAGTTGATTGAGAAGTGCCAGGAATGGGGCTTGCTTTCGGAAAAAGCAACGAAGGTCAAAACGTTCTATTATAAAGGGAATGGGTTGAATATGCCTTGCACCATCATTGGCTTTGTCGATCATATGGCAGCAGTCATTCAATTGGACAATGATCAGAAACACTGTATTCATCCTTCTTATCTGAAAGAAATGCAGGCGTCCAGCTATAATGTAAAAAGTTCGGTTGGAGCAGGCACGGCAAAAGACAAATCTAATGAACCAGTCGTTACAACCAACTTAGAAGAGATCCCTAGCTCTGATGCTGCACAAGATCCTGTTGCTGCCTATTCGGATAAGATTCCATCCGGTATGAGTGACTTTGATTCCGAACTGGATGTGGACACGGATGACGATGATACCTCCTCCGAACTAAAAGGCGACCCTGATGGTCTGGTGGAAGAGTATGTTGGACCCGCAAACGGGGCCACAAGCAGCGCTGCTAAACCAAAGGCAAAAACCGCAGGTAAAGCCAAATCGATCAAGATTGATCTGCCGGAGGGTAAAGTGAAAATGTCCGCTGTTGTAAAGGAATTTACGACCGTGCCGAACCACTTCTCCGACAATGATGATGAAGTCATTATCTATGAAGCCGTTACGATCACCGAGCCCGAAGTTATCGACGTTGGCGAAGCCTGGTCCAGTCACAGTGCCACGATCAAGAAGCAGGAGCTTGAGGTTGGTGATGTGCTTACTTTTGAAGCAAAGATTATCAAGAAGAAACTGACCAGAAATCCTGTTCCTTACAAGATCAATAACCCATCCAAAATTCAGAAAGAGGTCTAATTTTCAGATTAGCAAGTATATACTCCTTGCAGGAGTCACAAAAAACCTCCAGACACGTTGCTCATGTCTTGGAGGTTTTTTTGCTTTACCTATATGGCAGAGACACTACTCTCAATTTACTGATGGTTAGCTGCGACACAGCTGATCTGGAACTGAACGCCAAATTTATCGATAACCATACCGTAGGCTGGACTCCAAAATGTTTCCTGGATCGGCATTTTCACTTCGCCACCGTCTTGCAGCTGGTTGAAAATTGCTTTGGCTTCATCGGCAGTATCTGTGTTTACCGTGACATTCACATGATTACCCACAATATAAGGCATACCAGGGAATGTATCGGATAACATCAATACAGAACTTCCAATCTGCAAGGAAGCATGCATGATGCGGTCTTTCGCTTCGGGAGGTACGGGGTGATCTGGGTTGGAAGGACCATCGCCAAATGTCTGGAGTGCCAGCACTTCCGCTCCAAATGCCTTTTTATAAAATTCCACTGCTTCACGTCCGTTACCATCTGTTACAAGGTACACATTCAAGCTAATTGCCATTCGTGCTTCATCTCCTTGATATCATGTAATTGAACCATTCCTGCCACTTGCGACAAGAGTATATACGAATAGGTTGTCCATTGACAAGAAGGTATTTCCATAAGCATCTCTAAGAACAAGGCCCTCTCTCCAAAGAGGCCCTGACCACTCTTCATTTAACTCCCAGTGGTGCTGGGACCCAAAGTTCATCCATTGGTAGGATTGTCCTGTAATCCTTATTTTATCCTCGGTGTCTTCGCAAAAAAAAAAAACCACTCTCCCGAATCCTGTCGGTAAAATGGCTGCGGTCGATCCTATGAGGTTAGCGCGTTTTTACGATGCTATCTATTTCACTTTTCAACAAGAGGTATCGGTGAACACTTCTCATGATCGGGACCTTAGTTAGTTTATTCTTGTCTACATAAAGTTTCATCTGATCTTTGGTCAGACCGAGCAAACTCCCTGCTTCAGATACCGTCAATACAACCTCGGGATTCGTAGCATTAAACGTTTTCTTCACTTTCTGGTTCCAGTCCTCGAATACCTGCATAGATCAGTGATCTCCCCTATCCATAGCCAGTCATTTTCCAGGCTGAATAGATCCATTATACCATACTTGTGATGATCGTAACTTAATCCTTATCGAGAACCAATTAATGTTAATGAATTTAGGCTTCGCGACCAAACACCTCGAACTGACTTAATGCCGGGAATGGAGAGGGATCTGACGACTTGATCAGTTCGCTTAACGTTACCCATTCCACGTCCTTCGACTGAATTTCGATCGTTTGTGGTTTATGAGTTTGGATCAAACTGGCCTGCTCGGAGCTGCCATCGGAAAAGGTAAGAGTAACCCGCTCCCAGAAGTTATCGTGGGGAAAATCTGCACGCAAGGTCAGGACTACTTTGTCGATAGACACCGTACGTCCAAAGTTGACTGTAATGGCAGCATCAGCCCGCTGGTTGATCCCCCAAGATTCGTATGGCCACTCGCCATGTGAATCATTGGCGCTGTTGCCATTGATGGCGTTACGTGCTGCAAATACAGACTCTCCACGGGTCTCCACGTTGGCGGAAGCATGAGGAAAACAGCTTTCGTTTCCATGCTGATCATACGGATTCAGCGCTACATTTTTATATGCCTCAATCTCTTCCCGTGTAGCCAACCGAGCACTTAGAACATGCCTGTCACCCGTAAATGACTTTGGTGAATAAGACACTCGTTTCTCTTCAAAAGGAATGACATAACGATACTCCTCACCTGTTAAATAAACGAAAGCCGGATTCATGGAATCCTCCAGCTGGATGATCAGATATACGTTTACATCAGAGCTTCTTAGAATGATGCTGTCCCCTGATTCATAGGCCTGTCTGTACACAAGATTTACTTGTTCACTGTCCGTCCGCGTTTCGAGCACCACACCGTCCACATTTTGAATTTCGAGCGATAAGTTCGTCATCTACATTCTCCATTTCAATTGATATTATTTATAAATTTCTTGATCCGAAAATATGAAAGCGCTTCTCTTTATTATACTTTATCATAATCACGGGACTAGGCACCCCTAAATAATGACTTATTTAATACAAAGACGAGTATATTTCCCAACATAAGAAGTGCAAAAAGAGCCACTTCCTTAAAGTGGCCCCACGATGTAAAAACTAAATGATTGTCTTAAGCCTCTTCCCAGAATCGGCGCAGGTTGCTCATGGCGATTTTGGATGCAGATTTACATTCCTCCATGCCCTCAAACTCAATCGTAATGTTACCATCATAACCGGAGTCTTTAATCAGCCTCACAATTTTGCGGATTGGAATATCCCCTTGCCCCACAATGGCACCGCGCAGGAAGTTGCCGTAAGCGGTTGTGAACCATTCCCCTTCACCCGGATGCTCATCATAAGGGCGGAAATAAAAGTCCTTGAAGTGAACCAGAGAAGCGTACGGCAGATTTTTCATGACCCCGATAATCGGATTCTCATCCACGCACATGAAGTTGCCGATATCGAGTGTCGTTTTGAAGTTGGGACGATCTACGGCATGAAGCACACGCTGCACACGGTCACTGGCCTGCACACTGAAGCCGTGATTCTCAATGGTTGTTGTAATGCCAAACTGTGCAGCATAATCAGCAATGATCTGGCTTCCCTTCACCATCAGCGGCAAATTTTCCTCAAACCAGGCAATGGTCATTTTCTCCTTAGGCAAAGTAAACGCCGTTACGTCATGACGCATATGCTTTACACCCATCCGGTGTACAACATCGACATGTCTTTTGACCCGAGCTATCTCTTCTTCAAAAGCTTCTTCCGTCTCCTGCACGAAATTCGCAGGCATCGAATAGTTGGACAGCTCAATACCCGCAGAAGCAGCCCGCTCCCGAATGGCGTCGGCGAGATCAGGATTGTCCTCCACGGTGTAGCCATACGGAACCATCTCCATATGCTCGCCACCATTTGCGGCAATCCAGTCGATGATATCCAGAACCGTCATTTCACCCGAATTCAGATCGTTCAACAAGCTATACGTACTCAGGCCCACTTTCATCTGCTCAGCTCCCTATCGGTATTGTTGGATAAATTTAACCGCTTTGCGAATGTCCTGTTCCGGCTGGTCGCCTACCTCGCGTTCAATCGTCAGATAACCTTTGTAGCCAATATCCCGAAGGGCTGCAAAGTATGCGTCAAAATCCACACTGCCCTCGCCCAGCGGTACCTCACGGAAGAATGTTCCGGAAGAGACCATTTCGGCAATTTTCTCATGATCCATAGGCGCATATCCCACTGCACCGTATACGTCCCTCGGGTCTACTTCCTTCAGGCGCACACCATCTTTCACATGGGTATGCACAATATAATCCTTGAGCAGATGAACACCTCGTGCAGGGTCATCTCCGGTAACCATCACCATGTTTGCCGGGTCAAAATTCACCGAAACTCCGTTAGTCGACAGGGTATCCAGAAACCCTTTCAGGTCTGCTGCCGTTTCTGGTCCCGTCTCAATCGCGAAGTAGGCTCCTGCGCTTTTGGCATATTGGCCCAGTTCCTCACATGCGGCATGCAGTGTGGCATACACTTCGGAGGAGGGATCGTGCGGAACAATACCGATATGTGTTGTGACGATATTTGTACCTAGATCCAGAGCAAGATCCACGATGCGCTTGGACTTCTCTACTTTCCACGGATTATCTTCCTTGACCTGGAACCCGTGACCGCCCAAATCGCCAACCAGGGCAGAAATTTCAAGACCAAGAGAATCGATATAACTTCTTAACTCCTTGCGAGCTGTCGGAGAGAGGTTCTCAGGGTCCATCTCTCCATGGACTGCATAGATCTGTACGCCTTCTGCACCTACATCCTTCGCTTTGCTTAATCCTTCACGTACACCTACACCGAAGCTATCCACGATAACGCCAATCTTGTTTGTTAATTTCATGCCATACCCTCCCGTTAAATCGGTATTTGATTTTTCATTCCTGGTGAGCCTTCATGATGGACGGAATGCTCTATACAATTTTCGACCCCTACCCGGTCACTCCTTTTTCTCCGATCATTTCTTATCCGGTTTCCTGAAACTAATCTGCTGAGACCAACTTCACGGTTTGAATTTCATATGGCTTGAACGTCAGCTCAAACTTCCCTTCATGACAAGCTAGTGGCATGATTTCATCCTCCAACAGATTGACTACAGACGTCTGTATACGCGCGTCAGCCCATTGAACCTGAACTGTTTCTCTTCCACCAGATGACTCATAGAAACGAAGTATCGTTCCCGTGCCATCCTCGGAAGCCTTGATTGTATCCAGAATGACATGTTCACTATGGAAATGAACCCATCTGTGCTCTGCCGGCAATGTACCAGAGTGTCGCTCACTCGCAACAACCCGAACCGGGTGGTTCAGTTCCATCGCACGTCGTACCACACCCGCTTTCCGCCAATCTCCCTGATGCGGCAGCAGGGAATACGTGAATTCATGCTCACCCTGGTCAGCATGTTCATCCGGCCATTTAGGAGCACGGAGCAGGGAAAGACGGATCATCTGATCCTTGATGTCATATCCGTATTTACAATCGTTCAGCAGGCTTACACCACTGTTGCCCTCGGAGATATCCGCCCAGCGGTGACCACACACTTCAAACTGGGCTTGCTCCCAGCTGGTGTTGTTATGAGTAGGACGCTCCAGCGCACCAAACGGAATTTCATAGGTTGCTTTCGCTGATACCAAATCAACGGGAAAAGCCACTTCGAGCAGCTTATGGCTCTCCGCCCAGTTCACCTTTGTCTTGAAATCAACACGTCGTTGATGACGATACAGGATAATATCCTGGTGAATCTCCGACTCGTTTAACTTCCAGTGAAACCGAAGGATATCCTGCGTTACTCCACGCTGTACTACTTCTCTGGAGATCAGCTCTGCCACTCCTGCTCGCTGCGATTCAAACCGCGGATCAATATCCCAAGCATCCCAATACGTTGGCCTGTCATGGAAAAACTGTAACTCATTCGCTTTATCGCTCGGTTTCAGCCACTCCCGTTGCATGGTTTTGTCATACCATCTGATGATCTCTCCTACATCGTTAAATTCAAGCGTGTAAAAGTCCGTTTCCCAGACAGAAGGGAAAGATTCATCCTGTTTCAATGCAGGAAGATTGGCATCCGGTGCCTGGCGTAGCCATATCGTGGCATACCCAAAGGCCGGAATGGATGGGACATAGACTGACAAGGTCAGCACGTCTCCATTTGCCTCCAGGTCACTCGGCAGACGATTACCCCGATGGTCAAACGCTGCTAAACCGCTCAGTTTCTCGTCGCCTGTAATCGTAACAACTTCTCCCCGCTCCCAGCCTAGGCTATTAAGTACAACATAGGGCAGACCGTCGAAGCCATCTGTCGCAATTCGGTCCTCAATATTGCTAAGGGCACCATTCATAGCCGATGTCCCCGTAGCGAATACTTTCTTATACTCTTCCATTGATGTTACGTATACTTCGGGAATGGACGTGCCCGGGATAATATCATGGAATTGATTCAGCATGATCAGCTTCCAGCCTTCATCCAGATCACTTTTCGCCTGTGCTGCTTCAACTCCGGCAAACTGCCCCCAGATTTCAGCTTCCCGATACAACACCTCTGCTTTGCGATTGCTCCGTTTGTTGCGTGCATGAGTTGTATAGGTTCCACGATGCAGTTCCAGATATAAGTCGCCATGCCATTTGGGCAGCTTAGGATTGTTGTTCGAAATTTCTTCGAAAAACGCGCCTGCTGTACTGAAATTGTTGATGGGCTGCCCAACCATGAAATGGGATCTCTCTGCGAACGCGACCATTTCGTTCGTTACCCCGCCTCCACCATCGCCATGCCCATATAGCAGCATTTGCTCGGGGTGTACATCCTTCTGCTTGTAGGATTGCCAGTGCTCATCCACATCCTTGGGCCGGGTATGCTCATTCACTCCGTGATTGAGATACGCAAGCACCGAGGTGCCGTCAATACCTACCCAATGGAACAGATCATACGGGAAAACGTTGGTATCATTCCAATTGAGCTTGGTGGTCATAAAATAAGGAATGTCAGCCAGCTTGAGCAGTTGTGGCAGCGAAGCACAGTAGCCAAAAGTGTCAGGAAGCCACTCGATGTTTGAACGCTTGCCGAACTCCTCCTGATAAAAGTTCTGCCCGTACAGGATCTGACGCACAAGCGACTCGCCACTCGGAATATTTAAATCCGGCTCGACCCACATGCCACCAACCAGTTCCCAGCGGCCTTCGGCAATTCGGGTTTTGATTCGTTCGTACAGCTCAGGATAGTGCTCTTTCACGAATGCATACAGCTGTGGTTGACTCTGCGAATACACGAACTCCGGATACTCATCCATCAAAGTACACATCGTGGAGAAGGTGCGGCTGGACTTGCGCACAGTCTCACGCACAGGCCACAGCCAGGCAATATCGATATGGGATTGCCCAACCAAATGCATGAATCCGTCTCGATACTCTTCCGGGTCTTCCTCCTGCACCGACTGTGCGAGCCATTCTTCCCAATGCTGCACCCACGCCGCTTCACTCCAGCGCTCTGGCTCGTTGTACATCTTATCCATCACCTGATGAACATCCCGAATAAGACGGGTGCGCTTTAAGTCTTTCTCCGGCAATGTTCGGAGTGATTCTGAAAGTACCGTAATGCTATACATTAGACTCTGTAAAGGCGAATTAACACGAACCAAAGCGGCTCGGATGCCCTGAATTGGCGGCTGGATGACCGCCTGTCGATTCAAGGGGTCATGTGGTTCCGGTATGGGATCATATAGTTCAATCTCCAGCAATGGCGTAGTTCCCACACGGCTCTTCGGTAACGGTACATACCCATGATTGCGGTCCAGTCCGTGATAAGGCACGCCATTCACCTTCAGCAGCCCTTCACCCCTGGCCTCGAAGATCAATCCGACCACATCTTCCTCCCAATTGGCCGGAATCTCTACGGTTTTGCTCAGAAAATAAGTCGTTCCATGGTTACTATGGAGTGGATTCAAGCTTTGAACAGTCGCATTCTTCTGTTCATACTCATATTCCCCTGGCCGGATATACTTGGCTTTCTGCATCTGCCACTCTGGAAGTTCAATAGTATCCCTCCATTGCTGCTGAGTCAGATCCTGAATGAATCTCTGAATTCGAATCATACCTCCACCCCCACCTTCTGGATGTGTAAACTACAAGCAGTCCAGTCTCTGGAGCTGCTACCAACCATCAGTCTGAATTCACCCGGCTCCACAACAGGCTGAAGACGGGAATCGATCAGCTCTAGATGTTCTTTTTGCACAGGGAACGTCACCGTCTGGGTCTGTCCCGGCTCTAGATGGATTTTACGAAATCCCTTCAGTGAAATTTCGGAACGGGTGACCGAAGCCGATACGTCCGTAATATACAGCTGTACAACCTCATTTCCCGCAACCGCTCCCGTATTTGTGACCTCCACCTGCACCTCTGCTTCATCGTCTGGTCCAATCACTTCGGGTACAACTCTTACATTCTCGTACTTGAATTCTGTATAACTAAGCCCAAAACCGAACGGATATTGTGGTACCAGATCGGTCTCCAAATATCGCTTGCCCCGGGTACGTTTGGCATTGTAGTTGACCGGAAGCTGACCTACATGCTTGGGAATGGAGATGGTAAGACGACCAGATGGATTCACATCACCGAACAGAATATCTGCAATGGCGTTGCCCCCCTCCTGCCCGGGGTACCATGCTTCCACAATGGCATGGGCATGCTCATCAATCCATGGTTCGGCAATGGGCCTTCCGTTAATATATACGACAATAACCGGTTTCCCCAGCTTATGTACTTCTTGCACCAGTTCCAGTTGAACACCCATCAGGTTCAGAGACGATCGGTCTATCCCTTCACCGCATTCCATATCGTTCCATGGATCATCCGTAACAACGGATGCCCCCGTCCGCAGATCAATGGTCCCTTCGCCAAAATCCCGACTACTTGACCCTCCCATCACCATAATGACAGTATCTGCTTCTTCAGCACAGGCGAGCGCTTGCGCAAAGCCCTCTCTGGAATCCCCTTTGATCCGGCAGCCCGGTGCGTACAGCACCTTTCCGGTGTCAGCACCAAGCTTGCGCGTAATCCCATCCAGCACCGTAACGATCTGTCCTCTCGGCTGCGGCGAGGTGTAGTCGCCAAGCTGGTTGTAGACGTGGTTTGCATTCGGTCCAATGACCGCCAGTTTTGTACCTGTTTTACCGAGCGGAAGGGTGTTGTCTTCATTTTTGAGTAAAATGATTCCCTCCTGCGCGACTTTTCTCGCCAGCTGAATATGTTCTTCACATCCGATCACCTGCTCTGCAAAGTCAGGATCAACGAAAGGTTGTTCGAATAAGCCCAGTCTGAACTTCATCTCCAGCACCCGCCTTACCGCCGTATCCAGATCCTTCTCTTCAATCAATCCTTGCGACAGGGCCTGCCCGAGATGCTTGCGGTACATGTACCCGGACATTTCCATGTCCACCCCTGCCTTAAGCGACTGAGCAACGGCCTGCTCCCCGTTCTCCGCGGTGTTGTGTCCATTGACAAGCATCTGAATTGCACCAAAGTCAGTAATGACAAATCCGTCAAAACCCAATTGCACGCGTAGGAGATCATTCAGCAGATATGAACTCGACGTACAAGGCACACCATCAATCTCGTTATACGCTGTCATGACAGAACATGCTCCGGCTTCCACTGCTTTCTTGAACGGCAGCAGATCCACCTCGTGCAGCTCTCGTAGTCCCATATGCACCGGAGCAGCATTGCGCCCACCCTCCGAGCTGCCATAGGCTGCAAAATGTTTGAGTGTCGCCACAATCGTCCGATTAGAATCGAGCCGGTCACCCTGTAAACCTTTTATCGCTTCAACCGCCAATTCACCGATCAGGTATGGATCTTCGGCAAAACATTCCTCCGTCCGTCCCCATCTCGGGTCCCGTACTACATCAAGCACAGGCGAATATGTTGCCGCTCCTCCCTGGCTCCGAGTCTCCACAGCAATCGCTTCACACATCTTGCGGTACAATTCCGTGTTCCAAGCACTTCCTACTGCTAACGGCACCGGGAATACAGTTGCCCCAATGGCCATATGCCCGTGAGAACACTCTTCCCCGAACAAAATGGGAATGCCCAGCCGGGAGTTCTCCATGGCATACCGCTGGATTTCATTGGTGGCAACAGCTCCCTGCCTAGGCGTCAGGCCAGTCTCCAGCGTCACTTCCGTCCAGGGATCAGCACGAAGTGTTCCATATAAAGACCCAATCCCACCATCTGCGATTTCCTTTTTAAACTCATCCGTAACCTGAACCGTACCATCTGCTTCCTTAACATAAGTCTTCCACCCCATCGGCTGGATCAGCTGCCCTATCTTCTCCTCCGTGGTCATCCGCCCGAGCAGATCTTGGGTCCGCTCCTGAACGGAAAGCGATGCATCTTTATAGTCCATATGCATATTCTCCTTATGAGTTCGGCTTAGTCTGGTGCATGGGCTCACATGGCTTTTCGATAGTCGCTAGGCGCAACACCCACCACATTCTTGAACGCCCGATTGAAGGAATTGTAATTCGTATACCCAACTTCCTCACTGATCTCCTGAATGGCCTTATCCGTCTCCAGCATGAGCTGTTTCGCCTTCTCAATACGGTGACTAATCAGAAGATCCACGAACTTCTCACCAATCTCGTCCTTAAATAGCTTACTTAAATATTTCGGATTGATATCAAATAGATCACTTAGATAATTTAGTGACAGCTCGGGGTTGTTGTAGTTCTGTTCAATATACTTGCGAATTTCAAGAATATGAGATCGATGTTTTCTGGAGCAATGAAGCGTCTGCATCTCATCAGCCAGCTCACGGAAACCTTCCCAGCACAGCGCGCGTAAATCATCCAACGTCTCCCAACCTTCCAACCTAGGAAGAAGTGGTGTAAATACAGATGCCCATCGCTCCTGATACTCTCGTGGAAGTTCTGCGAACTCCCGGTTATAGTGCTGGAACAGCAATTGGACCGTATTCATAATCTCCTGGCGGGAGAGCACGGATTCATGGATCTGTTCGAATAAGCGGTCAAAATGCTTCTCCCACACATCTTCCGAGAGTCGCATCGCCTGTACCAGCAAAGAGATCGTCTTCAGGAATTCATACACATCATTCGTTGAGTTCGGTACCTCCCCACATGGAATGATACGATTCATGCCGAGCACAGCCTTGTATTCCAAGGCATGCACCGCCTCCTTCAGCGAAGCTCTCAGACCACGGACATCCACTGCGACTCTTCCAATACCGATGGTTACGGTGAAGTTCAAATACTGCCCAACCCTGTCAAGATAACCGGAGAGCAGTCTCTGCTCGGTCTCCTCACCTTTCTCCATTTCGGGAATCCAGAGTATGGCATACAGACGCTGATCCGATATCCACTCAGCCCACACTTCGGTGCCCTCGTGCCTTGCACTCTCCTGTAGAATGCTGGATAACACGAATTTCAGGAGGGATTGATCCTGATTGTGGTACTCCTCCATGAATCGGGAATACTGATCGATCTCCACCACCATTACAGCCCATCGATCCTCTAACTGCGGGAGCTTGAACCTGCTCATCTCCGCTGTCAGTTCATTGCCGGTAAAGTCCCGCGTACCCTCCAGCAGCTCCTGAAAGAAGTATTTCTTCTGCAAAATCAGGTTCTCTTCATGCTCCTCCTGATATTGCTTGGTTTGATCAATCATTCGCTCCAGCGTAGTCTGGATAAAACGAAACTCGTTATCCTTCGTATAACCCGCCCCTGGCTGTTTCTGCGAAGCCACCGTCTCAATCAACGTGACAATCTGCTGGATGGGCTTGTAATTTCTACGTGTTACATAGATCACCCACACCACACCAATCAGGACAACGGCAACGGCAAAAACAAACCAGATATTATAAAACTTCAGGGCAAATTTGACGATCTTGCCATTGTTCAGCCCCGTCTGTACCTTCCAGCCACTGTAGCTGGATGTAAACTCGGAGAATACTTCACCTGAGTCTGTTTTGGGAGAAACTGCTGTAATTCCACCCTGCATTGCTCCGTCCCACAGATTGCCACCCGAGCGATTGAAGATATTCACGAAGGTGAACTCAGGGTCATACATCTGCATGATGGATTTCTGCAAGGTCGGCAGATCGACGTTAACAACGACAAGGCCCGTGCCGTTTCCGACACCGCGAATGAGTGTAATGACCTGTTTTCCTTCCTCGGTTGGAAATGCCTTAAAGGATCTCGCCCCCACCCACTTTTGCGTTGCCGCAGCACGACTGTCTTTAATAAACGCTGCATCCGGGAATTCCTCAATCGGCACCGCCTTGCCGTTGCTGAATACCGTATCATCGTTGTATCTCACCAGATATATGGAATCAATCAGTGGATACTCTATTTTTAATTCATCAATAACCTGGACTGCTTGAATTCCGGCATACACATCTTTGCTTCCGGTTACCGAATAATAATTTTTCAGGTTGGGATTGGTCAAAATATCACGCAGCACCTTGAAGTCGATGGAACGTAGTGAATTGTCCAAATATTGCGTTACCTGTGACGCCAGAAATTCATTGGCCTTGAGTGCTTCTCTCCGGTTCTGTTCATTGAATACCTGAAAGAAAATGATAAACAGGATTGTGGTCACGATAAAAAAAACAGGCAAATACGATAGCAGCAAACGTCTAAACCAACTGTTGTTCATCTCCGAGGCCCCCCACCACTGTTTATACGTATGAGCATTTTGCATAAGCTGGAATGACAACCGCGCCAATCTGGTCGCTAATTTTCCATAAATATTCAGTAAATTATATCGGATGAAGTGGGGTTGTCAAAAGGAGAAGACCATCCCGATTTCTGTGTTGACATCGGGACAGCCTCATTCAAGAAACCATTAATCTTTATTGATTCTTCTCAATCGCACGCTGGTAAATCTCAAGGTAATTGCTGAGTCCCAGACCATCAAAACCTTTTACGTACGCGTCCCATTCCTTATCGATGCTCTTGCTGCCGATAATGAATTGAGCCATATTGGTCATCACGTAATCCTTAACGGCCGTCGTGAGCTGCGCAGCGGTTTCTGTATCTTCAGGACGGATAAATACGTTCGCAGGATAGACTTCTTTTGGCGCATAAGGTTCATATACATTGGTTGCTTGCGCCAGACGTGTACCGTAACCCTCCGCTTCCAGTGGATTCTGACCTTCTGCAAACAGATTGCGGAACGTATTGGACAAGTCATGTGCTCCGATCTGTGACCAACTCTCGTTGACTACAACATTTGGGTCACGCTCAGGCAGGTTATAGTAGCTGTATTTGGCAGGCTCACCATTGATGTTTTTCTCATCGGCATCCGCCTTCTTCCAGCCCTTTCCTTCTGTCGGACCGTACTCTGCATACAGGGCACCTTCTTCACTGAACATGTAATCTACAATTTTGATCGCTGCGATCTGTTGTGCTTCGGTCGCTTTATTGGTGATGGCGAACTCGAACTCACCTACGCTTTGCGTAGCGCCTGTCGTCTGCACACCATCCGGCCCTTTCAGTGGAGGCACGATGTCCCAGTGCTGGTGGCGGGTGATATCTTTGTCATACGTGTTCACAAGGTAGCTGACCAGCGCTGTCGTTATAGAGCCGACCACCTCATCCCCTTCCTTGTTACCCAACTGCCCGATTGCCTGATCGTTCTGTGTGAAGGAAGCCGGATCAATCAGGCCTTCTGAATACAGCTTATGCATGTATTCCAGCCCTTTTTTCCACTCTTCCTTGTTCGCTGCAAAGTCAACCTTTCCATCATTCACAATCAAATATTTATCGTTGTCATTATAGATAAAGCTGTTCATCAAATAGGCATCGATGTTGCCATTCCATACGTACTTGTTGGGTGCACCGGTGAGTGGAATCTCATCGGCTTTGCCATTGCCATTCGGGTCTTGTTCCTTGAATGCCTTCAGAACCGTGTAAAGTTCATCGGTCGTGGTAGGCATTTTGAGACCCAGATTGTCCAGCCACTCGGTGTTAATCCAGTATTTCTGAGCGTACGTACAGTGGTAACATTCATTGAAAATCGGCAGAGCGTAGATGTTGCCATCCGGCGCAGTTACCGCTTCTTTGAAGTACGGCTTCTCCTCCATCATCTTGGTCAGATTCGGACCGTACTGCTTGATCAGATCCTGCAGCGGGAGGAACACGCCCTGTTTTCCGTACGTTTGAAGGTCTGAGGTCGTGAACTTGCCATGGAGGAACACTTCAGGATAATCGCCACTCGCCAGCAGCAACTGTCTGCGGTCTTGCAGAGCGTCCGTCGGGGCCAGATCCCATTTCAGGGTAACATCGAACTTGTCTTCGATAAATTTGGTGAACTCATTTTCTTCCATGGACGCTTTACCTTGTGGGGCAAAGAAGGTCATCGTTACCGGGCCACCGCTCTCCCCGCTACCGTCGCTCCCTGTACCCGCATCCTCGGATGAACCACATGCGGACAACAAAGCCATCGAAGCAAAGACCAGAAACAACATCGAAATCCAAGATTTTTTCAATCTGACTCCTCCTTTTTGTTGAAAACGGCATAACATTCTGATTACGTACTCGTGTTAAACCTTATCCCGAAAGCCGGAGTGTTCCCCCACCTCCTTTCAAGTGGCGTAACGGAAGCAGATGACAAAGATCATCCTTTGAGCGAGCCAACCATAACCCCTTTAACAAAATGCTTCTGCACAAACGGGTACATGATGAGAATAGGAATGCTGGCAACTACGATCAGTGCGTATTTCAGGACCTGTTCGAACCCCTGATCTCTTAGCTGCTGGCTCGTATTGGCCAACATTGCTGGGTCTGCCGCGTTAAGAATTAGCAGATTGCGCAGCACATATTGGAGCGGGAACAACTTCTCGGAACGAAGATAAATCAGGGCATCAAAGTACGCATTCCAGTGGCCCACCGCATACATCAGGGTCATGACCGCCAGAATCGGTTTTGATAACGGAAGAACTACGCTGATCAAATACCGGATGTCCCGGCATCCGTCCATTTCCGCCGCCTCCCCCAGCTCTTCCGGGATGGAAGACTGGAAGAAGGTTCTCGCTACGATAACCTGGAACACTGCGAGCGCCCCTGGCAGCCACATCGCCCAGCGTGTATCCAGCAGATGAAGGTCTTTCATCAAGAGATACGTTGGAATCAGACCGCCATCAAAGAACATCGTGATCATCATGAAAATAATAATGGCACCTCGTCCGTAAAACGACTTGCGCGATAGCGGATAGGCGAGCATGACCGTTAGCGCCACATTGATAAATGTGCCTACAACGGTATAGATGATCGTGTTGTAGAAACCGAGCATGAGCTGTTGGCTTTTGAAAATAGAGATGTAGGCCTTAATGTTAAAGTCTACCGGGTACAGCCACACCTGACCGGATGTAACGGCACGCGAGGAGCTGAATGAAGAACTGATGATATACAAGAGCGGGTAAAACACCGTTAGAAGTATAGCGAACAGAAAGATATAGTTGAATGTCATGAAGATACGGTCACCGAGCGGGTCCTTGATCCGGTTACGATTCATCAGGTTGAACATGGATGAGCTCCTCCTTTACCACAAGCTGTTCTGGGATACTTTGCGGGAAATGCCGTTGACGATAACCAGCAGGATCAGGTTGATCACGGAGTTGAACAATCCTACCGCCGAGGAGAAGCTGAAGTTGGCCCCAATCAGACCGACCTTGTACACATACGTCGAGATGACTTCTGAAGCGCTCGTGTTAAGCGGATTCTGCATTAGATATATTTTTTCAAAGCCCACGCCCATAATGCTGCCCAAGCTAAGAATCAGCATGATGACGGTGACTGGTACGAGCGTTGGAAGGTCGATATGCCAGATTTTACGAAGCCTTGAAGCGCCGTCCATCTTCGCTGCCTCATAGAGGGATGGATCAACGCCAGCGAGAGCCGCGATATAAATGATCGATGAATAGCCCATGCCCTGCCATACACCCGACCACACATAGATGGATTTGAAGTATTCGGGAATGCCCATAAAGTTGGTCATCGGGAAACCCAGGAAGGTAAATAGCTTGTCTACAACACCCACATGCGGTGACAGCATCAGAATGATAATGGATACCATGACGACTGTGGAGATAAAATGCGGAGCGTACGTGACCATCTGGACGGTCTTTTTAAAGTATCCTGTTCGGATCTCATTCAGCGCAAGCGCCAGCAGGATCGGAATGGGAAATCCGGCGAGTAACGAGTAGAAACTGATCCCAATCGTATTTTTGATCAGCAGCCAGAAGTTCGGGGATTCGAAAAAGGCTTCAAAGTGTTTCAGTCCAACCCAAGGGCTGCCCCAGATTCCTTTAACGACACTGAAGTCTTTGAAGGCAATCTGTACACCAACCATTGGAATGTACTTGAAGATCAACAGATACAATACGGGAGGAAGCACCAGTAGATACAGCTCCCAATGCTTCTTGAGGCTTCTGATAAATGGATGCTGTCGCTTGGGTTCTGCGTAATTTCTTCCTTGCTGGAGCTCCACCGGTGCAGGTATGCTTTCCGTAGCTCGACTCATTCGCGTCACTCCTTCTACACCTTAAGTGTAATAATACATTACATTTACATCCCTTAAACATCCTTTTCTTTGACTCATTTTTCTGTATTAGCGTCATCCGTGTGAGTAATAATGTCAGGTAACGCTTTCTTAAATCGATAGTACCTTGAGCAGTGTTCTTTTATCAATTTGCAATTTTCTCCCACCTCTCCTTATTCCCAAAACCCTTGCTGGACAAGGGGAAATCGTCCTTTAGCACAGGTATATCGCAAAAATCATCAACCCAAAAAATCCCGAAGGACTGTAGAAGCCCCTCGGGATTTGAAATGTAGGTTTA
The DNA here is from genome assembly GCF_002750415.1 of Paenibacillus sp. LK1. Lineage (NCBI taxonomy): Bacteria > Bacillati > Bacillota > Bacilli > Caryophanales > Paenibacillaceae > Paenibacillus > Paenibacillus sp. LK1. The sequence goes on from NZ_PEII01000019.1 coordinate 51,543, forward strand.
TTGGTTTGTGAACAATCTGAACGTCAGCGTGATAGGTGCTACTTCCGTAACTGCCGCTTGTGGCAACTCTACAACAAGTCCATCTTCCGTCCGTTGGAATGACAGCACATCGTCTGTGCCGACGAGTTCAATTCGCTCCACCTTTTCCACATATGGAATGACTACCTGTGATTGTACTGCTTCGTTCTCGTTTCTATACAAACGGAAGGCATACGATACGTTGAGATCTTCCTTACGTGTAAAGGCCCAATCTCCTGTGAAGTATGGTCCGCAAATTCGCGTGCCATAGATGCCCTCACCGTGAGTACCGATCCATTCTCCGAGGGCTTTAATACTTCGTACTGCCCCCTTTGGAAGACGCCCGTCCGGTTGTGGTCCAACATTCAGCGCTAGGTTACCACCCTTGGATACTACCTCAAGCAGTATATGTGCCAGCTGTCTTGCTGACTTGTACTGATCATCATATCCAAACGCAAAGGAATTGCCCACCGTGATACAGCTCTCCCAAGGAATATTCATTGGATGCTCAGGGATGGTCTGTTCCGGAGTTACGATATTCTCATACGGTCCGCCTACTGTGCGATCTGCTGCGAGGAGCCACGGCTGAGTTGTCTGACGTGCCCGCTCCACCACTTCGCCCAATCGGATATCCTGACCGTGACGGCCTTCACGTACCCAGCCTGCATCCAGCCATAGACATTCGATTCGTCCATAGTTGGTCAGCAGCTCCATAATTTGCTCATGCGTGAACTCCACGAATTTCTCCCACAGCCATGGATACGCTTTCGGATCATAGGATGGTCCACGCCACATATGGCTTCCCCGCTCCATGCCAGGTGTCCAGTAATATGGCGTATGCCAGTCCGCTTTGGAGAAGTAAGCCGAGATCCCGAGCCCCTTGGCACGAAAAGCGTCAAAAAGCGCCCGACAAATATCCGCATACTTATGGGTATGAAAAGGAGTATCTTTGCCCGTGATGCGATAATCGGTGGTATGTGTATCCCACATGCAGAAACCATCATGATGTTTGGTGGTGAACAGGAAATATTTGAACCCATTATCAGCGGCCATCTGTGCCCACTCTTCAGGCTGAAAGCGAATCGGATTGAAGGTTTTGTTGAGATCAAAGTATTCTTGCTTGAAATGCTCCATGTCGTCAGTCCAGTCGATATCATCGCGTGACCAATCGCCATCCTCGTCACTTAGCGCCCAGGACTCCACGAGTCCAAGCTGAGAATAGGGCCCCCAATGCATCATCAGCCCCAGCTTCTGATCCTTGAACCACTCCAGGCGTTCATTCAGCAATGGATCTTCAGGCTTCACCCATTCCTCTTCTTTGCTAAAGTTGTGCACCCCGGCTTCGACCACCTGCTCTTCCTGTTCCAGCACCGTATCTTTGGTTTCGCTCATCCCGTTCATCTCCTTTGGATTGGATGTCATACGCTGAATAAATAGCATTACACTGGACCACTGCGCGGTCACAACAATCTTCGGATCGCTGTTATCCCCAGATTTTTTTGATTCCCTTTCCTAAGGGGAAAATCCGGGGATAAAGGCGAGCGCTTCGCTTCTTCAGATTCGTTCTGCCCTCTCCGTTATTGTGTAAATGTTTCGTTCAACTAAGAAAGACATATTTAGCCCAGTCATTTCGATAGCAGTGCATNATTCGTTCTGCCCTCTCCGTTATTGTGTAAATGTTTCGTTCAACTAAGAAAGACATATTTAGCCCAGTCATTTCGATAGCAGTGCATTCTTCAGATTGGTTCTAAGTCCGTTTTGGCGAAATGTTTGGTTCAACAAGTATAGACTTGTTAGACCTCACTACTTCGAGCGGTGTTGCCATTTTCGGATCGAAACAGCATATCTACAGTGAAATCTCGCGTCCTTCTCGTGCGGACTCGTAGATGGCACAGAGGATTTTCATGATTTCAACGCCATCCTCAACGGGGCTTAGCGTCTCTTTGCGCCCTTGGGCACTGTCGATAAAATGATTGACTTCATTACGGAAAGAACCTGCGAAATCAAGGGATTTGAAATCCACCTGTGGCGTCATGTTCAAAATGGTATCGAATTTCTCACCGATCAGTGAAATTTCCGGTTCCAGTTCAGCGCCACCTTTATCGCCATAGAGTCTGACCGAAGTTTCATCCTGCTTCGCGTGCAGTGTGAAGCTTACATCCACCAGCAGGCTTGCCCCGTTCTCGAAACGAATCAGTGCGTTGGCCATATCCTCCACGGTGTTTTTGTTCGCATCATAATCCGCAGCCTGGTAGAACGATAGATTACGGATATTGGCACGGTTACCTAATCGATTGGAGACATTCGCAGACACGGTTTTCACTTTCGGTTTGCCCATCAGATACCAGGAGATATCAATAATATGAACGCCAATATCGATCAACGGACCGCCGCCAGAACGGTCCACATCTGCAAACCATCCGCCCGGATTGCCCAAACGCCGCAGACAGGATGCCTTGGCATAATAGATCTCTCCAAGCTCGCCTTCATCAATGAACTTCTTCAGAATCTGCGCATTGTCGCTATAGCGGCGTACAAAGCCAACCTGAAGCAGCTTTCCACTGCGGTGAACAGCCTTCTCTACCTCTAACGCATCTTCTACCGTCTGACAGAGCGGCTTCTCGCAAAGTACGTTTTTCCCCGCATCCAGAGCTGCAATGCTGATCTCGGCATGTGTATCATTCCAGGTACATATGCTGACCGAATGGATTTCAGGTAGTGCCAGGAGCTCCTTATAATCCGTGAATACATGAGTAGCGTTATATTTTTTCGCCGCTTCCTGGGCACGTGCCTCGTTCAGGTCGCATATGGCGTATATTTCAACTTCAGGATTACTGTCATACGCTTGTAAATGAAAATCGGAAATTGATCCTGCACCGATAACGGCAATTTTAAGTTTGGACATGGATTTTCCCCTCCATAATAAGTTGAATGATGGTCATATCAGTTGATTCAAAACATATGATAATCGGCTTAACGTAACTACGGTGAATGTTTGGACTTTCGGCCGCTGTTGTCTACAAATTTCTTGTATCAACCGCTCTCAGCAGTTGAAATCCGCAGACAAAGGCGGGCGCTACCGCTCCTACAGTTCCAAACTCCCCCCCTGTTACTTCAGCCTTACATATAAAAATTGATTCCACTTATATAGTGGGACAGTAGCAGTTTATGCTTCCTCCCAGAAGCGGCGGACGTTATCCATCGCGATTCGGGATGCTGTTTTGCAATTTTCCATACCTTCAAACTCTACAGAGATATATCCGTCGTAACCGGACTGCTTCAACACACGGAATACTTCCGGCATGTCGATATCCCCATGGCCCACAATCGCTCCGCGCAGGTAATTGCCGTGTGCGGTCTGGAACCAGCCCTCTCCGGGATTGCGATAGGAAGGTCTCCGATAGAAATCTTTGGCGTGCACCATGGATGCATAAGGAATGTTGTTTTTCACAGCGCTAACCGGGTCTTCATCCACACACAGGAAATTGCCGATATCCAACGTTGTCCTGAAGTTTTCACGTGCCGTCTCATGCACCAACCGCCGGACACGCTCACTGGACTGCACATAGTAACCATGATTCTCCACACTTGTGGTAATGCCGTGACTCGCAGCGTAATCAGCAATTCGCTGACAGGCCTTCACCAGAACAGGCAGATCGGCCTCAAACTGGGCGACAGTACCTTCCTGTGCAGGACGAAACGCAACATCATGGCGCATTCTCGTAACGCCAAGTGCGGCAGCGACATCTACATGCTTCATAACAGTAGCAATCTCATTTCCAAGTGCATCCGGGCCTTCTCCTGTAACGAAGTTAGCACCTATTGCGTAATTGGAAATATCAATTCCCACGTCTTGCGCAGCCTCTCGAATCTGGTCAATTAATTCCGGCTGGTCGATCAGGCTGTACCCGATCGGAACAATCTCCACATGTTCTCCGCCCTGCTCGGCGATGTAACGGATGGCGTCGGGTACAGTCAGTTCCTTGGCATCCAGTGCCTGTTGCAGACTGTATGTGCTGAGTCCTACTTTCATATCCTCTCATCCTCTCCTGCTGGTGTGTGGCTCTACCTTACATATACCTTTTTCCATAAGATCATACAATTACCAATAATCGTTTGCTACTCTATTTTCCATGGGATGAATCCAAAATCGGCTTATCTACAAATGTTACGGCTCAATCGCCAGCTTCATGCACCTCTTGTTTGCTCAGATATACACCCAGCCAGGACAACGTTGGATACCATCTGGATTCATGAATGGTCAGACGAATGGTTCTGGCGGTAAAAGGTTCGAAACTACAGATTCGTTTGTGACCAACAATCGTACCGCGATACAGCTCCTGCCAATCACCACTCTCTTCCTTTGCCTCCAGCGTAAAGCGTTCAATTCGCTGACCTAAACGGATATGCTCCATGAGAACGACTCGGTCGAACCGCGTTTCCTCCGGCAGTTCTACCTCCAGCCAAGCCAGTTCAGTTCCTTCAGATGGGCACCAAAAAGTATCCGATTCCTCACGCAATACCTGGGTAGCGGCATGTTCTTGACCCATGGTATCCGATGCGCGAATGCTCGCCCCAACAGCCAAACTTTGCCGATAAGTACTGCGCAAAAAGTCTCCGAGTTGCTGCAGCCGCTCAACATCCTGTTCGTGAATAAGGCCGCTTCGATCTGGTGGAAGGTTTAGTAGAAAATTAGCGTTGCCCCCAACCGCTCCATCATAGATGCTAAGCAGTTCCTCCAGCGATTTGACTTGATCGTCCTCGCTCGCATGATAGAACCAACCCGGACGGATGGATGTGTTCACTTCTGCGGGATACCAGATGAGCTTGCCCTCGTGCTGCCGGATCACTTCCCGACTCCCCAAATCGGCATCCTGTGTATTAATTCTGCTGGCAAACTCACCATCATCCACCCGCTGCGATTGCTCCTGGATCTTCTCATTATCTTGCAAGTAGGCAGGTACGACGCTCCATTCCGAAGTCCGGGTGTGACCTGCCTCATTGCCGCACCAGCGAACATCCGGTCCACATACCGAGATTACAGCCTCTGGCTGCAACTCACGGATCAGTGCATAATAGGAATCCCAATCGTAGATCTGCCTTTTCCCATTTGGCCCCTCTCCGCATGCTCCGTCGAACCATACGCAGAAAAGTTCACCATATTGGGTTAACAGCTCACGCAACTGATTATTGAAAAATTCGTTGTATCGCTCTGAATCTCCGTAGGATGCTTCATGACGGTCCCAAGGAGACAGATAGATACCGAACTTCAACCCGCCTTCACGGCAGGCATCGGCAACCTCTTTCACCAGATCACCCGCACCATCTCGCCAAGGGCTGGCGGCTACCGAATGATTCGTGTACTGGCTTGGCCATAAACAAAACCCGTCATGATGCTTGCATGTGAGGATTAATCCGGTCATACCGGCAGATTTGCACGCCTGAACCCATTGCCGGGCACTCAGATGAGAAGGGTTAAAGATATCGGGATCTTCATTCCCGGTTCCCCACTCCTGATCTGTAAACGTATTCATGGTAAAATGAATAAATGCATAGAACCCCATCTCCTGCCATTTCAGCTGACGTTCTGATGGCACGACCTGTGCTGCTGCCTTCACCCAATCGGTTGTATTTACTGGATTCCTCTCCTCTCATGCTGGTTCTCTGTCCGCTTTCCGTCAAATGCCATAAAGGACCGACAGAGCACAGCATCTCCAGCGGTCCTTAATTATGTTCATCTGTCGTTGAAAGTCAGCTTTCTGATTGCAATTCGATCCCTGTTCCACGAAGACTTCACCAATCTCAGCGGAACGATCCACGAACCCTCCTGCTTTCCCCACATCCTGCTCAACACATCCATTGCCTTTTCATGCTTGCCTACAAACCATGCCGCCATAACCTTCATGAATGGGTCTCCTTTCGGAAAATGATGGGTTAGCCATTGGAGTAATCACATTTGTTATTTTCGTTATCATAAAAATGTTATTGTTTTTATTCATAAACAGTCTAAGACGTTATGAATGAAACGTCAATACACAAAAAAGACACCCCTAAGGGTGCCTCTCTCTTGATCGATATCGAATATTATAAGTTCACTTTCGCTTTGCCTTTGTCATTCGATTAAACATGATCAGTGCAGCAATCAACATGGCAACAATTGCGATATTACTTGCTGCATCATGCGACATGCCGAACAGAACGCCCAGATTCGTAACCAGGCCTCTGACAATCAGCGCAACCGCAATCAGCAGAATGGGGCTCCAAAAATTATACCTTCTCATCCTTCGCAACACTCCTGACCAGATTGTTCAGAAATTCCGGATCTCATAACACAATCATAACAGTCGTCATGTTCAGTTACAACAGATCAGACGATCCTGCGTTACACTTGTTTGAATTCGATCCAGTCGATCTGCAGACCTGGTTTGGTGAAGTCCAGCTTCAATTCGTACAAACCTGCTTCCAAATCCACTTTAACAAGTTTTTGTCTGATCCATTTACCTTCAGTACCATTGGTTTGAATGGTCGTCATCAATTGATCATTGAGAATGACATTACATGCACTTTGAGCCAATTCCGGCTCAGGAGACATGATCTGTACAATAATCCGGTATTGACCTGCTTCATCCACTTTCATGTAAACAGGTTCGCCCACAACCGGTTTGACCTGTGCATTATCAGCCAGCGCTTGTGCCTGCTCTGAGGAAAGTGAAGCATTCGCTTGGAATGAAGCGACATTCTCTACAATCTCATGTTTTCTGGAGAAGACAGGTGCATTCATGATGAACTCACAAATATTCATAGCCGAGCGCTGAAGCTCGCCACGTGTCAACGTCCCATTTTCCAGAGATTCGATCGTGTTATCATCCCAGCCGTTGATTTCTGCGCCATAGTTAGGTACAACCATGTACAAATCGTTTTGAGCGCGAACCATCCAGTTGGTGTTTTTCCGATCTGCTGGTCCACCTTCAACGCCATCGTTCATAATAGCCCACCAGTCGGTCATCACGATACCTTGGAAGCCCCACTCCCCACGAAGAATGGTCGTGTTCAGATCATAGTTCGAAGCCGCCCAATGTCCATTAATCGGATTGTATGAAGTCATGATCGAGTTCGCACCGCCTTCTTTCACGGCAATCTCGAACCCTTTCAGATAGATCTCACGCAATGCACGTTCAGATACAACGGCATCCACTTTACTGCGATGTTTCTCCTGATTATTGCAGGCGAAATGCTTCAGCGTAGCATTAGAGCCACCCTTCATGATTCCTCTTGTGCAAGCAGCAGCAAATACACCGGAAATCAGCGGATCTTCTGAGAAATACTCAAAGTTACGTCCGTTCATCGGACTACGACGAATATTCAATCCAGGCCCGAGCAGTGCATCCACCTGATTTCTCAGCAATTCCTGGCCTTCCATCACATACAGCTCTTCAACGAGTTCTGCATTCCATGTTGCGGCCAGCAAAGTTCCAATGGAAACTTGTGTAGCCTTCTCCCCGCTATCCATACGAATACCGGATGGGCCATCCGCAGTACATGCAACAGGAATTCCGTAATTGAACAGACTGTCACTCACGCCGCCAAATGCGGAAGCTGTACCCGATGTAACTAGTGGGCTGCTCATACCTTCGCCTCTTACGATCGCTGCCAGATCCTGATCACTTAATTGGGCGATAAACGCTTCCAGGCTAACCTTGCCATCCTTTACATCTCTCAGCTTGTAGCCCTGATTGCCGGTTTGCTCCAGCGTTTGTGGCAAGCTTTGTTCAATTCGTTCAGCCATGGATACTTGACGTGTAGGTACATCTGCAAAGATCAACTCGTAAGAACCATCATCTTTGCGCGCTCCCGGCTTCATTCTCGTAAAGCCTTCCGTCGGTGCCATTGCCTCCTGGAGCTGTTCCACGAGTTGAATCGTTTCTACGACGTAGCCATCTTGGCCATCAATGCTGACATGCTCCACATTTTTGACACTGGTTCCCACGTACAAACGATATGTTCCTGCCTCAAGTACATACGCCGATGCATGTCCTGTTACGCCAGCATCATCATAGGAAGCCATGGAATCTACAGGGAAGCTCACAGTCAGACGCTGAGACTCACCCGGCTGAAGCAGATTCGTTTTGCCGAATGCCACCAAAGCTTTTGCAGGTTTCCCCAATTGACCTTGTGGGGCTTCATAATAGATCTGCACTACTTCTTTACCGGCATAGGTCGTGCCCGTATTGGTTACGGTTACATTCACCTTAATGCTATTTTCTCCGTCTTGAGAGATCAATTTTGCGTCTTCAGCCTTGGTTGTGAATGTGGTATAGGACAAGCCGTATCCAAATTCAAATTGTACTTTTTCAGGTCGAAACGTTTCGAAATAACGATAGCCTACGTAGATATCTTCTTGATAAAGGTTCTTAAACTCATTCCCGTAATTGCTTGTGGAAGGATAATCTTCAATGGAATATGCAATCGTATCAGTCAATTTACCACTTGGTGTAACGTCTCCGGCCAGTACATCGGCGATCGCATTACCACCCTCCATACCGCCATGCCACGAGTAAATGACACTTTGGATCGGATGAACGTAACTTTCATCATTCAACCAGCTCATGTCCATGATGTTCGAGACATTCAACACGACGATCGTTTGTTCAAAATGATTCGTGACCTGCTTCAGCATCGCTTTCTCATCTTCCGTCAACCGGTAGCTGCCTGGAGCATCCACATTATCCTGATCTTCGCCTGCTGTTCGTCCAATCACCACAATTGCTTTGCTGGATTTACTTCTGGCTTGGGATACCACTTCGTCCGTTAAAGGCATTTCCTTCTGATTCCAAGGCTCTGCCGCCCATACTTTTCCACCGTCATCAAATGGGTTTTCTTCAATCCATTTTTCATAGACAGCTGCCAATTCTTCATTAACTGTAAGTCCTATTTTGCTACGCAGACCATCCAGCAAATTGGTTGTATACGCCACATGAACGCTGCCGCCTGAGCCTGTACCACTGCGATAATAGTTGACTTGAATCCGTCCAAACACTGAAACGTTTTCGTCTTTTTGGATTGGAAGCGCTTGTCCTTCATTCTTCAAAAGCACTGCGCCTTCAGCGGCAACCGTGCGGCTAAACTCTGCAAACCCTTCCAATGGAACTCCGATTTGATGTGTGCTCAATGATTTCCCTCCTGATTGTCATCTCCATCTCCACGAATCACTATGTATATTCGTTAATCTGGTAGATTCACTTGTATCTAGTCTCATATTAACAGATTCTATAGTAGAAAATAAATCAGGTTAAACGTTTTTTCTCACAGTGGACATGATTTTGTAATTATCCAACTAAAAAAGCCACGAACGTTATTCGTCCGTGACTTTTAATCTTGTGTGACCTATGCATTAGGTCGTTAATTTGGCGTAGACAAGGAAGAACACCATGTTCTCTCCCACGATTGCATAATTAGGCACCCGATAGATCAGATCCACAACGATAAACGCAGCCATTATCCCCAGCATAAACACCAAGTGACGTGGACGCAGCCGCAGATGAGCATGCCTGTATCGGTGGAACACCAGCGAGGTGGACAGAAAATACAGCAGAACTGAACCAAATACAAAGGCTAACATGAAACCATAATTAAGTTCATCCAGGTATAACAACTGAATGGAGGCGGCAATCATGCTCATGGATATATAGATGAACAAATGGCCGTAGATGATTGTTTGCCCGGCGGTCTGGATCTCTTTGCTGACCTTTTTCTCAACATTATCAAAATACTGCCACCATATCGCAATCACAAATATGGATGTAAATGCCGCGAACAGAACAGATCGTACATCCCAGTGATCCATTTGCAGCACGGCAATGATACTGACAACCGACTCACCGAGCAGGATAAGCGTGAACAGAGCAAAACGTTCCAATAAATGATGGGTGTGTATCGGCACCTTCACCAGATTTTTGCGCCCAATGAGCGGGAGAATGATATCCACGGCAATTCCCACGTACAAAATCGCATATCGCAGCCACGAATCAAAGAACAGGGAACCTGTTGAGATCAAGATGCCGATGATGAAGCATACACCCAGATAACGGGCGGCTTTTTGTTGATGTTCGCTTTTGGAATTGTGAATCATAAAATATTGAATGGCTGTCAATGCCCTCGAACCGATATAACCCGCAAAGAAGGGAAGATAGTATTGATCAAAATCAACCGAGAGACTCGCCGTCATCACCAGAACAGACAGGAGTTGAAGGATGAGGAATACTCGATGAATGAAGATATCCTGACCATAACGGTTAATAAATAGGGTCTGACCGACCCATGCCCACCAGACAGGAATAAAAATTAAAACAAATTTCATCAGATATTCAAACGAAATCACGCCGTGTTCGGCATGCAGCAGGACATGTCCCGCTTTGGAGACCGCTGCTACAAAAAGCAAATCATAGAACAGCTCCAGCCAGGTAACCTTTTTCTCCATCATCCTTCAATGCTCCTTTTGGTTAAACTCTTATCAAAAAGATTGCTTGTTCTTGCCTCTTTTTTAACGTGCCATCATAGAATGCGAAGGCTCTACCGTTCTTACCTGGATGGGCTGCAAATTGCCTTCAATTTGGGCGCGATATGGCTCAAACCACTCAGGTAGCATGAGTTTCTGTCCAAGCGACTCCGCAGGCTCATCTTTCGCGAATCCAGGAGGATCAGTAGCAATTTCGAACAGGATTCCGCCCGCTTCTCTGAAATAGATTGCGTTAAAATATTGACGGTCCCGAACTGGGGTTGGTTGATAGCCGTACTGTTGTACAGCTTCTCTCCACTGCTCGTGCTCTGCAAAATCTTTGGCACGCCACGCAATATGGTGGACCGTCCCTGCTCCGCCTGCCCCCAAAGCCATCCGGGTGACAGGAACATCCACGACATTACCGATATCTCCGACGGACCGGAATCGTACATACTCCTCATCTTCATCTACTTTGGTGAATCCGAGTATTTTGTTCAGCGCATCCATCGTTCTCTGCGGATTGACGCTGAACAGCACGGCACCTCCAAATCCTTTGATGGCTTTATCCACTGGAATGCCTTCATGCACCCAGGTGCTGGCTGCACCCTCTTCCCGTTCAACCAGTTCCAGACGCAAGCCCTCGCTGTCTTCGAATTGCAGCAGCTCTTCGTTAAAACGACTTGTTTTGGTTACCTCAATGTTATACTGCTCCAGCCGATCCTGCCAGAAGCCAATAGTCCCAGGCGGAATCACATATGAGGTGATGCCAACCTGACCGCCACCAATTTTGCCTCGCGGTGATCCGGCTGATGGGAAGAATGTGATAATGGTACCTGGACTTCCGTTCTCATCCCCAAAGTACAGATGGTAAACGTCTGGTGCATCGAAGTTGATTGTTTTTTTCACAAGCCGAAGTCCCAAGACACCAGCATAAAAGTCGACATTAGCCTGCGGATCTCCCGCAAAAGCTGTAATATGGTGAATACCTGCAGTTTGAATGGTCATCATCATTTCCTCCTAGGTTTATAGATCATTTTGTATGGGAAGGGTTATTTGTAGATCGTCTTATAGGTGCTTTATTTATATTTATAGACGTATACTATCTTAATATTAAGATAATATACCGAACTGATTCAGTTATTATTTTGTTGGGCCTGTTCCTGTTTCAGTTTATCCGGAGTGACGTCATCGCCGTTCGGATCATAGATGGTTACATTCAGCAGAATATCGTTGATCGAACCGCGAAAGGTTTGCAGATATTCCTGGCGCAGACGAATTTGTTCTGCTTTCTCCATCTCCGTCAACCCTGCCGCGTTGGCTTTTCTTGAAAGTTCATTTATTCTGGTCAATGTTGGAATCATCATCTTGATCTCTCCTCGTAATCGGAATTAAGATATTTGTTTTTTGAGTGTAATTTATATTCAAATTAAATATCTTAATTTAAAGATAAATGATTTATGCTCCGTTGTCAACCGTTTTCTACCATTTAAAATAGAATGAAAAAAGGCCTACTCCAAAGTTTGACCTTAGAGTAAGCCCTTCTTATATTTTAGATATAGGTTAACCCAACTTCTGACCACAGTTTGGACAGAAGTTTGCACCATCATTCTTGGCGCCACAGTTTGGACAGAAGTTCGGCTTTTTATTGTCTCCAGACGAAGAAGATGCACCTGCATCGCTGTTTTGATTAGCCGCAGGTTTTTGATCCGAATTCTGATTCTGGTTGTTCTGGTTCTGATTCATGTTCTTCATCATTTCATTCGCCATGTTCATTCCCATCATCATGCCCGCCATATCCGAAGCAGCGCCGCCGCCTTTAACTTTGCCGGATGAGATGCCATCAGTCATGCTGACCTGCTGATATTTTTGCAAATTTCCAATCATTTCATGTGAAGCGGTCTTCGTAATCATATCCTGGATCTCCTGCGGGTAATTGAAGCTCATCACCTGGAAGCCTGTAATTCCGATTCCGATGTCCATCATTTGCATATCCAGATCTTCCTGAATTCCTTTGGCAATATCCGAAGCATTCGCCTGCAGGTTGAACATGTCCTTACCCTCACGGCTAATCCATTTCATTAGCAACTGATCCAGCACAGACGTGATCCTGATCTTAACATCCTCGACCAGATAGCTCTGCTTGATACCCGCAATTTTATCGATCAATGTAACATAGTCACTCACTTTAAAATTAAACGTACCATTCGCACGAACCGGCATTCCACCTGGAAGTTGAGGAGTTGGAATCAATACCGGACTTTGCGTACCCCACCGAACCGTAAACTCCTTCGTATTCACAAATAGCACTTCGACCCGCATGCCGCTGTTGAATCCGAACTTGAAGCCTTTTAAGGTAGACAGAAACGGAATGATCTCGGAATCGATATTAAACGACCCTTCGTCCTCAAAAATCCCTTCCACCTTGCCGTTATTCAGGAAGATCGCATCTTGCCCCGAACGGATAATCAATTTACTTCCCTTCTTGATCTCACGGTTACTCCACTTCCAGAAAATCATATCATCTCTGAACTCTTCCCATTCCACCACATTCGAAAATTGATTTTTGAAAAATCCCATACTCGTTCCCATCCCTTCTATAGTAAGCATATTGCATCATCATGACATAAGTTGAATTGTTGTTTTTCCTGCTAGAAAGATCCTCTACTACCACTGTGCGAATGACCGCCTCGGCTGGTACCTCCGCCCCCGCCGCCACCTCCGCCACCATTATTGTTGTTCTTCTCAATTTTGCGTTTGGTTACGGTAGTACGGATATACCGATCCTGACGATCGATTACACTGGAAGTATTCGAATCCTCGTAGGTCGCCCGGTTGACCGTCACACGTCCGCCAGAACGGTAAGTCATAATACCAACAACAACGCCTCCGATTAATACAGATACTCCTAATTGGAACCAACCGTTAAATAAAATATTGTTCGGGTTCACACCAGGTTCATACCCCATATATTTATAGGAAAGCTTAATATATTTCTCAAAGGCGAGTTTGTAATCCCCACTAGATAATTCAGAGGTAATCCTGCTTCGGATTGATTGCAGCCGACCGTTGTCCAGATAATCTTCAGCTTTATAGAATCCAGCCAAATACACTTCCCGATTATTCATGTCCATCGTCAGAATGACCGCATTTCCATTCGCTTTGTCATACCCAAGAGCGTGCTCATCATAGAAATCCTCGGTCAGCAGCTGTACATCCTGATTCTGTGTATTATTCGTTGTCAGAATAACAAAATCCGTCTGCCTCTCCGCCCCATACTCATTCGCCAATGCGTTCAGTTCACTTTTTTCCTGCTCGTTCAGCAGATTAGCTTCATCGTAAATCAGGTTTTTGCTATCTGCTGCCGATGCTACTGACATTGGAATCAATGGAGAAGCGAGGGTAATCACAAATAAAATGAGTGTTGCCATCCATGCCAAATGTTTTCCTTTTCTCACAGGAATCCACCTCCCATCATCCAGGAGACCAGTTTCAATGACAACAAAGAAACGGCTGAAATCCCTGCAAACCATCCAGCAACTTTAGCTTTGCTAATGGGCGGTTTTCCCACCACTTTACCTGTCTGACCATTCATGGCAAAGGTATACTGCGAACGATTGTAGTCATAGTAAACCATCCATACCGGGAGCAGCACATAGTCTGCATTTTTTAACGTAGTATCGATCTGTTTATCTGTGTAACTGACACTGTTATAACCTGAAACCGTTGATGCAATATAAGAATCAATATAAGAGCTCGTTTTTTCCTTGGCGCGCGGGTATAGTTCATCATCGGTATAACTATATTTTTCCGCAATATACCCGGCGAGATACGGGGTTTTGAAAAGCTTTAACTGGTTATACGGAAATGGCTCCAGCTTATCCATCAGTTCATCTTTCATTTTCTCCGAAGCATCAATTGGCAGATTCACATAGTTCAGCCGGATTCTCCGGTAAATATCAAAATGCTGTGTTTCCGTGTAATGATAATCACCCTGCGTGTAGGTTCTGATTTTTGTGCCACGGCCATGAACTTCGATTTTGTTATGTAACTCATATAACCAGAAGGGCACGTATATCCCGGTAATGCTCTTGACCCGGTCAGCTGTCATGAATCCGCTAGGTGTCAGCAAGCCGTTTCTGCACCATTTTTTGAACGCTTGCTTGGCCTCATCCTTACTGATCGAAAAGGGTAAGACCATGGCCGGTGCCAGATCTCCCGTCAGTCGATCACTCAGAACAACGGCGGCTCCACAGAAGCTGCATGTTGTTGCACTTGTCTCCGGCTCAGTCACAATATCCGCGCCGCAGCTGTTACAGTGATACTCCTTGACCTCATTCTCCGTGAACACCTGTTTCTTCAGCGGATCGGGGATCTGTTCGATGTTATCCTGGCGTCCGCAGCTGGGGCAGGACAACGCTCCAGTTGCACTATCAAAAAGCATTCCACTGCCGCAGTTGGGACACTTGTACTCGATTACCGGCATTTGCTCACCTCAATGTTTAACGAAATGTATTATCTTAATATATCTTTATTTATCTTCCAATTTCTTCTGAATTGCTGCAAGCTCTTCCTCTGGACTCGGCGTCACCTGAGCATTATTACCCGCTTCGGCATTCATTTGCTGCTCCAACTGCGCAATTAGTACATCCAAATCATCTTCCTGTGCCCCAGCACGAAGTTCAGCCAAAGCCTCAGCTTCGTTAAGCGCCTGATTCGCCTTGTCTTCCATCGCCTTTAGAGCAGCACTCGCATTGGCAGCGGAAGCGTTCCGTTCATTGGCCTGTTGTTGCGCATTGGCAGCAGACATTTTGCCCTTCAGCTCCGTATGCCGAGCTTCCAATTGCCCCATATCCGCAACCAGCTTCTCGTGCATGTGCTTCATCATTTTAGCTTTGGCAGAAGCCCGATCATAGGCAGCTTGTAATTCATTCCGTTTCTCAGCCTGCTCTGCCTTCTTTTCCAGAAAACTACGTGCCTTGTCTTCATCACCGGACTCCGCAGATTTCTCTGCATACCGCTGTAATTTCTTAATCTCTGCACTGCATTCGTCCAAAGCCCTCTTCGCCCGGCTCTCATCCGAGAGAACCGCAGCCGTCTCTGCCTTCACCTGACCCAGATCACTGCTCAAGCTCCGCATATATTCATTCACCGTCTTCTCCGGATCTTGCGTCCGAGCCAGCACATGGTTCACATTCGCTTTCATCACGTCCCTAAACCTCGATAAGATTCCCATCATTCGTTCCTCCTTCGATCAGTTCATATGTACTATAATACATGAATATGAGGTTGAAGGTTTCATTTACTGCCACTGCAACAATAAATCTGAAGTAATCCAAGCGTGACATAATCCCCTTACGTTATAAAAGAAAAGACGAGCACCTATGGTGTCGTCTCATTATTCTAAAACTTTTCCGAAATCATTGTTTTCCTTTTCCTTATTCACAGTTCTTCTATAAATTTGATACTTTCCTCTGCAATTAGACCGGGATCAGCATCATGAACGTAATGACCATTATGTAATAACAGATAGCGCCCAATTTTCACAGACTCAACGTAGTTTACTAAGTAATTTTTCCAGTTCTCGACAGGTAATTCCTCTCCATTAGATATAAAAAAATACATGGGCACATCCGGAATACCTCGTTCTAAAACTTGCGCTGCATTATTCCTAATCATTTTAACTTCTTCATTCATGTTCATTGTCTGCGTTTTCTTATAAAATAATGCCCTATAGATCTCCTCCTCTTGGGAGGACAACCTCTTCTCTTCAATTGCGGCGGACGAGTTAACAATGTCCGGAAAAAAACGGGTTATTCCGACACGAGCTCCTAGGCCTGTAAGACTCCTCATTCCAAATGAAGGTAGAGGATACTCTTCATAAACTTGTGGAATAGCAGGATCAAGACCAATGATAGCCTCAATTTCATTTGGATACATCTGTGCCCAATATAGTGCTTCTATGCCCGACATAGAATGCGGAAATAATACATAGGGCGGTGTTTCTCCCGCTAACGTCAGAGCTATTCTGGTTTCTTCCAACATCGTATCGATATCACGAGGGACCTTTGCCGTTGCACTGAAGCCGTAGCCTGCCTTCTCTACAACAGCAATCTTGTATTGATTCGACAATCTGGAATAGAGCGCCTTGAAATCCAATACAGGAGAAGATGTGCCCCCACCTGCCATAAAGACCAGTGTATGTTTTCCGGAACCTTCTGTGTAGACATGCATTGGGTGATTATTAACATCAACCAATACACCTGGCGGTGATAGTATGGCCGATTCTTTCTTTAATTTAATTGTATGATTCGTGAAACTAATCGCTATGAACAAAAGCAGGATACCCAATAAAGCCAATGAACCATAACTCATTCGTTTGAGTACAATTTTCATTACATTCCACCAACATTCTGTCCCATTTCCAATTATTATAGCATGTGTTCATAGACGTATACTTTACTAGGATTCGACAGGAAGGCTACTGGAGCTGAAAGCATCGGATACCTCCAGAATGTTGGTGATGTCATCACCGTGAATATGGCAAAGCCTACGATTTGGATCGATTGCTGATCCAATCTGACAAGGAGTCCATCTAGGATGGATTAGTTGAAGAATGAACAATTCTGGCATTTGTACAAGAGAACATTCCAGAAGCCTTGCTAATGTGTATCTTCCCATCTGATTCTTTCATTTTCCCATCTAAAAAGACTTTAAACGCTTGCGCTTCCTGAAGACTCATGACTTGTTCATTTCCTTCCAACCCGTTCATGGATAATACATATTCGACGATTGCGTCTGAGTCTGTTATGGAAAGCGAGTCTTCATACACATGTAATTGCACATCAGTAAAGGCATTTTCAAGTTGTTGCTTTCCGTTCTCCATGGAAAATTTCGACTCAATCATGCCAAGAACACGGTCATATTGGCTATCAGGATTAAATTCTTTTACCAACTCTTTCATCTCGGCCATATTTCGTGAACCGATGGTACTTGCATAAAAGGTCCCGCTCTTCTTAAGCACTCTCCCGATTTCGGACAATGCCCTCTCCAAATTCCCAAGATGATATAACATATGATTCGCAATTACAATATCAAAGCTTTCATCGGGATAATGAATTTTCTCTGCATCCATGACACTCCATTGGGCACGTTCCCCAAGATGAGCAAGATTGCGCTGGGCGTCCTGAAGCATCCCCGACGATTTGTCTGTAATGGTTATATCCCAATGATCAGGAATGCGCTCGGCATTGGCCATCCACAATAATCCGTTTCCACCACCCAACTCTAAAACCCTGAGATAATCCTTCTTTGGAAATTGATCAAAGACCCAAAGAGGCCAGGGATATGGATTCGTGCTGTATGTTTTATGCAAATGAATTCTCGCGTTGAATTTACCCGAATTAGCATATTGCTTACTTTGGTCAGGGTTTTCATTTTTGGCCGACATTTGAGTCCGCTCCTTTAGCCAGACGCCATGTACGCATGGAATCCGCATAGTTTAATAACTGTTCGGCAAACATCTGAACCTCACTGTCGTTCCAATCGCGCAAGATATGTGCCAAACCATCAATACTCACTTTCAGGAAATCAGATAATACCTCTTCTCCCAATGGAGATAAGGTAACCAAACTGGACCGTAAATCATTCGGATCTGAGACCGCAACGATATGACCAGACAGTTTCAATCCCTGAATTCTCCGGGTGATTGATGAGGGATTCAAATCTAGTTTGCTGGCAATATCCGTGATCCTCACAGCTCCTTGTTCCTTGACTAACAATAGAATCTCAAACGTTAGACGGTCCAGATCTGACCGAAGATTTTGTGCATGCGTAAATTCTTTAACTATTCTTAACGTACCGTAAGCCAACTTCTCCAGCTCATCTCGATTACTTGCCAAAAATGATCACCTCCAATCTGATCATAATTTATTTGTTTGCGCAAAGCAAATAAATATTTTCTCGCGCTTTGTTTGGTTGCTTTACTAACTCCGCTGGCGCAGGGATGCCATTCCTCTGCAAGTTGGCTATAATAAGGAAAGCCCTCTGGTCTGATGTACCAGCAGGAACTATGAATGATTTTTATAAAAGGCAGGAAAATTATGCGTACACGAGTTCATATTATCGCCCCTTACGAATCCATGACTACTATTATAGAAGAATGTATTCCGCTATTCCCCCAGTTGGCCATTCAATATGAGGTGGGCGACCTGATGAAAGGCGCCGAATTGGCGGCACAGGCTGAACGAAACGGAGCGGAGATTATGATTAGCCGCGGCGGTACTGCCCAACTAATCAAGGAAGCCGTAACCATTCCCGTCATTGATGTGCAGCTGTCCGGATATGACATGATTCGTTCGCTAACGCTCGCAAGCCAGTTCAACGGCCAAACCGCTATCGTTGGCTTTGCCAACATTACTTCAGGGGCACAGTCGATTATCGATCTAATGGAACTGCCTTTAAAGGTGTATACTATACGCAGTTCCGAGGATGTGGCACGGCTGTTACTGGAGCTGAAAGCGTCAGGGTACCGTCAGATTGTTGGCGATGTTATCACCGTGAATACAGCCAAAACCTATGGAATGGAAGGATTGCTGATCCAGTCTGGCAAGGAATCCATCCTCAGAGCGCTTGAAGATGCACAGTTGGTATATCGGTACTTAAGTAAAAATCACGCGATATCCGTCATACTGAACAATCTGGTTACCCAAGAGCATCCTAATCTTCTTGTTTTAAACGAGGAGAGCGAGGTTGTATTTGAGAATTTGACCGATTTTGAGCAGAATCCACTCACCGATAATCACATTTATCTCACCAATACCAACTTGGATTTCCATCAATCCCAAGTTCAAAATGTGTTCATCGTGGATGATTACCAACTTACGGTAACGGCCTATGAAACAACGTTAAATAACAAAACCTATAAAGTATACTCCCTTGAAAAAGGACAGCCCTATGCTTTTGCACAATTCGGCATAACGGCATATACCGATATATCCATGGAGCCGATCGTTGCCGAATCCCCTGCCATGCAGGCCGTATTGAAAAATATCCGGGCGGTTTACGAGAACCATGAACCCATTTATCTACTAGGTGAAGCGGATTCGGGCAAGTCTTTTCTGGTAAAACATATTCATCAGATGTACTCCAGCGGTGGGCTGATGCTCCAAATCGAGCTTGCTCAGGTTCCTCCAGGCCATTTGCACAAAATCCCCCTCTCCAAAGTTCGCAACGTGGAAATTAATCATTTGGAAGATGGCTCGAAGGATGAGGAATTGATCTCATTCATTCAGACCTGTCTACAGAGGCAGATCGGGGTATTCATCCTGGGGGAAAAGGGATTGAATCCAAACAGAACGCTGGATGTCGAGCTGAATACGATCATTATGCCGAGCCTTGTAGACAGGCAGGAGGATCTTGCGCCACTAATCCAGCATTTCCTCAGTGATTACTACCAGAAGTATGGAACGGTTGCGGTGAAGATGAAAGAGGATGCGTTGCAGCTAATTAGAAATCAAGTTCCGTATATGACAGTGAACCAGTTGAGGCATCTTATCAAACAGGCTGCATTGAACGAACAGGACTACGTGATCTCAGCTGAGACCTTATCACATCTGCTCGGTGAACAACCCTCATCCAATACGATGAAGCTCAGTGGTACGCTGAAAGAAATCGAAAAAGAGATTATTCAACTCGTTCTACATGAGGAAAACAATAATCAATCCAAGGCGGCCGAACGCTTAGGGATTAACCGTGCCACGTTATGGCGTAAACTTAAAGAGTAACTTTAGGTTTACGCTTTTTTTACGATTATATGTGTTGCATATTTAAACACTTATAACTATTTCTTAAAATTTACAATAATTAAGTGTTGCTAAAATAAACAATATGGGATAACATAGTCCCTGCAAACGCTTTATAAAAACGATTACTTCATAAGGAGCCACTACTATGAACATTAAAGCAACATTAGATCGTATTCCTGGCGGTATGATGGTTGTTCCCCTGTTGCTCGGTGCAACCATTAACACATTCTTTCCGAATGCTTTGCGAATCGGGGGTTTCACGGAAGCCCTGTTCGTGAATAGCTCAAGTACATTGATCGCCCTGTTCCTGTTGATTGCTGGTACACAAATTACGTTCAAGACAGCCGGTTCTTCGGTTGGTAAAGGCGTTACATTGCTTGTGTTCAAGTGGGCAGTTGGTGCAATATTAGGTTTGATCGCCATCTATTTTGCGGATTCCAATGGTTTATTCCTTGGTTTGGCACCGCTTGCTATTATCGCTGCAATGACGAATTCCAATGGTGGATTGTACATCGCGCTGGCCGGACAATACGGCAAAGAGGATGACAAGGCTGCTTATCCATTCCTCGCACTCAGCGATGGACCGTTCCTCACCATGGTTGCACTCTCTATTTTCGGTGCGATGGGCTTCGCCAACGGCATGTTCTCCCCGATGGCTTTTGTAGCCGTACTGCTTCCACTGATCGTCGGTGTTGTTATCGGTAACCTGGATCGCAACCTTGCTGAATGGCTGCACAAAGGCAGCGACAAGCTCGTTCCATTCTTCGCCTTTTCACTGGGTATGGGAATCAACTTCTCGTCCATCATTCAAGGCGGACTTAGCGGCATTATGCTGGGTGTAATTACTGTATTGATTACTGGCGGCGTCGGTTACCTGCTCTTCAAAGCCATTGGCTGGAATCCCATTGTCGGAGCTTCGGAAGGTTCCACAGCCGGTAACGCTGTAGGTACACCTGCTGCCATCGTGGCGGCAAATGCTTCTTTTGCCCCTATTGCCGAGATTGCTACAGTACAAATTGCTGCGAGTGTTGTGACGACTGCCATTCTACTGCCGATCTTCATCGGATTCCTTTCCAAAAGGCTGGAGAAATCAGGCGGTGTCGAGAAATACAATCAAAGACCATCCACATAAATGCATTGAATTTAGCTGACCGGACTTATATTTAATTTGGATTTTCAAGGAGGGATGACTGCATGAAATTAGCCATTATTGCAGATGATTTGACCGGCGCCAATGACAGCGGGGTGCAGCTTGCCCGTCATGGATTAAAGACAAGCGTACTATTCAACATGGACGAAGATAACATTCGTAATTACGATGCGGTCGTGTTTGATACCGATAGCCGTTCCATCACACCGGAGGATGCGTATCAGCGGGTTAGTCGAGCAGCAGAACTGCTGTTAAGAAACGGCTTTGGCACCATTTTCAAAAAAATGGATTCAACCATGCGCGGAAACATCGGGATCGAGATCGACGCTTTGTACGATGTGGTCAAACCGGACTTCATGATGATTGCCCCGGGCTATCCCAAGAACAACCGCACCATTCTTAATGGCACACATTATCTGAACGGGGTTCCACTGGCCGATACCGAGATTGCGAATGATCCGAAGACACCTGTGACTCTTTCATATCTTCCGGATTTGCTCAAGCTCCAGACCAAGTATGAAGTGGGCGAGATTACGGTGAGTGATCTTGAATCGGGTACAGATCATATGAAGACGCAATTGGAAACCTTTAAGGCAAACGGCATTCCCTATATCCTCGTCGACTCAACGGATGAGCAGCATTTGGAGCAGGTTCTGAGTATCACCAGTGAGCTGGATTATTCATTTGCCTGGGCAGGCTCAGCAGGGATCGCGAACTACCTTCCCACTCATTACGGTTTGGGAGCCAAGTCTGCGGAATTAAACATTCCGGCAAATCCAGGTCCGATCCTCACTGTTGTAGGGAGTGTGAACAAAAACTCTCGTGAGCAGCTCAAGCAGTTGCTACAGAAAACCAACGTATCATCCATCCCGTTCCACTCGTTCAAAGCCGTATCGGGATCGGCAGATCGTGAGCAAGAAATCGATCGTGTGTATGAGGAAGTGATGGCCAAAGCCGTGGAAGGTAATGACGTTGTCCTCTATTCAACCGCCGAACAGGTAGATATTGAACTAGCACGTGCTACGGGTGAAGTCAGAGGACTTAATCACACCGAGGTCAGCAATGAAATTGTACGGGCCATAGGTGAAATCTGTGCCAAGCTACTGGAGAATGGGTACTTCAAAGGTGTATCCATGACGGGCGGAGATACAGCTAAGCAAATCTGTATGAAGTGGAATATCAGCGGTTTTGAGCTGCTTGATGAGCTTGAAATTGGTGTACCGATATCGAAATTTATTGGTATTGAGGATCTGCACGTGATCACCAAAGCGGGCGGGTTCGGCAAGCCCGACGTCTTCATCCATGCGATTGAGAAATTAAAAGGAGGAGTTACCGTATGAAACCAACCGTAGGAATTACAATGGGCGATGCAGCAGGTATTGGACCCGAGATCATTATGAAAGCATTGGGCCATCAGGAGGTCTACAACAATTGCAATCCACTCGTCATTGGCGATGCAAAAATATTGGAGCGTGTCCTGCCTGTCATCGGATCGAGCCTGAAGGTAAATGCTATTCATGAGCCATCCGAAGCCAAGTATGAATTCGGTACTGTGGACGTTATTGATTTGGATCTCATTCCTGCCGATCTGGAGTATGGAAAAGTATCTGCCGTTGCGGGAGATGCAGCATTTCAGTATCTGGCGAAAGCCATTGATCTAGCGAAAAAACAGCACATTCACTCCATCTGCACGGCGCCTCTGAACAAGGAAGCCCTGCACCTGGGTGGGCACTTGTATCCAGGTCACACCGAGATTTTGGCCGATCTGACCGATACAGAAGATTTCTCCATGATGCTGACTACACCCAATCTGCGAGTAATTCACCTTACGACACATATGGGCCTGATTGATGCCATTGCGAGCATCAACCCGGAAAGAACATACACTGTGGTTAAACTGGCTCATGATACGTTGAAAAAAGCCGGCTTCGAAAATCCGCGTGTAGCTGTTTGTGGTATCAACCCGCATGCAGGTGAGAACGGACTGTTCGGTAATGGTGAAGAGGAAGAAAAACTGCAGCCCGGCATCGAACGTGCGCAACAGGAAGGCATTAACGTCGTTGGTCCACTTCCAGCGGACACGTTATTCTTCCGCGCTGGCCGTGGTGATTTTGATATCGTTGTGGCTTGTTATCACGATCAGGGACATGCACCAATTAAGGTTATGGGCATTGAAGAAGGTGTGAACATTACGGTAGGTCTCAAAGGCGGCATTATCCGTACTTCTGTGGACCATGGAACAGCCTTTGACATCGCAGGCAAAAACATTGCCGATGACAAAAGCATGTTGGCCGCCATCCGTTCCGCCATTGAGCTTGCGCCCAAAGCGCAAATTTAACAGCACGTATTCACATATAAAGATTAAAAAGCAGCGATTCTGTCGTCACGGAAGAATCGCTGCTTTTTCTTTTGGGTCAGAATATTTTGATTCATCGGCAAGGAACTTGTTCATAATCACTTTATGGACGATCGTACCAATAGCCAGGAATACCTCGTTCCAGACGCATCAACGCTTCAAGATAAAAATAATCGCCCCAGATCGTGTAATCATCAGGTGAATCTCCACCTCTTACGGAGTATGAACCATGCTTCAGCAGACCCTCGGCTGTATCCGAGCCCTGCGTGGAGTAGTGATTAATTAAGGATTTCATGGACGATTCCGCTGCGTTCTGAAAAACCTCCCGCTCAGGATCGGCTTCATCAAGCCGCCCGGCAATTTCCAGCAGACCACAGGCAACAATAGCCGATGCAGAACTGTCCCGTTTCGTATCTGACGTTTGCGGGGCATCAAAATCCCAATACGCTACTTCATCCTCCGGAAGATGGGCAATGAAATAACGGGCAAGACGTTTGGCTGTCTCCAGCATCTCTGCACTTTGCAGATAGCGGCTGCACAGTGCAAAACCATATATCCCCCATGCCTGTCCGCGAGTCCAGGTAGAACCATCATTGTAGCCTTGATGCGTCCCCCCTCGAATGGCCTCTCCGGTAGCCTGATCAAAATAAAAGGTATGATAACTAGAGTCGTCTCCACGAACGAGGAAACGGCGGCTTTTCAGCGCATGCAGCTCGGCGACGCGGCGATACTCCTCGTTATTGGTCTGCTCATACGCCCAGAACAGCAGTGGAAGATTGAGCAGGCAATCGATAATAATTCGCCCTCCGTTATTCACATCACCTTTCCGCCCCCAAGCCTGAATCAGTCCAGCATCCTCCCTCCAGCGTTTCATCAGCATATCAGCTGCTTCCAGCGTAAGTTTCCTTGCAGCGGCGTCATGCTCCACAATCCATTGTGCCTTAGAAGACAACGAATAAAGGAAGCCAATATCATGATGATCGAAAATGATTTTCTGCTCCATTCGCCGACGGAAGTTATCGACGCTATCCACGGCAGCCTCACGAAACCTCTGGTCCTGAGTATACTCCGTGCATAACCACAGGATGCCTGACCAGAACCCTGCCGTCCACTCCGTATTATCGTTAAGCACATAATGCTCATCCCCATTACTAACATGGGGAAAGCGCCCATCAAATCGATCTATATTACGTCGGGTGACATGAAGTGCATCTTCAATAGCTTTTTTCCACATGGAACAGTTCCTCCTCTAGGCAAGTCATATTCTTCAACCCTCTTGCTGGACAAGTCTGCTATTTTGCTTATATTGGCCGGGTGTAATTCCCTCATATTTCTTAAAGACACGAATGAACGAATTGCTGTTCAAGAAACCCACCCGCTCGGATACGTCCTGGATCGTCAGTTCCTCTGCCTGTAGAATTTTCTTGGATTGCTCAATTCGATATTGGTTGATGTAATCGATTACGTTGACCCCTGTCTGTTCCTTGAAGTACTTGGAGACATAGGTTGGATGAAAACGAAACCGCTCGGATAAATGGGTCAAGCCCAGATTGACATCTGCATAACTCTCATGAATGAATTCCACCAGTTGATCCCTCAATTCCTCACTGCGGGAACGCTTGCGCTCATGCACCGTCTGGCATACCGTCTCCAGTATCCGCAGCAATTCGGACTCGATCTCCTCAAAGGTCTCACATGCAAACAATTGCCGAATCAGATCGTTGCGCTGTGTCATCTCGTTCTGGTCATCCGTCTTGATCTGTTCGGTAGCTTTCAGAAAGGTACCAATCAACTCAAACATTAGACAGCGAGCCAGTTCAACAGACAAGGGCTCTCCCGCAAAATTAGTCATGAGAATTTCGTTCATCACTTCCGTGGAACGGGCATAATTGCCTGTAGCGATATAATTGATGAGCTGTCTCTCCAGATCAAGAGGGTAATACAGCTCCTCCTTGGGCCGACGAATTCGGTTCGGGTCAATAATTTGACCGATCCCCAGAATCAGCCTGTATTCCAGCGCTTCTTCCGATTCCCGGAAACAATCTGCGATCTCCGCAATACGGTGATGAACATGGCTAACGCCAACAGAGAAATACACGCAGAATCGGGAGCCGATGAAACGCTGAGCTTCTTCGACTGCACGAATTAACCGATGACTGGTATCCTCCTTACACTCCCGAATATTGATCAGGAATGCAATTCTTCCATCAATGTCCGCAGAATATACATGACCGATTGAGCCGATCATCTCCTCCAGTACATTGGTCAGAATCAGGTGCACAAATTGGTGCTTCTCCTCCTGGTCCTGCTCACGTACTCTGGAACGGAACAGCCCTTCAACATCCTCAATATGCAGGAGCAATACAGCAAACGACTCCGACTCAAATCGAATACCTGAACGTTCCAAGGTCGATGCAAACTCCTCACCCACCTGTACCCTTCCCTTCATCAATTTGGAGAGCAGACTGCTCCGTATAACGCTTTGCTGATCCTTAAGCCTGTTCGCAAATTGATCCTGCTCTTCCCAAGCTTGGATCAGAACAGATTGCAAAATGCCATATTCATCGTCTGGCTGCTCCAGTTTCCATTTGACCTTATCCGAGATAATGTTCATGATCCGTCCCAGCGGACGGTAATTCCGTCTGGTGAACCACCAGGCTGCCACCCCGCCAAGGATAAGTCCTGCGGCAACGCCTCCAAGCGTAATATCGCGGATTACCGTCAGCTTCTTGGCATAGATTCGGGTAGGTATGATGGATACATACTTCCAGTCCTGGATCTTGGAAGAAATCTGCGATATGGTCACGGATTCTCCGTTCCAATCGATCGTTTCCGTTCTTTTCCCAGCATCATCGAAAAGATTAAGGTCCTTCCCATTCATGTAAGGGGTTTCAAGTGATCCGGTAGAAAATAACGTTTGACCGTCGTGATCCAGAATGAACACGGTGCTCTCTTTTTCCAAACGTACGTTATCAATGGCTTGCTGGAATCGGTTGGGGTCCAGGTTAACAACGAAGGTCGCAGGGCTGTCAGCGCCATTCTGAATAGGAAACGGCTGAATATAGACCAGCGTGTCTTCAATCCGTCGATCTTCACTCCGAACCTCCATCTTTCGGTACATGCTCTTACCGGAATCATGCATAAGCCGGGTCCATGCTTCCTCGGTTACATTGGTGCCCTGATAGAACATGTCGTATAGATAATTTTTTTGAATAAGTGAAGACGAGGACAACGCGATATCGGGTTGTTTGATATAAATGTATAGTTCACTAATCAAGCCGTTTCCGACGCGTGTAGATTTCAGGTTTTTGATCAGATCAATCCCCATGACTCTCCAGCGGGCATCCTGTTCAGATGCATGATTAATGAAGCTCATGAGTTGAGAGTCAGCCATTAATTGATTGCTAATGCTGCCAATATCACCAATCTGGTTATCAATGGTTTCCTGTACCTGAGATAACAGCACCATGTTGGAACGATTAACTTCTTCCTCAAGCAACATGCGAGACTCGGCAAAAACAGCAGCACCGATCACAATCGGTATGAGCAGAATGACCATGTAAGAAATGCCCCAGGATAACAGGATGCTTTTTCTCTTCATGCGTCTCCTCCTCACCGTTTGTTATTTGGTATGGCTTGATAAGGCAACTCTATTCTTTGATTGCTCCGATCATAACACCTTTAACAAAGTATTTCTGCAGAAACGGATAGATGAACAATATAGGCAGGGTCGCTACCATGACGGTTGCGTATTTTACACTTTCCCCGATGGCCTCTTTGTCCATAGCGGTCGCTCCTGTGGTCATCGAGTCTGTACTGTTCTGAATCAGAATCTCTCGCAGCACCAGTTGAAGTGGAAACAGGTTCCGGTCCCGAATATACAGGATCGCACTGAACCATGAATTCCAGTGACCGACGCCATAAAAGAGAATCATCACCGCAATGACGGGCATGGACAATGGTACGACGATCCGCCACAGAATGAGCATCTCTCCTGCCCCGTCTATACGGGCCGACTCTAGTAGACTTTCCGAGATTTCCGCAAAGGAAGTTCGCATAATAATCAGATTATAGCTGCTGATCAGACCGGGTACAATCAGAGCCCAGAGGCTGTTCCCCATATGGAGCGTGTTATTGATCAACAGATAAGATGGTATGATTCCGCCGTTGAAAAACATCGTAAACACAATCGCCAGCATAATCGGATTACGGAGCATAAAGCTTTTGCGGGATAACGTGTACGCCCCCAGAATGGTGAACAGCAGATTAAGCGCCGTGCCCACCACCACAATGAATATCGTATTCCGGTATCCGGACAGAATATTGGGGTTGCTTAGCACCAGCTTGTAGCTCTCCATTGTAATTCCTTTGGGAAAAAGCAGCAGGCCTCTATGGGCCATGAGTTGACCTGAGTCGCTAAGCGATGCATTCAGCACATGCAGCAGCGGATACAAGGTTACGATAATCAGCCCTGTCATCAGAATCGCGTTCGCACCGCCAAACAACCGCTCTCCAATGGACCTTTTCATTCGCAAAAGAAATCCCTCCTTTCACCTCGTTCTTGGCTAGAATAGTTTCGTATTGGATATCACCTTGGACAGACGGTTGGCACCGATTAGCAGCGCAAAGTTAATGACCGACTGGAAGAGACCCACCGCGGTTGTATAGCTGAATTCAGCACTTTCACTAATCCCTTTGCGGTAGACAAACGTCGAGATTACATCTGCTGTATCATACACATTCGGATTATAGAGCAGAATAATTTTCTCGAACCCAATCTCCATCAATCCTCCAATGCGGAGTATAAGGAGAATCATAATCATCGGGATGATGCCGGGAAGCGTGATATGCCACACCTGGCGAAGCCGACTCGCTCCGTCCACGTTGGCAGCATCGTAGAGCTCGGGGTTAATGCCGCTAAGCGCAGCCAAATAAATGATGCTGGAGAAACCAAGCTCCTGCCAGATCGATGAGGCAGTATATATGGTACGAAAATTGGCAGGATCACTGAGAAGGGCACTGCTCTGACCGCCAAAATAACCAATGATAGTGTTAAACAGTCCATCTCGGGAAGAAAAGTCAACAATCATGCCGCAGATGACGACAATGGAAATAAAGTGAGGAATGTAAGAGATCGTCTGCACCGTACGTTTGAAGATTTCATGTCTGAGCTCGTTAAGCAGAAGAGCAAGAAGAATGGGAGCCGGAAAACCGAACAACAGCTGATAAAAGCTTAGCAAAAGAGTATTCTTCAGAATTCGCCAGAAATAATAGCTCTGAAAGAAATCACGAAAATGCTGCAATCCGACCCAATCACTGCCCCATATGCCTTTGCCCACCGAGTAGTCTTTGAACGCAATGATGGCTCCGTACATCGGCAGGTATTTGAAGACGAGAAAATATAAAACGACGGGGAGAGCCATCCAATAGATGGCTTTATTCTTTTTGTAATTGAGCCATAACAAGGAAAACTTGTGCGACAACTCCTTCATCCCCTTCCTTTTTCATTCCAAAGAGGGCGTCCAGGGCAGCAAAGCCGTAAAAAGGCTTCATTACCCTTAGACATCTCTTCCTTATCTGGCGTTATACCGATCCAGGGCAGCTTGCTGAATTTCAATAGCCCGTTTCACGTTAAACTTGTTGATCTGATCTACAAACTTGTCAAAGTTCTCAATCGGCTCAACCCCAATGACAAACTTGACGAACATCTCGTCCCGGTAGGTTCCAATATCACTCATAATCTTGCTGTACTCCGTAGATTCTTCTGTTGTCAGACTTGTCGGAGGAAGGCCCACCTTCAATGTATTCTCGCTGTATTTGGAGAACAGAACTGCCGCATCCTTCTGCTGTTGGAGCTGGTAATATTGCTCGTTGTACCGATCGTCATCCTCCCCAACGAAGGGATAGTTCGCAATAAAATGTTTGGCCATGGCTTGAGCAACCGACAGGCCGTCCGGATTTTTCAAAATCTCATCAGTATAGGTCGGGTAACCGTCCTTCATCGTGTAGGTGAGGCCCTCCACACCGAAATTTTTCAGCATATGTCCTTCTTCACTGAAGAAATAATCGAGTGCTTTGACCGTTTCCTCCGGATGTTTGTTGCTATTGGTGAGCACAACACCGCTACTGCTCCACTCCCAGGAACGTCCGGTAAACAGTGGTTCATCGCCCTTATTCAGCACCGGATATTGTGTGGCAGTCAGGTTGGCGTTCGGATCCGTTTCCTGCAGAGCGGGCAGGTAGCGGCCTACACCTCCACCAATAAAGGTGAAAAATGCACCAGCTTGACTGCTCAAAATTTTGGCGTCGTATGTTTTCTGGTCATTAGTAGCAAAATCGGGATCAACCAATCCCTCCTGATACCAGCGATGGAACATCGTGAGAAATTCCTTATATTCCGGCTCGATTGGCCCATAGACCACCTTGCCATCTTTCATGAACGTACTATTAGTGATGCCGTAAGCCTCCAGATATGTCGGTGCGGCTGGTCCCATCGTGCTCATTTTGGGTGGTGCGCCAAACAATAGCGGCGCTGCTACGCCTTTTTTCTCCTTGAAGGCCTTGAGTACCGTCTCCCACTCCTCCAGCGTTTCCGGTTTCTCCAGCTTTAGCTCATCCAACCAATCCTGACGGATGAACGTACCGCCGAAGGTTTTGTATTCCCCTAGACGCAGATGCGGTATTGCATAGATATCTCCGTTGTCGGCTTTTAACTGTTTGGCAACCTCAGGATTCTCTTCCAGGATCTTTTTCAAATTGGGGGCGTATTCATCAATGAGTTCGTTAAGTCGAATGATGATACCATCATTGAATAGCTTGGCGTAATCTCCATTGACAAACATGGCATCAGGCAGCTGATTTGAGGCTATCATGACATTGAACTGTTCGGTCTCGGCACCCACAGCGGGATGCTGGAATTCGATTTTGGTATTGGTTTTCTTCTCCCATTCCTTAATCGCCGTAATTTCATTCATGCTCTTGAGTGTGATGGAAGCATTGGTATTCATCGACATCCAGATTGAAATGGGGGTAGGTCCATCTCCTCCTGCTTCACCTGTACTTCCATTTCCCCCTGAACAGCCCCCAAGAGCAGCAATACTCATCATTAGGCAGATACCAATTGTCAGTCGTTTTCTCCATGACCTTTTCATCACTTCACGTCCCCCCATTGAATGTGTATCGTGGATAAGCAGCTCTGTCATCGCTCTCCATAAAGTTACCGTTTGCCCGCTATATTGGCTATCGTCCATTCTTGCCGACATATCCAAAATTTGATATTTCCTTGTGCTGCGCAGGATTTGCACATGAATGCAAGAGATCAAGATCATATTTCCAGATTGAACGGTGAGCGTGAGCGCAAGAACGAGATCGATCAAGCCCGTTTCCAAAATCATAAGGTGTTTGACCAGTCGCTGCCACATATATGGAATAAACTAATATCACTTCTTAATTGAGCGTGTTCGTTTTTTTCATAAGGAGCGTCCAACAACGTGAAGGAGGAAACAGGAATGGCGATCCGCTACAGCATCATTATCCCAACCTATAATCGGGCCCATCAGTTATCGCTTACTCTGGCAGCCTTAGAGACACAAACCTACCCGAAGCACCTTTTCGAAGTCATCGTAGCTGATGACGGTTCCACTGATGGAACGAAAGAACAGATCCAAGCATTCCAGTCTTCATATCCTTTGACCTACGTATCGCAGACGGAGCAACGTGGCAGATCAGCGATCCGGAATTTGGGACTTCAGCATGCCAAAGGGCTATATGTTATCTTCTGTGATGCTGACTTTCTGGCATTACCCGAATTTATTCGAACCGTGCGTCAATATCATCGTAAAAATCCCAGAGCCGTCGTTTCGGGTTTTCCACATTCCTTTGCCGATGCTTATACCCACTACTATCCAGACTTCTCGCCCTCGGAAAAAGATCATTGCCGTTCAATCCTTACCCCTTCAAACTTATGGCGTCCTGAATTTGATGCAGCGAATGAAATCGTCCCACTGGTCACACCGGAAGATATCATTCATCAGACAGATACATTGTCCAAAGTGATTTTCCCAACCAAAATACCGCCTGGTGTCATCAAACAATTTGCCAGCACCGATGTGGCTCCATGGATGCTGCTCGTCACGCGGTGTGTTTCCATTCGCCGAAGCCTTCTGAATCGAGTTGGAGGTTTCAATGAAAGGTTTGTACTGTATGGGCTTGAAGACTGGGATCTGGGCTACAGACTGCATCGTTTGAAAGTGCCCTTCTACTGTATGAAGGAGGTCGTAGGTTATCATCAAGAACATCCTACACATTTCCGAGGGGAAGTGCTCAATACAGAAAATCTGAAAATCATGCTCGAAACCTATGGATTCAATGATTCCGCACTAAATTTATTCTGCGTAGTACCACCATCAGCTGACCTCCAAACCTACAAAAAAACGCTGCGAATCTTGCGCAGAGGCTTCCGGTCCAGAACAACACGTTCTTCCGCACGATTGTTAAAGAAAACATTGCGGATTGCTGCCAAACACTTCGCGCTTCAAACAGATGTGGAAGCGTATAAAAGATCGCTCGCAAGAATACAGAGAAAAGCAAAAGGCAGAAAAAGTCGGGTGGCTCGCGTTTTACAGGATATGGCGCAGAGATCTAAGGAATTGGTTGAGTAGTTAGCTGTATCACTAACTTCGCCCATATTACTCCTGCTCCAATTGCATCCACTTTTTTAATACAACAAAAAGCCTCCTATCTACATCTCTGTAGAATAGGAGGCTATGTTTCCTTTATACTCATTTTCCCCACCTTACGGTGTATGGCACGTATTCAAATTCAGCAATTTAAAATTCTTCGTATTCACTCGGGTCCTGATTCCACAGTCGTCCATCTTTACGATTATATGAAGAAATGACTTCCATCTCTTTCTCGCTCAGCTCGAAATCGAAAATATCGATATTTTCTTGCTGGTGTTGAAGCGAGCCAGCTTTAGGAATAGGAATTGACCCAAGCTGGGTATGCCAGCGCAAAATAACCTGCGTACCCGTTTTGCCATGAGCTTCGGCAATACGAAGGATCTGCTCATCTTTTACGATATCTTGTACAGCATCATTGCCACGACCAATCGGACTCCACGATTCGTTAATAATGCCATGCTTCGAATCCTTCTCCCGCTGATCCGCTTGGTCAAAGAATGGATGCAGCTCAATCTGATTCAGACTTGGCGCTATTCCCGTCTCCTTAATCAGGCGTTCATTGTGTTCCGGAAGGAAATTGCTAACTCCGATGGAACGGATATATCCGCGTTTTTTCGCCTCAATGAGTGCCTGCCACGCTTCCACATACATATCCTGCTTGGGATTCGGCCAGTGAATCAGATATAGATCATAATAATCCAGATCTGCTCTGTATAGAGATTCTTGGACGGCTACAATCGCCTTTTCAAAAGCATGGTAACGCCCTGGCAGTTTAGATGAAATGAGCAGGTCTTCTCTGGAAACGGAGCTCTGCTTAATAGCCTTCCCGACAGTCGCCTCGTTCTCATAGTTATACGCTGTGTCAATCAGTCGATAACCTGCATCCATCGCCGAAGCTATGGATTTAACGCCTTTTTCGCCTTTTAAGCTATAGGTACCGAAGCCAATGGCAGGTACTTTTAAGCCATCATTCAACGTATATTCCGGAATTGTATGATTCATCTGGTAAACTCTCCTTTGCGAAAGATATACTAAAACGATATGGAAAAGGTGATATGCCCTCTCCGTTTATTCTACCCCTCCATACGCGGATGAATCAAATATAAGCCACCACCCCGTTATATGGGGTGGTGGCTTTCTCTTCTAATATTAATAGAGGCAAGTCGCCTCTTTATTCAAGCGAAGAGATGGGCGTGGCCGATAACGACCGATTACCCATAAAGTTCTGAATGGCCATAGCAGCCTGCTTGTACCCGCCAGCATCGCGTAACGTTTTCCCAATAACCTCAGCATGTTCTTTGTAGGAGGCATTGCCGAGCACTTCTAATACCGCGTTTCTCAGTACGTCGGGTGTAAGGTTATTTTTATCCACGATGACCCCTGCTCCGAGCTCCTGCACCCGGCCTGCTACACGCGGCTGATCCGAGGTTAACGGGAGCATGACCAAGGGTACATTATAATACAATGCTTCGCTTGTACTGTTCATGCCCGCATGTGTCAGAAAAGCATCTACACCCTGCAACACTTCCAATTGTGGGAGATAGGGTCTGATGATGAAATTGTCAGGAATGAGATCAGCAATCGGCTCCAAATCAGTGTCCTTCCCTGAAGACAATATAAACTGCACAGGCAAATCACCGAAAGCCGTAAAGCACAGCCTATAAAAATCAAGATCCTTATTTAAAATGGTTCCCATCGAAATATAAACCACCTGTTTATAAACGGCATGCAGAGATTCCTTTGCGAAGGATGGCGCATCCTTGCGAGGTGTAATAGATGGGCCAGTGAACACAAAGCTGTCGTCCAGCTTGTCCCCCATGGGTTGAAAATAGCGGCTTGTATAAACAATCTTCAGTTGTCCTGGATGCCCAGAAAGTTCTGACAGAGAAGGAACAGCTACATTGAACTGGGAAGCTAATTGCTGGGACATCTCGATGATGCCGTTATATAGCTTCTTGACCTCCTCATCGTCATCCTTCAGTTGATTTTTATTACCGAATCCGAGAGGCTCCACAAAAACAAAAGTGGTGGTTGAGCATACCGCTGGGATACCCAGCTTTTCACCTAAAATTTGTCCTCCCCAGCCTATTAAGGAGTCAAAAATTAAATAATCATAGGTTTCATTTTCGATCAGATTCAGAACATCTGGAATAAAGCGTTGAATAATTTTTTTCAAAACCATATATAAAAATTGATAAGGGTGCTTGATTTCAAATGGCTTCATATCTGGGTTGTTAAGCAGGGTTGCCTCGTTGAAGGAGTATGCTTTAAATTGTGCGCCTAACGCTTCAATCTTCGTCCGATATTTTTCCGTACAACAGTAGACGACTTCATCTCCGTTCTCTATCAGTTCCTTGATTATTCCGAGCGTCGGATTGATATGACCTTCTGCAGGCATCATTACAACTAATACACGTGCCACGAAATTCACCTCCATTAAATTTTCCAATCTTCAAAGCGGACATTTTATTTCTAGCTTCAAGATAATACGTCTAAAATAAAATCTGGAAATCATGCCCATATAAATATACTATTAATTATTTCCATTTTTGTAAATAGTGTATATGTCACTTTTTGAACAAAAAAAACACCTTTACGGTGCTTCCTCTGTTGTTATTCATTTTGGATTAGGTAAATAACCTATCTCAATATCCTCTCGAATATTGGGGGCTTTCTTTTAGTTGCACGATATCATGTCCTGTTGGATTTTGGAAAGCACGAAGGCCAAATGTCGGCGCAACAGCGAAGATGTGGTCAAAAATATCCGCTTGAACCGATTCATACACACTCCAGGTGATATCATTGCTGAATGCATAGATTTCAAGTGGTAGTCCATTATCACCAGGCGCTAACTGTCTCACAATCAACGTCATATCCTTATGAATTTTCGGATGATTCCTCAAATATTGATGGATATATTCTCGGAATACACCCACATTCGTAAGCTGTCTACCGTTCACAATGCTTTCCGTATTAATATGGTGTTCCATATTATATTCGTTAATTTCATTTAATTTTGTCGCGAGATAATCCGTAAGATAGTGGATCTTCTGAAATTCCCCAATCATTTCTTTGGTGCAAAAGCTTATGCTGCTTGTATCAATATAGACACTTCGCTTAATCCTTCTGCCACCAGATACCTGCATGCCTCTCCAATTTTTAAAAGAATCCGAGATGAGCGCGTAGCTCGGAATCATCGTGATCGTTTTATCGAAATTCATAACCTTCACCGTGTTTAATGTAATATCAATGACGTCGCCGTCGGCATTATATTTAGGCATTTCAATCCAGTCACCAACACGCACCATGTCATTCGATGATAATTGCACGCCTGCCACCAGTCCCAATATGGAGTCCTTGAAGACGAGCATCAGAACAGCTGATAAGGCACCTAGTCCACTGAGAATAATCAATGGATTCTGTCCAATGAGGCTCGAGATGACGATAATGCCTCCAATGATGAAAAGAATGATCTTGGCTACCTGAATGTATCCCTTAATGGGTCTGATCTTGGAGACTTCATAAGAACGATATATAGTATCAAAGGCATTAAGTAACGCATTTAATACCGTGATGGTTATGACGATCATATAAGTTAAAGCTGCTTTTTCAATCAAAGCTTGATAGGACGGGAAGACATACGCAGAATAATAGATGATTATCGCCGGTACCAGATGCGATAGGTTGTGGAACACCTTTTTCTCCACAATGATTTTATCCCACGTGTACCGATTGTTGTTGATGATTTGGATAATTATCTTCAGTACGATTTTTTTGGCTATAAAATTGGCCAGTATGGAGACCACAGCTATAAATACCACCATGATCAAATTCGAAAGATATCCAATGGTTTGTTCACTCATGCCAGTTCCGTCTAGTTGATTTTTGATAAAGTCCATTGTATCCTCCTGACGCGGTTTATATTAACTTATTATTATAAATTACATTCTAGTACGAAGTAAAATTTCAAAAAATTACAGTAATCGGTTGATGGGGTAAAGGGTACGCTCCTCTCATGAGTATCACGTCACATAAATGGGCTAATGTGCATAGACTGGGCTAAATATAAACCAGACTCTTGCATTGGAGATGTGAACCTTGAGTAATCCAAAAAATAAAGCTAAGACTCAGCCTATTGCCATGAAAAAGCTTTCCCCCGTAAGCATGGTAACAGAACTTCCACCCGTCCGCGGTAATTTAAGAACCTCTTCCTCAAATCCAAATAAGGCCATTCATAATGAAAAGGACACAACATCCGCTATCGATGTATGTGTAGACCGTGCTTTTCGTATTCCTATATTTTTGAGTACAACCAACACGGTAAATGGCCCGCAAGAGCAATTTTTGAACCGTCTGATTAGGGAAATCGAAGATGCATTGCTCTTTCCCCGTACATTACCCGTTAGTGAACAATACCCGGAAAACATTCTAACGAATATACGGCGCCTGGTTTTTTCAAGCTATGGATTGCTCGCAATCAACTTCCGCAGATTTTATGTTCAAATTCTTGAATCCAATGTAGGGGAGCCCCCAACGACCACTCCGTTCTGGGAAGGGTCGACCTTTTCTCAAATTGAGCCTGCCATGGCCTTTCAATTCGGCATTCCCATCTTATTAGTGAGGGAGAAGGGAACGGACGTCAGTAATGGGATTTGGGCTGGAGGAATCACACCTCTCAACATATTTGTTGACTGGGATTCCGATAACCAATCCGTAGACGATTTCTTTAACAGTGTTCAATGGAGAGAGGTCTTTGCTAATTGGACGGCGGAAGTACGGGGTAACTATTTGCTTCGCACGGAACCCTTGTTCAATAATTAAACTTCTGGGGCTGGTCGATACTGGACAAGAAAGAGGACCCTATCATTCCAATGAATGATGGGCCCAATCTTCAATACTCTGTTTATCGATTACTTAGAAAATCTCAACAATTCACTTACCGTGACCAATCGGTACCCTTCCGCGACAAGTTCATCCACCAGCACTCGAACCGCCTCCACTGTCTCGGAACGATCCCCGTACCCGTCATGGAATATTAACACACTCCCGGGTTTCACCGCAGACCGGGTATGCTCTAGAATGTGCTCAACGCCGGGATTGTCCCAATCCTTCGCATCACCGTTTACCGCACCAATCGTTTGATATCCGCGCTCCGCCGCCAGAGACAGAATGTCATCGTTTACGCCAAAATACGGCGGGCGGAAGCACCGGGTAGGTTGCCCCGTAATTTCTTGAACAAGACTTTCTGCACGTTGCAGTTCCTCTCCAGCTGCTTTTAGCGTCAGCTTTGTCAGATCCGGATGCGTGTACGTATGGTTTCCGATCTCATGCCCTTCACGGTGCACCTCCGCCGCAATCTCCGGGTGAGCCTTCATCTCTTTGCCAATCATGAAAAACGTCGCCCGCCCACTCGCACTGCGGAATATCTCAAGCACTTGACGTGTATATACCGGATGAGGACCATCATCAAACGTGAACGCCACAACCTTTTCCCGAACAGATTCCTGCTCTACCAACGTGATATTAACCATAAAGCAATGCCCCCTCTCTGCAACTGCTTGTCTACATTCTCCCTTATCATTCCATGATTATATACTCCGGTCTAGTTCAGAGATCACACCTTTACCTGCTCTTCTAATCTAACCTTTGATCGCACCTGCGATCATGCTCTTCTGCACCTGTTTGTTCAACAGCAGATAGATGACTACCGTTGGCACCGTCGTAATCATCAGTTCCGCACCAATTATGCCCCGCAAGGAGTACTGATTTATAAAATTTTGGAGGTACAGAAAATAAGTTGTGGTTTGTGCCGGATGGAGAGTGATGCGCGGGACGCGGAGGTTCTTAATACACAAAAGACGCTGATAAACATCTACCTCGATATGTGCATACTTTGAGCAAAATTAAGATATGTACGAGCATAATTCTTGCTACTGACAGTACGTTAATCGAGTGGTTAAGTGCGAAATCCGTATAATGAATTTAAGTGGGGAAAGTGTCGGGGGCACACCGCCCTCGGGTAGGAGAAGTACAGTACGTTATGGTAAGAAACAGCGAATCGTGATCAAAGCGAGAATTCGGTAACGCCTTTTTTGGAGGCATATTTCAGTGTGTAGCTTCCTTCTATGCCGTATGGCATCGTAGCGATTTGGATACGAGTGTAATCCAGCCGACTCTCTCTCAGCACTTTTTTAATTAGCGCTATGCTCCGATCCTCGTCCGTTACCACACAAAAAATGTTCATTACATATTCCTTTGGATCAGCCACACGGCTACCCAGATCACATCCATCCACCTCTCCCAAATCCGCCTGAGTTAGAACGGTTTCCAGATATTCCATCACCTTTTCCTTCAACCAATAATCTCGTTTGCTGCCCTGCGCACTCTTCAGCGGATATTGCACCACAAGCCAGTATTTTTCACTCATTCAGCTTCACCAACCAATCTTTATATGATAGGGCATTACCTTATGTGTACAGCACTTGGACGATAAGGTGCATATGTTAGCCTTACATTCCTCCAGTTCAAAATGGGCTAGATAATTGACCATACTGCTTTTTGGAATTGTACTGCCCTTCCATTTGCAGGATGAGGAACATGGTGATGTTTAATGAGATGGGAGCTTAACGTGTCTGCTGACTTTCTGCCAATAGCCACGATCTGAGCATCAGGATTGAGTTGCATACGCTGTCTGGCGAAATAAACACCATCCTCCAACTCTGCCCAAGTCGGCGTTCGATTCGTCATCCTGTTTTCAGAAGATTGATAAGGATGAAAGGGATAGATGTTCCAAAAAATAAAGTCCGTTGGTTTCCACCTTAAACTGGATAACACTTCGCACCATATGATGGATACTGCCGGTTCTGCGAATCCATACAGTTCCTGACTCCGGTTAGGTTTGACGATACTGGGCAGGCTTGTTCGGATGCCCGGCCTCACCTGAAAAAATCATCTGGTTCACCAGCGAGTGATTCCCGGTAACCATCCACTCGGACGTCAAAGGTACGCCGGAGAACCTCGCCCCTTGATAGCCCACAGCTTCGGGGCTGATATCATAGCCCGTCACATAATCTCTCCAAGGATTAATCACATTTACTGGCGAGACATATGCTTGTATCCCTGCAACAAACTCGCGGATCTGTTGCTGCGTTTGGTTCATGCTTTTTTGCCTCCTTTGGGAGATTACAGAGTATATCGGGCTTGCATCAGCTTATTTCACAAAGATTATATCATAAACAGAAAAACCACCAACCAGAATGAAGTGACCCCATAAAGTTAGACAGATTATATCTTTAAGCAACTTGTTGGGCATGAATCCGGTACCGTACCGGACTCATGCCTTTTAGTTTTGCCTTAATGCGTTTGTTGTTGTAATAATCGATGTATTTGGATAGTTCTTGTTTAAAATGTGAGATATTTTCAAATTGCTTTAAATACAAGAACTCGGATTTCATGATGCCAAAGAAGTTCTCCATGACGGCATTATCGTAGCAGTTCCCTTTACGGGACATACTTTGCGTGATACCACGTTTTTCAAGGGCATGACGATATGGTCTCATCTGGTAGTGCCAGCCTTGATCCGAATGAATAAGGAGTTTATCTTCATTTGTTAAACTGCAAAATGCTTGATCTAACATCGTGGAAACAAGTGAGTAGACCGGTCTTGAACCAATCGTATATGTAATGATTTCTCCGTTATACAGATCAAGTATGGGAGATAAATATAGTTTTTCTCCGAACAATTTAGACTCTGTAATGTCCGTAACCCACTTCTCGTTTGGCCTTTCAGCGTGGAAATTGCGTTCTAATAGGTTCGGTGCAATCTTGCCAATGGTCCCTTTATACGAACGATATTTCTTCATACGTACCAAACATTTTAATCCCAATACTTTCATCAAACGCTGTACCTTTTTATGATTCACATGGTGTCCACGATTGGTTAACTCATCGCGAATACGACGATAACCATAGCGTCCCTCATGCTCCTTATAAATCGCATGTATCATGTCTTTTAGCTCTAAATCCTTGTCTACCGTACCAAACGCTTTTATGACGTAATAATACGTGCTACGAGGGATATCTGCTAGCTGTAGAAGTGCTTTCACCGAAAATTCGTTCCTTAGTTCATAGACTACTTGAGCTTTGTCTTGTTTGGTGATTTTTCCTTGTTTCGAACTAAGGCATTCAACTTTTTTAAATAAGCATTCTCCATTTTCAAACGCTCTACCTCTGCTTGTAAAGCTTCTACAGATTCTTCTACTAGTGTTTGATCCTTCTGTGCTTTAGATCCTTTTTTCATGGATGAGCGCCCCTTTTTCTTTGATTGAAGGGCGTCTATCCCTTGTAATTCCAGGCTTTTTTGCCAACTTAAAAGGGTACTATGGCTAGGTATATTAAATAAAGCAGCCGTTTCTCTAACAGACGTCCCAAATTCGTTCATATAATGAAGTACGTCTAGTTTAATCTGAGTAGGATATGATGTATAGCCCTTTATAAAAGCTTTTTCACCATGATGCTCATATTGTTTAATCCAGTTTAAAAGGACAGAATGGTGAATCCCGATCGATTTTGCAATGCTTTTCAAGCTTTCTGATCCCTTTTCATAACGCATAACGGCTTGTACTTTTTCATCCGAACTGAATTTAGTCATAAAAAAACTGCACCTCCAATTGGTAGTTGTGTCTAACAATTGGGGTGCAGTTCAGAACGCTGGTTGGTGGTTTTTGACTCTAATGGAGGCGAGCCGTGGCTGTTCAAAACCACAATTCGCCGGACTTTGTTGGTGAGATTGTTTGGGGAGGTGGCGTTAATTATCTTACCAAACAACTGAACACTTCCATCTTTAATACTCTTGTGAAAAATTCACAGGAAAAGCCGAGAATACGTAGAATTATTGGCATTCTCAACGGCTGAATCAAGCAAATCCTTTAAATAGCTTTGTTGGCTTACTGCATTCAAGAGACATTTACGGAGATCATCAAAAATTTTCCACTTATTGTACTTAGATGTACGTGCAAGTTGCAGTATAGTCTCTTTACAGGAATTTGTCTGGGAGGAGTCCACAGATTCCAGAAAAATTTTACGAGCTACTTGATCCAACTCAAGTTTAAGATTTGATTCAAATTCCAGCTTCACACGGTCTGAATACTTTCCCATCTGCACTCCTATTTCGATTTTTGATGGTGTCAGGTTTTCCATGCAAATCCTAATAAAGTTCGAGAAGGTCTTAATACTAACATTTTCCCAGACTTGAGCATATGATACATGTGGCCGACCATGATAAAGATTCCATAGAACTGCATCAACAGTCCAATGATGAAGTTTATTGGAGCGATCCCGTAAAACACTGTATTCATCGTTTATGCTACTGGTCAGGCCATTAATTATCTGACCAATAATCTCATTAAGAGGCTCTTTAGTTAATAAGAATTTTCCTTTTTGACTCTGATGAATGTTATGGTCTTTTATCTTAGGTCGAACTTGGACAAATGCTTTGGAAATGGACATCCTTAGCATTTGATAAGGATCATTCTCCCTAAAGAACACAACTGCATCTTCTCCCAACCGACTTTTACGCACGATGTTTGCAAAGCAAATTATATCCGGCTTATTAGGTAACTTCACAGGGCATTCCATATCAATCACAGATTCAATCAAATCCATTGTGTCATTTTTGATCTGAGAAATCTGTTTTTGCATTATCTCCGGAGTGGGGTCTTCATCTTGCTCAAAAATAGAGGTACGATCGAAATGTGTAACTGCTATTAAAAGTTTGCTCGGGCGTACGGAATGTTTTATGGCTTTTAAATAATCACGATTCCTCGCGGCTGGTGATGCAGTGCTCCGCACAAAGAGAATTGCATCATACAAAACAGGCGTAAGTAGCGCCTCTTGAACACGCTCTGGAATTTTATCAATTCCATCATTATCAAATCCTACAACATCATACACACAGTAAGCTGTCTCAATCATTCCGTTATCTATCTGTAACCCTGGACCAGGAACACGAAGCACCATTTCCTTGATGATACAAGCTGCACTTGGTGCAGTCACTCTTTTGGAGTTGGTAACAGCTTGGACACTGATTTTAAAGTCCTCAGATGATTTATTAAAAGCATAAGCAGCAGCTGAATTTTCGTCTAATTGAAAACCTGCATTTCGAAGACAGTCCATTGCTTTGTCGTACACCAAATCGCAAAGTTCATTTAACAGTTGGAAAATAGTATTATTCTCATCAACACCACTTACGCTCTCTTCATGTGGAAACATTTTCTGATCAATAAATGTATCAATCATACGATTTGCTTCGTTCTTTTCTTCTTTCAAACAATCAAAATAGTTATTTCTGAAAGACAAGTCAGCCTGCTTATCAATGAACTCTATACTAGACACCATAATTTCTTGGTATCTAACCCAGGCATCTTCAAAACCTTGAAGCAACTTGTCAATTCTAAAGGTAGCATCAATAGGTGATAGTTTCTTCCCTACTGCTTCTGCATAAAAGCGTCTATGCTCTGATTCCTTTTTCGGTCTACTCGACAAGCTATTCTTTAGTTCCGAAACTAAAGAAGTTTTAAAGTGACGTTCCAATTCAACTCGAATTTCTTCTTTGCTTTTAAATTTATTCACTACAATATCAGCTTTGTTCAACTCAGGGTTAATCACAATTCTCGATATGCAAGAAGTTGTATTACCTTCACCAGCAAAGAGAAGCATACTTTCCTGAAAACCGGGATTACTTAAACCAGCAATTGTTGTACTTTTCCCTTCTCCACTACCACCTATGACAGCTATCGCTGGGTAATCTTTCTCTTCATGACTAGGTTTCCCGTTTGGCGAAGATTGCACATTAAACATAAAAAAACCTCCTGTGAATTTTTGCAAAATAAAGACATCTTGCTAAGTGCACGATAAATTTCGCGCAAATTTTTGGAGACTACTGAACTCCACTAACTTATGATGTTTGACATGCGCGTCCTGTTGGACATAAAGCAGAAGCAGCATCAGCTTACTCCCTAATACATCGTGGCTCCATTACGAGAAATTTATCAATAATCAATACACTAAATTTACAACTTAGACCACTCTTAGCGAATCGCCAAGTATCAATACATTATTATGGATTACTAACCAGCGCTTACGAAAAAGGTACTGCAAAAGGCATGCAATAATTTTACAAAAACAAAAAGGCTCGCTTTTTAGCCTGTGAAGCTGTTATAAACGAGCTTTCTGTTGTTTATCGATCAAACTCTAATTAACAATCAGAGCCTTCCTGAGAAAACACACCTTTTACAGCAATCTTAAGAACTGGCTCCATTTTTATAATTCACTTAGTTTAAAATGTAACGGGCTACAATCGCTACAGCCACACCGATAATGATACGAGTAGTTACAATTACCCAATAGCTTGGTTTACTGGCACGTTTTTTAAAGGTCTTAATAAACCCCTTCACTTTTATAAACACAAAAAAACCTCCTATAAATTTTTGCAAAATAAAGACGCCTTGCTAAGGCACGCCAAATTTTTGCACAAATTTATGGAGATTAATGAGCTCCACTAACTTATGTCGTTTGACATGCATGCCCTGTTGAGCATACGGCTGAAGCCTAGTCGGATTACTCCCGAACACATTGCAGGCATCAAAATGCCAACTCCGCATCACGGTAACTCACCAACAATTGCCATCCTTGTTTTGCAAATTTATTTTATTCTACTAGTTCGCTGAATGTCAAACATTTTCAATGATAACTAACCGACACATTATCTAAATACCGAGGATGCTACATAATCCTAGGTATTTAATTTATTCGAAACTGGTCCGATATTATCCATTGTGGTTTTGCAAGGACAAAGATTCAGAAAACCGAGCTGTGGCTGTGCAAAACCACAACTATACGGAGTGTGATGATTCGATTGTTTGGGAAGTTGGCTTAAACAGGGCACTCAGATAAGCTCAGAATGTTGTCTGGTTGTATCCTATCCGTGACGTTCTTTAAGTATTTATGTCTGTATTGGTTCTTCGCGACAATGATATCAACTGTTCTTCCACCAGCAACATAGAAAGCCCACTTCTTACTTTACGTTGAATAGCATTCTCTTGAGTGATATGCCATCTGGTTCCGTCAGCATTCTTACCACCAACACCTGTAATTCTCTCGTGCGGGTTGTAACGATCACCTTTATTAATGTCTAGATGCCACTTAAAGACCTCCCTAAACATAAATTGTTTATTACTTCCTTCTATTACAAAACAGGCGAATGACTACGTACGGAACATATGTTGCCGCATTTGTTGGATAGTTACGAGATTAAATTTAACTGCTATTCATAATACCCATTAGGGGGGTATAGATCCTGAACCTTATGTAGTGGTTAAAATAGAAGAAATTCAAAGTCTAAACCAACTCTAATGTTTGTAGTTAATTT
This sequence comes from Paenibacillus sp. LK1, assembly GCF_002750415.1. Taxonomy (NCBI): domain Bacteria; kingdom Bacillati; phylum Bacillota; class Bacilli; order Caryophanales; family Paenibacillaceae; genus Paenibacillus; species Paenibacillus sp. LK1. The sequence goes on from NZ_PEII01000019.1 coordinate 96,476, forward strand.
CTCATAATTTCGAGTATTATAATAATATAATCATATCCAAAAAGGAGGACATTAAATGGAATGGGTCGAGGTTAAAACAATAGAGGATCTGAAGAAGCTTGGCTCTTTTAATGAAGTAAAAAGGGAAATGGCAAACATTTTGGGGGAGAGCGTCTTAATTAAAGGAAAGGGTTGGAATGACCTTTTTCATACTCTTCTCAGTTTACGAAAAGCTTCAAAAAAAATGGGCAATCAAAGTCACACAGACAATCTCGAGAGCACGTATACAAATGAAATTGATTTTTTCAAATCAGATATTGACCAGTTAATTTTCTACATTCTGAAATTAGATGGAGATACACGATTAAAATACCTAGGAATAAGTGAATTCTTCTATAAAAATAAAGAGATTGCAACCCGCTGGAGAAATAGAATGATTAAAAAGCTCCACCCGGATATCTGCAAGCACCCTCTTGCAAGTGAGGCAACAAGTGAAGTCAATAAATTATACGAAGGGATGAAACAGGGTGGCAGAACAAGACAAACAACTAATACCAATTAATTGGGTTAATCAAATTAATATCCAAGTACCGCCTGTACCATCCAGGGCCCATAAGGGCACCATTACAAGTATTCGAAATTCTATTAACGTTCATGCCTATTTGAATGATAAAGGCGAGTTATGGATTGCTGCAACCGGATTAAGTACAATCCTTCGGACTGATGTACAATCTGCTCGATTCTTTATCGAAACATTAGGCTCTAGTGATAAAATTGAATACGAGGGTGAAATATTTGTTAGCGGTCATCAAGTGGCAGGCCAAATTTTTAAATCTATTGAAGAATCTGGATTAAAAACAAGGGGAGTATATCTCTCTTTTTCAGAAGAATGTTTAAAAGCAGCAAGGGACTCTGACAAAGCAAAAGTTCTCAGAGGAGAATACCAAGAATTCATGGAAGAGCAACTCTCCAAACTAAAGAAAAAAAGAATCAAACTTTTTAAAATTACAATAGATGAGCTAACTGGAGAGTCTCTAGAGAAAAAATCTGCTGAGTTTTCCCATATTAGAAGCAAAGCAAAGTTTAGGGACCAAGCATTAGACACCGAAAATGGGCTAGTTGTTAATAAATCTACCCACAGAATTATTACAGATTCAGCTGCAATTACAGAAGAGCACTTATTCTATCTATGTCAAGAAAAAGAATGGAGTTTGGAATGGTATCCTCCCTATTTAGAATATTTAAGGAGCTTAGAAGAATCTCCCTCCGATCTTTTATCAGAAGAAGAATAAATATTTTGATGTAATACTATTGTTTCTTCCTTTGTAAATCCTGAGGAGACCCTAGTAATATATAGTAGTATAGTAGCAAAAGAATCGTAATCCAATTCACTTCGTAACTATGCTAAAGGAGAATGGTCAGACCCTTTACCCCAGCAACGAGTAACGAACTGTCTCAACCAGCAGATCACTAAAGCAGCTCCAACCTCCAACCACATTCTTGCCCTCAGTGAGGTCCGGAAGAAACAGGCCTGCTTTAATGGGACCTTGATGAACCCCTGTTCAGCAGTAATTGTTGTGGTTTTGTATGGACAAGGGTTCAGATAAAGGAGGGGAGTCGAACCCCTGTCCGAA